>JAGYNO010000003.1 GCA_018399955.1 Halanaerobium sp. | reverse complement strand
AATAGGGATTTTCCATTGCTTTAATTGTGGCATTGGTAAAATCTTTTTTATTTTTTAGATTATGTCCTGTATCTCGATGGATACCTGCAGAAACAAAGTCAAGCCTGGATAGCATATCATTACTTAAATCTAATTTACCATTATCAAGAATATTAGCTTCAACACCCTTAATTATCCTAACTCCATATAACTTATCAGGTAATACAGCTATATTCCCAAAATGATAGATATGTGGACCTCCTGGAATATTAGGCCCGTGATCTGTTATTGCAATTAATTTAAGTCCCTTAATAAAAGCCCCTTTTGCCATTTCATCAACTGTAGAATATGCATGACCACTTGCTACAGTATGTGTGTGTAAATCAGTTTTTATTTTTATCAAATATATACACTTCCCTTCCCTTTTCTTATTATTAGCTTATAGAAGTTAAATTAATAATATATTAAATAACTATTAATTATCTGTAAACATTTTAACAGGCCTGGATTATAAAAGCAAATATATATTTAAAAATAAAAACTCCCCTGTTAAAGGGAGCCATCATTTTGACTTAAAATTTTTGTTAAAAAGTTTTGTATTCTTGTGGAATCAGGGTTAACAAATATTTTTTCTGGTACAGAGTCACTAATAATCTTACCATGATCCATAAAAAATACTCTATCAGAAACATCCTGTGCAAAACTCATTTCGTGAGTTACTACCATCATTGTTATATTTTCATCAGCCAGATCTCTGATAACAGTTAGTACTTCTCCTACCAGTTCTGGGTCAAGAGAAGATGTTGGCTCATCAAAAAGCATAATATCTGGCTGCATTGCCAGTGCCCTTGCTATAGCTACTCTCTGCTTTTGACCTCCTGAAAGCTGAGAAGGATATGCATCTTTTTTATCATAAAGACCAACTTTTTCTAAAAGAGCTTCTGCCCTTTTTTTAACTTCTTTTTTATCTTCACCATTTACCACTATTGGTGCTTCAATCAAATTTCCGAGTACAGTTTTATGGGGAAATAGATTAAAACCCTGAAATACCATACCCATTTTCTGATAGGCTTTTCTCCCTGCTTTTTTAACAGATAATCCTTCAATATAAATTTCTCCCGAATCTATTGCTTCCAAACCAATTAAACATCTCAGCAGAGTACTTTTACCTGAACCAGAAGGTCCAATCACAGAGATAACTTCTCCCTGATTAACCGTAAATGAAACATCAGACAGTACTTCAAGTTCTGCAAAGCTTTTATAAATATTTTTTGCTTCAATCATTTCCAAATTTATCACCTATTCGTAAACAGAATATTTATTTTCCAATCTCCTAAATATATTTACTATTACAGAACTGATAATTAGATAAAAAACTGCAGCTATAATAAAAGGGATAATAGAAAAGTCTCTAGTAACTGCAACTTTGGCTGCTCTCAGCAGATCACCTAATCCAATAACTGCAACAAGTGCACTATCTTTTACAAGGTTAATTGCTTCATTGCTTGTAGCAGGCAATACTCTTTTTACTGTCTGAGGAATTATTATTCTACTCATTGTCTGTCTGTAGTTCATACCCAAAACCTGAGCTGCTTCATACTGACCATTATCTATCGATTCTATTCCACCTCTAAATATTTCAGTAAAATAAGCACCATAATTAATTGTAAATGTTAAAGCAGCTGCAGGAAATGGTTCTAAAGTGATTCCCAAAACCGGCAGACCATAATAAGCAAAAAACAGCTGCAGTAATAAGGGAGTTCCTCTAAAAACCCAGGTATAAAAAGATAAAAAAGAGTTTAAAAGAGGAATTTTAGAAATTTTACCAAGAGCCCCTGCAATACCCAAAAATACAGAAAGTAAAGCTGTTATCAAATAAAGCTGAAAGGTAACAATACTACCTTCCAGAATATATCCTGAAACATTTATAATATAGTCCACCGATTAAACTCCTCCTACTTAAGCAAAATATCTTCTCCAAACCATTTTTCAGAGATTTCTGCTGCAGTTCCATCTTCAATCATTTCATCAAGAGCTTCATTGATAGCCATTCTGAATGAATCTGCATCTTCTCTAACACCAACACCATATTCTTCGCTTCCAAAGTTGTCTTCTAAAACTCTAAATTGACCTTCTCGCTGACTCATATAATATCGGCCAACAATAACATCAACTACAACTGCTTGAACTCTGCTGGTCTGCAGATCAAGAAGTGCTTCAGTATTATTTGAAAATTGACGAAGTTCTTTAAAAGAATCAAGTACTTCTGGTTCTGATTCAACTGCACTTACAGCACTACTGCCCAGCTGAATACCTACAACCTTGTCTGCAAGATCTTCTTTTCTTTCTATGTCACTATCAGCCTGAACTATAATAGCCTGACTATTAGCTAAATAGGGCTGAGTAAAATCTATTCTTTCATCTCTTTCTTCAGTTATTGTTAAACCATTCCAGATTACATCAATTGAACCATTACGCAAGCTTAAAATAACTCCATCCCAATCAACTGCTTTAAACTCAACATCTACACCTATTCTTTCAGCAGCTTCTTTGGCAAGATCAATATCAAAACCAACAATATCACCTGATTCACTTCTGAATCCCATTGGTGGAAAACTATCGTCTAAACCTACAACCATTTTACCTTTTTCTTGAATCTCTGCTAGAGAATCATCAGCTGCTGCAGTCCCTGCAAAAACTAATAAAACTGCCAGCATTAAAACTAAAATACTTGAAAATGAATTTCTCATGTGAATTCCTCCTAATAGTTTTGTTTTATTATACTTTATTACTTTATCATTGTAAAGTAATAAGCAAAAAATTATTTTTTTACCAAGCTTAATAATATCAAAGTTTTGAATAGATTACAAGACAAATATAAACCGCAGATTTTATTATAAGAAAATCTAAAATAAATATCTGCGGTCTCAATTCATTATTATTTAATTAATGAAACTGCTATTTACTTAAGATGTGCTTTTCCTCTATAAATTAATCCTCTTACTCCATCAACAGTAATTAATTCACCATCTTCAAATTCATCTTTAATATCTCCTGTATTAACAACAACAGGGATGCCAATATTAAGGCCGACTATAGCTGGATGTGAAGTTAAACCTCCACCAAATGTTACAAGAGCTGAGGCTTTCTTCATAGCAGGTATATAATCTCTATCTGTCATAGAAGCAATCATGACATCTCCTTCTTTTATCTTTTCATTTGCTTCTTCAGCAGAAGTTACTGTTTTGGCTTTTCCAACTATAATACCTTTGCCAATACCTTGACCTTGAGCTACTGGTTTACCAACAACATCAACTTTAATCAAGTTAGTAGTTCCAGAAATACCAACTGGAGTTCCTGCAGTAATTGTAACCAGGTCACCTTCTTCAATCAATTTATTATCTAATGCTGCATCAATTGCATTTTCCATCATCTCATCAGTGTTATTACTCCTAGCAGAAATCAATGGGTAAATACCCCAACTTAATACTAGCTGATGTAAAACTCTTTTGCTTGGAGTAACTGCAATTATTAAAGTCTGGGGTCTAAATTTAGATACTGTTCTTGCTGTCAGACCAGATCCAGTTGAAGTAATTATTGCTTGTGCTTCAAGTTTTTCTGATGTTTCACAGGTAGCTAAACTGATTGCCCCTGTAACAGTATTTGCTGCAAATTGATAATTATCAGCAAATTTCTCTTTATAACTGTCTGATTCCTCAACCTCATTTGCAATTTGAGCCATCGTCTTAACAGATTGTATAGGATATTTACCTGCAGCTGATTCCCCAGATAACATTGTTGCATCAGTTCCATCATAAATTGCATTAGCAACATCCGAAGCTTCAGCTCTAGTTGGGCGTGGATTACGAATCATTGAATCCAGCATCTGAGTAGCAGTAATAACAGGTTTTGAAGCTCTATTGCATTTACGAATCATCATTTTTTGTACAATAGGCACTTTTTCTGCAGGAATTTCTACTCCAAGATCACCTCTAGCAACCATAATACCATCTGCAACCTCAAGTATTGAATCAAGATTCTCTACACCTTCCTGATTTTCAATCTTGGCGATAATAAAAATATCTTCGTTACCTGTTTCTTCTAAAAGCTTTCTGATTTCAATTACATCATTTGCTTTTCTAACAAAAGAAGCTGCAATAAAATGAACTCCTTCTTCAACTCCAAATCTTATATCTTGAATATCTTTTTCAGTTAATGAAGGTAAATTAACATTTACACCAGGAAGGTTAACACCTTTACGTGATCCCAATTCACCACCATTAAGTACTTTAGTAATAATATCGTTATTCTTAATGTCTATAACTTCCAATTCAATTAGTCCATCATCAATTAAAATTCTATTCCCTTTTTTTAAATCATTTGCCAGTTCCTTATACGAAGTAGAAATCTTAGTTGTTGTTCCCATTACATCTTTTTTAGAGATTAAGAGCTCGCTTCCTTCCTTAAGCTCTATTTTATCTCCTTCCATTTCTCCAGTCCTAATTTCAGGTCCTTTAGTATCAAGCATGATTCCAATCGGAATTCCAGTTTCTTTTTCAACCTCTTTTACTAAATCAAATCTCTGTTTTTGTTCTTCATGATTGCCATGTGAAAAATTAAATCTAGCTACATTCATCCCAGCCTCCACTACTTTTTTTATTGTTTCTTTATCATTAGTAGCAGGACCAAGTGTACATACAATTTTTGTTTTTCGCATATTAACCTCCCAGTTTTTATTTATATTTATTTATTTACATTGATAAGATACTTGCAAGATTATAAATATCCATATCTATCTGCTGTACTTTTTCAATTGAATCTTCAATTGAACAGCTTCCAATAGAATTATCTTTATAATTAACCATCTTATTTCTTTCACCTTCAATTAATATCTCAACTGCCTCAGCTCCCATTCTACTTGCAATAATTCTATCTGTAGCAGTAGGGCTCCCACCCCGCTGAAGATGTCCTAAAATTGTAACTCTTGTTTCCATACCAGTCGATTCTCTGATTAACTCTCCCATAGCAAGCCCAGGACTACCGTTATATCCTGTTAGATCTGCAAAAGGTGCCTTAACTCCTTCTGCTATCAAGATTAAACTGTGCAGTTTGCCTCGTTCAAAACCCTGGACAATCCTTTCACTTACTTCCTGGGGGGTGAAATCAATTTCTGGAACTAAAATAAATTCTGCTCCACCGGCAAGTCCTGCCATTAAAGCAAGATAACCTGAATCTCGTCCCATACATTCTATTACAAATGTTCTTTCGTGAGATGTGGCTGTATCCCTAATTTTATTTACAGCATCAAGAATGGTATTCATAGCTGTATCTACACCAATGGTATAATCAGTGCAGGAAAGATCATTATCAATTGTAGCAGGTATACCTACTGCTCTAATCTCGCTTTCCTGATTTATTTTTTGAACACCACGTAAAGAACCATCTCCACCAATTACAACTAGAGCATCAATATTTTCATCTCGCATATTTTTATATGCTTTTTTTCTACCTTCTTCAGTTTTAAACTCTTCACAACGAGCAGAAAGTAATACAGTTCCACCCCTTTGAATAATATCTGCAACTGAACCTCTATTCATAGGAAAAAAATCTTTATTAATTAATCCCTCATATCCATGTTTTACTCCAACTACTTCTAAATTATAAAAAATAGCTGTTCGAGCAACTGACCTTATTGCCGGGTTCATGCCTGGAGCATCTCCCCCACTTGTCAGTACAGCAATCTTTTTCATTACAATTCCTCCAGTTAAAAATTTTTATGTAAACAGGAGTAAGCCTCTTCAGCTTCAATAGCAGGTACCTTTATCTGATAATTATCAATCCCAGTGTTTTCAATATCAACTAAAAATCCTTCACTTTCCATTATATTCAGAATTTCCTGGGCCTCTTTTTTAGAAGAAGCTATATATACAACCTGCCACATAAGTAACTTAACTCCTTTCCAGCAAATCTTAATTTAAATCACTGGCTGCTGTCTGAATTCAATTTCCCATGCTTACTTATAATCTCTGCTTTGCCCCGTATTTTCATTGCAGAAACATTTTCTGTAAATTGTGCAGCTAAAACTTCTCCCTTATCCAATTTTTCTGTATGATTAAATTTAGTGTCTTTTCCTCTCGTTAATCCTATAATTGTTACACCATTTTCAAGTGCTTTAATTAAAAGATAATCAGCATTAACATCCATGGTATTCCTCCTTTATCTAGTTAATAATATAATAAGCAAAAAAGAAATGTCAAGAAATTTTGTGATATTTAAATGATTTAAATTTAGATTTGAGATATTTTTCTCATGTATTTTTCAACTTTGAGTCGGATTTTATTACTAAATTCCACCTGACTATTATAGCCTATTTAGTCTATTCTATATGAATTTAAAATTAGATTCACCTAATGCACTGCTCAATTCTTGAAAAGTAATTCTAGTATTGTTAATAAAAAAATCTTTTTCTGCAGCAATCATCTTATTATCTTTTTTCAACAGAACAGGTATATTACCTTCTTTTTTTAATAAATATTTTTTTAGTCCTAAAATTTTATTATTTTGTAATTTATCAATATTTATGATTAGAAAATTATTTTCTAACGAAAAAATATATTCTGCAATTAATTGACTGTCATTTTTTTTCCCTAATACAGTTATGTTTTTTTCCTGATTTAAATCAAAATCAAGATTTTTAAATAAATCTGCAAAAATAATTACTTCTATTTTATCATTTTGATCATTTATAGTAATAAAAGCCATTTTATTGTTTCGCTTAGTAATATGCTCCTTATAAGATATAATATGACCTGCTGTAAATACAATACTCCCTTCTGCCGCAGCAGCAGCTTTATTTATTGGAAGAGTATTTATTTTTTTTAATTTATTATTATATTTATCGAGCGGATGAGCAGAAAGATATACCCCCAGGAATTCTTTTTCTTGACTTAAAATAGTTTCAGTTTCCAATTCATCAATTTCATTATATTTTAAATCTTCCTCCATAAATGAATTATCATCCGAAAACAGTTCTGCAAATGACTGCTGGCCCTTGGCTCTATTTTTATGAAAAGAATTATATTTGTTATAAATCTCTTCATAATTGATTAATAATCCAGCTCTATTCTCAGATATACTGTCAAAAGCTCCTGCTTTAATCAATGCTTCTAATGATTGGATATTTAATGAACTTATATCTATTCTTTTTAAAAAATCAATTATTGATTTGAATTCTCCATTTTTTCTAGCTTTCTCTACAGCATGTATAGTATTAGAACCCATATTTTTTATTGCTTTTAGACCATAGCGAATCCTCCTATCTGATTCAGCTATAAAATCATGAGAGCTTTTATTAATATCTGGAGCTAAGATTTCTATATTCATTTCTCTACATGCTTTAATATAATCTGCTATTTTATCATGATTGCCCATAACTGAAGAAAATAATGCAGCCATAAATTCAGCAGTATAATGATATTTTAAATAGGCTGTTTGATAAGCTAAAAATGCATATGCTGTTGAATGAGACTTGTTAAAACCATAACCAGCAAAATATTCCATCTGATCAAATATTTCATCTGCAGTCTGTCTTTTGATTTTATTTTCAACAGCTCCACGGACAAATTTTTCTCTTTCAGCAGCAACAAGTTCTTTTTTCTTTTTTCCCATACCTCGTCTTAATATATCAGCTTCTCCCATAGTATATCCACCAAGCGAAGATGCTATTTCCATTACCTGTTCCTGATATAAAATCATGCCGAAGGTTTCTTTCAAAATTGGCTTTAATTTCGGGTGAAGATATTCTGCTTCTTTTTTCCCATGGCGAATATCTATAAAATCATCTACAATATTACTGCCAAGCGGACCAGGTCTACCAAGTGCCAGCATTGCAATTAAATCATTAAATTCATCAGGCTTTAATTTTCTATTTAGAGATTGAAAAAGATATGACTCCATCTGAAACACACCTGCAGTTTTACCTGAACTCAAAAATTCATAAACTTCTTTATCATCTAGAGGAATAGAATTAATATCTATTTCTATTCCTTTTCGTTTTTTTATTAACTCAAGAGTATTTTTAATTACTGTTAAGTTTCTGAGCCCTAAAAAATCCATTTTTAATAAACCCAGTGATTCTAAATCACCCATTGGCAGCTGAGTAATCACACTTTCGTCTTGTTTCTGCAGCGGAACTATTTGAGCAAGCGGTTCAGCACCAATTATAACTCCTGCAGCATGTGTAGAAATATGGCGTGGAAAACCCTCTACTCCTTTTGCATAATCAATTAACTCTTTTACCTGACTATCTTGATTGTATAAATTCTTTAATTTTTTGGAATTTGACATTGATTCTTCTATTCCAGCTCGTGAAGAAATCATTTTTGCAACTTTATCAACTTTTCCATAAGAGATTCCTAATGCTCTTCCTATATCTCTAACAGCAGCTCTACCTGCCATAGTACCAAATGTCCCAATCTGAGCTACTCTTTCTTCTCCATACCTTTCTTTAACATAATCAATTATTTGATCTCTGTTCTCATCAAAGTCAATATCAATGTCAGGCATTGTTATACGTTCAGGGTTCAAAAACCTCTCAAAAATCAAACCATATTTTAATGGGTTTACCTTAGTTATTTTAAGAAGATAAGCAACTAAACTACCAGCTGCTGATCCCCTACCTGGTCCAACCATAATATTGTTTTTTTCTGCATATGCAACAAAATCATAAACAATTAAAAAATAGGCAGCATATCCCATTTTATAAATTATTTTAAGTTCATATTTTAATCTTTCTAAAGCCTCTTGATTATCTGTCATATTTTTCTCTTTCAATCCATTCAGACATAGTTTTTTTAATAAATCTTCTGGAGATTCTTCTTGATCCAAATCAGGAAAATCAGGTAAATAAAAATGATTAAAATCAAGTTCCAAGTCTATTCTTTCGGAAATTTTTATTGTATTATCATAAGCTGATCTAAAATCCGGAAAAATATTCTTCATTTCAGACGCTGATTTATAATAATACTCTTCTCCTTGAAAAGTCATTCTGTTTTCATCAGCAGTTGTTGTTCCAGTCTGCAGAGCAAGTAAAATATCATGAAGTTCAGCATCTTCTTTATTTAAATAGTGGACATCATTAGTAATTACTGCAGGTATATTTTCTTCACGGCTTAAGCGAATTAGACCCTGTGCAGCCTCTTTTTCTTTGCTCAAATGATGATCCTGCAGTTCTAAAAAGAAATTTTCCCGTCCAAAAATTGCCTGATAATCAGAAACTGCTTTTTTGGCAAGATCATAATTCCCATCTAAAATCAATTGAGGTATCTCTCCCTGTATACAGGCGGAAAGACAGATAAGACCATCACTATATTCTGCCAGTAAATCTTTATCAACCCGGGGCTTATAGTAAAAGCTTTCCAACCAGGCCTTAGAAACCAGCTGAATTAAATTGTGATAACCTTTTTTATTTTCAGCAAGCAGAAGAAGATGAAAGTTTTTTCTTTTTCTGGCAAATCTGCTGCCTGAACTTAAATATAATTCACAGCCTATTATAGGCTTAATATTTTCTTTTTTTGCTTTTTTATAAAAATCAATCATACCATATAACACACCATGATCAGTTATTGAAACTGCTGGCATATTATATTCTTTAGTCTTTTTAATTAAATCATCAATTTTGATAGCTCCATCTAGAAGACTATAGGCTGTATGATTATGTAAATGAACAAAGTTAGACATTTTTATCATTCTCCTGTTTTTTCACTTGTAAAAACTTGAGTTTTTTTGTATAATTGACATAAAGTAAATTTAGGAGGTGCAATAATGAAAGAAGAAGTTGAAAAATATATTGATAAAATAAGACCCAGCCTTCAAGCTGATGGTGGAGATGTAGAACTTGTTGAAGTGACAGAAGATGGCATTGTAAAAGTTAAGCTCCTTGGTGCATGTAGTGGTTGTCCAATGTCAACCTTAACCATAAAAAACGGTATTGAAAGAACACTGAAGCAAAATGTTGATGGAGTAAAAGAAGTACAACCTGTATAAAGTGTGTTATTTTTAAAGCACCCAAATTTGGGTGCTTATTTTTTAACTTTTTTCGGGTTCATCTTCAGAAATCTCATCATCTTCTAATATGCCAACTTGAAGATCAGAAAATATTATTTTTTGAAGATCGTTTATCATTTGACTCAGTTGATATTCTGCTTCTAAATATTTTTTTACATTATTATTAATTTCTATCAAATTCTGCAGATTCTGCAGTCTCTTTTTATCTTCTTCATTTAATTCTTCGCCAGACATTCTTTTGTTCTGCATTTCAATCATCAAATTTTGATAATCAATAAGCATTTTCTTAGAACCAGAATTCCCCTCTATTTTTTCCCTTAACTCCTGATAATTTTGATATTGATCTGAATTTTTTAACTTTTTCTCAAGCCTTCTAGCTGTATCATAAACTGACATCAATATCCCTCCTCTAAAATTTTTATTTCTGAATTTATCTGGTCACCTATATCTATTATACCAAAAGTATAATTTTTCTCCAGTCTTTTGTCGGTTGGAGACCCTGGATTAAAAAATATTTTCCCACCTAATTTTTCGTTAAAAGGCCTGTGAGTATGACCAAATATAATTAAATCACTTTCTGGAAAACTATAATTCAATCCCTGCAGCATATTTTTGCCTCTAAACTGATGACCATGAATAATTGATATTTTTTTCCCATTGACAGTAAAAGATATTTTTTTATTCAACTTATTTTGAAGTTCAAAACTATCCATATTACCTGCAACGGCTTTAACTTCATTAACTGATATTAATTGTTCATAATATTTGATTTCTGTAAGATCTCCTGCATGAACAATTAAGTCAACTTTCTTTAATTCTTTTATTAATTTTTCTGGTAACTCACTTCCCGAATCAGGAAGATGTGTATCAGAAATAACTCCAATTTTCATTAATTTTTAAACCTCCATTATTTTGAAAAAAACATTCGGGCAAGTAAGGGGTATTTAATTTCTACTGCATCATAAGGACATAGTTCCTGGCAGCAAAAACAGCGAATACATGTGCTTAGGTCTACTTCTGGAAAATTATCTACCATTTCAATGGCATCTGGCGGACAATTTTCATAACAGGTTCTGCATCCAACACATTTATCTTCTTTAAAAACAGGTTTAGGCCTTAATAACTTTTCCAGAATATCTGCTAAAAAATCAGGCATTCTTGTATTTAAAAGATTATTTTCTTTCTCAATCTTTGGAATAATGGTATCTGCAAATGGAAATAGTTTATCTCCTTTTAATATTAAATCATCATCAGCAATTATCCTGTCTTCATAAGCTGTTTTGAGTGAGGGCACCTTTTCAGCTTCCTCTATTCCAATTATTTTCACAGCTGCTAAATCTAAATAAAAGGGAGATTTTGAAGCAAGAAGATAATTAAAATGTTTTGGTGTTCCATTAGAAGGCCCTTCATCTTCCATACCTACTATCGCATCCATTATAGTTAATTCCGGCTTTATAAGTAAAGCTAAATCATTAAGCATTCTAGAAAAATCGTAAACAGATTGCATTCTTAAATGGTATTCCGCTTTTAAGACTCCTGGTATACAGCCAAATAGATTTTTTACGGCTCCTGTATACATCGTTAGCCCGTGTGTCTTTAATTTAGGTAGATTAATAATCACATCAGCTTTTTTGAGATAATCTGCCAGCTGAAATGACTTATTTATGTTACCTTCTTTAAATTCTACCTTATGTGAATCTGTATTAAAATTAAGTCCAAAATCTTCTTCTTCAGCAATTTTTGTAAATCCAGATTTTTTATATGCCTTTTTCAATGCATTTTTATTAAATGGGCCGCCTGGACTATCAGCAATCAATACTTCTGCACCCAATTCTTTAATTTTCCTTCCTATTATTCTAACAATTTCAGGGTTAGTAGTAACTGCATAATCTGGCTCTTTCCCCATCAACAGATTAACCTTGAGCAGAACAGTTTGATCTTTTTCTACAAAGGAAGAAAGACCTCCTAATTCTTCTAAAAGTTTTTCTAAACTCTTATTTAATTCTTTTTGTTCATATGACCCACATTTTTTTAATGATACAACAGCCATTGTTTTACCTTCTTTCATATCTAAAATTAAAACCGGCACTAAGGCCGGCTCATTATATTTTAAGAAGCTTTCTCATCTTTTTTATTTTCTTTAGTTTTTATCGGTTTTGAATCAGCTTTTTTCTCCTGATTAACATAAAAATTTGAGCCTTTAAATAAAATACCAGGAGCTCCTATTATTCTTTTTACTTCTCTTCCACATTTAGGACATTTTTCTAATGCATCATCTTTAATACTCTGAAATTCTTCAAATCTTCCACATTCTTCACATTCATATAAATATGTCAGCATCATAAATTCCTCCTATTGTTTTATTATGTTATTTTATATTTTATTATTCATTTTCGGCATTTAATAAGCCCCAATAATTATATAACTGAATAAATATAAATAAAGCTGTTATTAACCATTTATTTAAATAAATAAAATAACCGCCACCTATTAATGTTGTAATAATTATAGCAGACAGAACCCATTTCTTTTTTAGTTTTATTTTTAAAATTTGCCATGGAATAAGTCCAAAACCAATAAATACACCTGAATCTACTTTATACACCAAACCAGCTATACCGACTAAAGTAAATATAACTAGTAATAAGATGTTCATATTTTTTACCCCTTCCATTACTGGAGTATTATTAATTAGCAAATACTACTATAACTATATAATAATATATCATAATTCACTAATACTTAGCAAGTAATTAGAATATTTTTTGACCTTAACTGACCAATTCTATTTTAATTTTAACAACGCAGCTGACTCTATATGATATGTCTGTGGAAATAAGTCAACTGGCTGAACTTCTATAAGATTATAATGGCTCTTAAGACTTTTAAGATCTCTTGCCTGTGTTGCAGGGTTACAAGAAATATAAATAATTTTTTTGATCTTCACTTTTTTTAATAGTTTTATAGTTTTTTTATCTAATCCTTTTCTTGGTGGATCAAAAATAATCGTATCAATAATATCTTTTTTAACTATACTATCTAATTCTTCTTCAACTAAACCTTCAATAAACTCAATATTTTTAATTCCATTTAAAACTGCATTTTCTCTGCCATCTTTAACTGCACTTGAAAGTGACTCTACAGCATAAATCTTTTTAGCTTTATCAGCCAAATATAATGCTATACTGCCTGTACCAGAAAAAGCATCTATAATAGTATCTTTTCCGCTCTGACCAAGATAAGTTTTTATCTGTTCATATAATTTTCCAGCTACCAGGGTATTAACTTGAAAAAATGATCGGACCGATATATTGTAAGCTATTTTATTAATATATTCTCTAATATAGCTTCTGCCTCTTATAACTTTATTTTCTTCACCAAAAATAACATTGGTTCTTTTTTGATTGATATTCTGAACTACACCCTTTAATTCTGGTATTTTTTTTAAAAGATTTTCTGCAATTATTTCTTTTTCTGCAAAATAACTTCCATTAGTAACAAAAACTAAAAGAGCTTGATTTGTACATACACCTACTCTAATAACTAGATGCCGTAATAAACCTGAATGACTTTTTTCATCGTAAACAGAAATTTTAAATTTATTTAATTCTTTTAATGTGGTTTTTAATATCCTATTAATAAGTGGATGCTGAATAAGACAATCATGATAGGGTACTACCTCATGACTTCCTCTCTTATAAAAACCAGCAGTAATCTTATTTTCTTTATCAACTTCTAAAGGAAATTGAGCTTTATTTCTGTACCGAAAATCATCAACACCAAAAATAGCTTCATTAACCTTAAAGTCCTTTATCTCTCCAATTCTAGATATTAATTCTTCTATATTTTCTTTTTTTAATTCTAGTTCTTTTGAATAACTTATATGCTGAAGCTGACAGCCTCCACAATCATAATAAACAGGACAGGGAGCATCTATTCTAGCTTCACCTTTTTTTAATATTTCTATTAATTCTCCAAAAGCATAACTTTTTTTT
The DNA here is from genome assembly GCA_018399955.1 of Halanaerobium sp. Taxonomy (GTDB): domain Bacteria; phylum Bacillota; class Halanaerobiia; order Halanaerobiales; family Halanaerobiaceae; genus Halanaerobium. Next base: position 81,487 of record JAGYNO010000003.1, on the reverse strand, counting down.
ATTTTTGTTATTTTAGCTTTTACCAGGTCACCTGGAGCTGTTAAAGGAATAAATATAGCTCTACCATCACTGCTTTTACCAACCCCGTCTCCACCATAAGCTAAATCACTTATTTTAATAGTTTTAATCTCACCTATCTCCATATCGATAATTACTCCTCTACTTATTTTTCCTGTGATTTTGATCTTCTTAACTAGTTTATCATAAAGAAATACTATAGGCCAACATCTATATTCTTAAAAAGCAGCTCTAACTTTATTGCTTTAAAGAGATCATCTAATATTTTGACACTAAAATTCTTCTATGGTAAAATTATTTGATAGTTAATATTAGATAAATTATAACTTCTAGTTAGTTAAAAAATAAATAATATGAATGGAGGTAAAAGTTGAATTTTCAAATTGTTATATTACAGATTATTGCATTATTCTTACTAATAGGAGTTGGCTATTATCTCCGCAAAAGCAGTTATCTTGATGAAAAAGAGACAAGTGCAATCTCTAAAATATTATTAGATATTATTCTGCCTGCGCGATTGATCTCTTCTCTACAGATGGATGTAAATGCAAAAATATTAGCTAACTTTCGTGATTTATTTTTATACTGGATAATATTTTATCTTGTTCTAATTTCAATATCATACATATTTATTAAGATATTTACTATTCCAGCTGATAAAAAAAGGGTTATTCAATTTTTCCTTATATTTGGAAATGTAGGATATATGGGGCTGCCTGTCATTGATGTAATATTCCCGGAAAACGGTATTCTTTTTGGGTCTATAGGCATTATTGCTTTTCATATTTTTCTCTGGACTTATGGTATAAATCTATTTTTCAGTAAAAATAATAAAAGAAGTTTAAAACTCAGAAATGTTTTTAACAATGGTGTTATTGCAATTATTTTTGGATTGTTTTTGATGATAACAGGAATAAAATTATTTACACCAATTAAAAATGCAGTGGATATGTTAGCAGGGGCAACATTCCCATTATCTATGCTGGTAATCGGTAGTGGCCTGGCCCAAATTAAAATATCAGGTATTTTTAAAGATATAAATATTATTATTTATTCATTTTTAAAACTGCTTATTATCCCTATTATATCTCTTTTTGTACTAAATTATTTTAAAACTCCAGATCCGATCAGGACAATTCTTATCATCCAGATTGCGATGCCTGCATCCGCAAATGGAGTAATTTTTGCAGACAGATATGATGCAAATTATGTATTTGCATCTGAATGCTTATTTTTATCAACACTTATGGCTGCGGTAACTATTCCCTTAATATCATATTTGAGTGTTTATCTGCATTAATTGTTTTTTAGTAGGTATTTGTTTTCGCCTACAGTCTTTTATTTTTATGCCGATATTTGGACTTAATCAGGGATATATGCCAATAATGGGTTATAATTACGGTTCCAATTTCCGAAGTTTTTAGTATTACACCGGCTGCAGTATGGCTGTGGTTTAAATTCAAAAAACTTTATACATGAAAAATAAATACAAATTAAAAAGGCAGTATATACTGCCTTTTTAAATATTTTAAGTATTAATTTTTTATTATTTATCATGTTGAAGTTCATTTAAAACTTTAATGATTTTTACTATCTGATCATTAACAACATAATAGTTTCTCTCAAGACCGTTGCGCTCACTCTTTAAAATACCAGCCTCTCTTAACTTAGCAAGATGCTGGGACAATGTTGATTGAGGAATTTTTAAACAATGCTGCATCTCAGAAACATTACAGCCTTCTTCAGCTAAAAGGCCTTTAACAATACAGAGACGAATAGGATGAGCTACTGCTTTAAGTAAATCAGCCTCATCTTCTAATACTGATAAGTTTTCATTTAAAATTTTTTGAGAATCATCACCTGTAAAAAAAGGCATTATATATTACCTCCCATTTATTCAGCTTTCTTTATTTAAATAATACGATATAATAAAGTTCGTGTCAAGTTACTTTATGAAAAAAATAACAAAGTTTTTTAAAATATAATTCTTTTTTCACTTATTGCTGATTATATCGATAAAGTTTTTTGTGATTTCAGCTGTAATTCCCCAGATAATCCTACCATTATATCTGTAAAAATATATTTCATATTCTCCCCTTTTTCGATTGCGTTTTTCCATTTGGGGAATTAAATGATAGGGGAAATCATCATCAAATTCACTTTTTAAAACAGCAGAATACTTTTCTACCTCATTTTCTAAAAAATAATCAATGGGTACAGAGAAAATTTCATCTACTTCATAATTGTTGACATTTATTTGCGAAAGATCTTCAAATTTTAATCTCCCGACAAAAACATAAATTATAAAATTAAATGGAGTTATTATATAATCTGTTTCTCCTAATAACTTAATTTTAGCTTTATTGATTAGTAATTCTTCACTGCACTCTCTTACTGCAGCCTGAGAAAATTCTTCTCCTCTTTCAACTCTTCCGCCTGGAAAAGAAATTTGGCCCGGCTGTCTGGAAAGATTTTGAGAACGAACTTCATAAACTAGATGCATTTTTTCTTCAATACAGATTAAAGGCAGTAGTACTGAATAATACTGCTGATTTCTGGTAGAACCTGGTATTCTATTTTGTATTTTTCCTTTGATTTCTCTGAAATTCAAGGAGACCATCCCTTATTAAAAGCCCGCAAAAATGCGGGCTCTTATATTTTAATTAATCCATCAATTTATTTCTCAACATATTATTTACCATACCTGGATTTGCTTTACCTCTAGTTTCTTTCATAACCTGGCCAACCAAAAAACCAATCGCTCTATCTTTTCCATTTTTTATATCTTCAACTGCATCCGGGTTTTCCGCTATAATATTATCTACAATATTTTCTAATTCATCTTCATCACTTATTTGCTTTAAACCTTCTTCTTTTACTATTTTTTCCGGATTTCTGCCGCTATTATACATTATCTCAAATACTTTTTTAGCTATTTTCCCACTAATTATTTCTTCATCTATCATAATAAGCATCTGAGCAAGAGCCTCTGGGCTTACACCAGATTCAAATGGATTATGATTATTTTCATTTAAAAGCCTCAAAAATTCTCCCATCATCCAGTTGCTTAAATTCTTAGGATCATCATAATCTTTTAAAACGCGTTCAAAGAACTCTGCCATTTCTCTGCTCCCAGTTATAACTTCAGCATCATACTCTGGAAGTCCAAATTCTGAAATAAAACGCTTGTATTTTTTTCTTGGAAGCTCAGGCAGCTGTTCTCTCATTTTTGATTTCCATGCTTCATCAATTTCTAAAGGAACTAAATCAGGTTCTGGAAAATACCTGTAATCATGTGCTTCTTCTTTACCCCGCATAGAGATAGTTTTATTTAAGTTTTCATCCCAGGTTCTAGTTTCTTGAACTATCCTGCCGCCATCTTCTAATATTTCCCGCTGTCTTTTAACTTCATATTCTAATCCTTTTTCAACTGCACTAAAAGAATTCATGTTTTTGAGTTCTGCTTTAGTGCCAAATTCTTCCTGGCCGTAAGGCCTTAAAGATATGTTTGCATCACAGCGCAGAGAACCTTCTTCCATATTACAGTCAGAAATATCTAGATATTCCATTATTAATTTAATTTCTGTCAAATATGCCCTCGCCTGAGCAGGAGATCTCATATCAGCTTCACTTACAATTTCAATAAGCGGAACTCCTGTTCTATTGTAATCAACAAGACTCCCTTTAGATTTATCTATACTTCCTTCATGAATCAATTTTCCAGCATCTTCTTCTAAGTGAACTCTATGAACACCTATATTAAATATGCCTTCTTCAGTCTCTATTTCAATATTACCATCTTCTGCAATAGGTAAATCAAACTGTGAAATTTGATAAGCTTTAGGAAGATCAGGATAAAAATAATTTTTCCGGTCAAATTTACTGTATTCAGCAATATCGCAATTAAGTGCCTGTCCAGCAAGTATTGCATAATCAACTACTTTTTTATTTAAAACTGGTAGTGTTCCAGGCAAACCCAAGCAGACTGGACATGTGTTCACATTTGGCTCTTTACCAAATTCTGTACTGCATCCACAAAAAATCTTTGATTCTGTAGATAACTGTACATGAACCTCCAGCCCAATAACTGTTTCATATTTTTTAGACATTTTTTCACCTCTCACTATTTTTATAATTCGGCTCTCTTATCTTTTATATTTAATAATTTTTCCAAAGTATATGCTGCCTGAATAATTTTACCTTCTTCAAAATGAGGGCCTATCATCTGCAGACCAATTGGTAAATTATTACTGTCAAAACCACAGGGTATCGAAATTGCTGGTACACCTGCAATATTAATAGGTACAGTAAAAATATCTGTATAATACATTTCGAGAGGATCACTTTTTGATCCAAGCTCAATCGCTGTATTGGGAGCAGTTGGAGTAATTACTAAATCAAAATCATTAAAAATTCTATCAAAGTCATCTTTAATTAATGTCCTAACCTTTTGCGCCTTAAGATAATAAGCATCATAATAACCAGAACTTAAGGCATATGTGCCAATCATTATTCTTCTTTTAACTTCATCACCAAAACCCTGATGTCTTGTATTTGTAAACATTGTAGAAATATCATCTGCTTCTTCACTTCTCAAACCATACCTAACACCATCATAGCGGGCCAAATTAGAACTTGCCTCTGCAGGTGCTATAACATAATATGCTGCAAGTGCATAAGCTGCATCAGTCATATGTACAGTTTCTACCTCTGCTCCAGCTTCTTTTAATTTATCTACAGCTGCAAGAACACTTTGTTTTACTTCCTCATTAAAATCAAGTTCAAAATATTCTTTTGGAATCCCAATCTTCATTCCGCTTACATCATTTTTTAGGTATTTACTAAAATCCTCTTTTTTTCCTTTTACAGATGTTGAGTCTTTTTCATCATGACCTGCAATAACGTTCATCATAATTGCACTATCTTCAACATCTTTAGTAATTGGACCAATTTGATCTAAAGATGATGCAAAGGCAACAAGACCATAACGAGAAACCATTCCATAAGTTGGTTTAAGGCCAACTACACCACAGTATGATGCCGGCTGTCTTATAGAACCCCCTGTATCTGAACCAAGTGCGGCAGCACATTCTCCTGCGGCTACTGCAGCTGCAGAACCACCACTTGATCCACCTGGTGCATGTTTAAGATTCCAGGGATTATGAGTATTAAAAAAAGCGGAGTTTTCAGTGGAAGATCCCATTGCAAACTCATCCATATTTGTTTTACCCATGATAACTGCACCAGCCTTATTTAAGCATTCAATTACTGCAGCATTATATGGCGGCTTATAATTTTCGAGCATTTTTGAACCACAGCTGGTTTCAATACCATCAGTAGACATATTATCTTTAACTGCTATTGGAATTCCAGCAAGAATCTCATCTTTGTTATTCTCATAATCTTTAACTTTTTCATCTGCAAGTTCTTCGGTTATTGTAATATAAGATTTTACTTTATCTTCAACTTCATTGATTCTATTACTAAAAGCATCTTTTATCTCAGCTGGAGTTAATTCTCCTTCAGCTAACTTATCTTTTAATTCGTGGATTGTCAAATCATAAATATTCACTTTACCTGCCTCCTTATTCATTTAATCAGACATTATTTTTGGAGCTCTAAAATGTCCGTCTTTTTTGTCCGGTGCATTTGCTAAAGATTTTTCACGTGGAAGAGAATCTTCTACTTTATCCTCACGCAGTACATTTTTCATTGGTACTGTATAAGCAGTTGGAACTACATTATCTGTATCTAACTCACTTAATTTATCAACATAATCAATAATTTTACCAATCTGCTCTGTATAAAGCTCTTTTTCTTCTTCATCTAGTTTCAACTGTGCTAAATTAGCAGCATATTCAACATCTTTTTTATCTATCATTTATTTATCCCCCTTAGTTTTGATTAAATTTTTAAATCCTTCTTCATCTAAGATTTCAATCCCAAGCTCCATAGCTTTATCATATTTCGAGCCAGGATTATCACCTACTACTAAATAATCAGTTTTTGAACTTACAGAAGAAACAGCTCGACCTCCAGCTTTTTCTACAATATCTTTTACTTCTGAACGAGTAAAATCATTTAAAGAACCTGTAAATACAAATTTTGTATCCTTTAAAAATTCAACGTTTTCCTTGCGCTCTTTCTTTAATCTTACACCAGCCTGACGCAGACGACTTATTAGATCTCTATTATGAATCTCATCGAAAAAACCAGTAATACTATCTGCAATAACAGGCCCAATTTCATCTATCTCTACAAGCTCCTCAGCTTCAGCTTCCATGATTTCTTCAATAGAATTATAATATTTAACAAGTGTTCTGGCTGCTCCTATACCTACATGTCTGATACCAAGAGCATATATAACCCTGAAAAATTCCCTCTCCTTACTTTTTTCAACTGCACCTATTACATTTTGAGAAGATTTTTCTCCCATTCTTTCTAAATCAACAAGATGATCTTTTTTAAGAAAATAGAGATCAGCATAGTCTTCTATTAATTTATTCTCAAGCAGCTGATCAATAAGAGCAGGTCCAATACCATCTATATTCATCGCATCCCGCGATACAAAATGCAATATTCTTTCTCTACGCTGGGCCGGACATCTAATGTTAGTACAGCGTGTTACTGCTTCACCCTCAGGTCTTATTACCCTGCTGCCACATACAGGACAATGCTGTGGCATTTCAAATTCTTCCTCTGTTCCATCTCTTTCATCTTCAATAACTTTTATTACTTCAGGAATAACATCCCCAGCCTTCTGTACTAGTACAGTATCTCCAATTCTGATATCTTTTCTTTTGATTTCATCTTCATTATGCAGAGTTGCTCTACTGACAACGGATCCAGCTAATTCAACCGGCTCAAGTACTGCTGTCGGTGTAAGGGCTCCAGTCCGTCCAACAGATATCTCAATATCTTTTATTTTGCTGGTCTTTTTTTGAGCAGGAAACTTATATGCCGCAGCCCACCGAGGACTCCTGGCAGTAGATCCCAATCTTTCTCTTTGATCTAAATCATTTATTTTTACAACAAGTCCATCTATTTCAAAATCTAATTCTTCTCGCTTTTCTTCCCAATTATCACATATCTTGATTACTTCTTCAATATTATCGGCCTTTTTATGCCAGTTTACTTTAAAATTTAGATCTTTTAAATAAGAAAATACTTCAAGATGTGTTTTAAAATTCTTTTCGCCGTGTGAAATTAGATCATATATCAAAATTGAAAGTTTTCGTTCAGAAGCAATTTTAGTATCGAGCTGTCTAACTGAACCTGCTGCTGCATTACGAGGATTAGCAAATGGACTTTCTTCATTTTCCAATCTCTGCTTATTAATTCGTTCAAATTCACTTTTGCTTAAATAAATCTCTCCTCGTAATTCTAATGGTGATTTATCTCTTATTTTTAGAGGAAGTGTTCTAATGGTTCTCATATTTTCTGTGATATTTTCACCAATTTCTCCATTTCCTCTTGTAGCACCCAGTTTGAACACACCGTCTTCATAACGAACTACTGCAGACAAACCATCAATTTTGTGTTCAACAACATATTCATAATTCTCTCCTGGAATTTTTTTCTGAATCCGACTATCAAAATCTCTCAATTCATTATTATTAAAAGTATTGTCTAAACTTAATAAATCTGTTGAATGTTCAACTTTTTCAAATTCATCCAAAACTTCTCCTCCAACCCTTTGAGTTGGAGAATCTTCAGTGATAAGTTCTGGAAATTGCTCTTCCAAATCAAGCAATTCTCTCATTAACTCATCAAATTCAGCATCAGAAATTTTAGGTTCATCTAATACGAAATATTTATATTCATGTTCTCTAATTTCATCTCTTAATTCTTCTATCTTTTTTTCTACTTCCTCTTTATTTAAATTAACCATCATTTCACCTGCCTATACTTTCTGGATTGGAGCAAATTCCGCAAGAAGAGTTCGTGTTTTACCTTCCTGAAAAGAAATTTTTAATTCTGTTTTCTTCTTGCCTCTAATTGAAAGAATAATTCCTATTCCCCAACGTGGATGAACAACTTTCTGTCCAATAACATATTCTGTTTCCGAATTATTATCATTTACTAACTCTGCTTCTTTAGCAATTTCTGTCTTTTCTTGACCAGGTTTAGAAATTAATTCTTCTGGAATTTCATCTAAAAACTGAGAAGGAGGATTCATCTGTCGTTCGCCAAAACGCAGCCGCAGCTGAGCACTACTTAAAAATAATTTATCCATAGCTCTTGTCATACCAACATAACAGAGTCTTCTCTCTTCCTCAATACCTTCTCTTTCAAACATCGAATTTGCATGTGGGAATATCCCATCTTCCATACCAACCAAAAATACTACTGGAAATTCAAGACCTTTTGCCGAATGAATAGTCATTAAAGTAACAGCACTTGTATCTTCTTCCATTGAATCAATATCAGACATAAGCGTTACTTCTTCTAAAAAACCTGCAAGAGTATTTTCACTGTTATTTTTCATATATTCATCTATTACAGAAAAAAGTTCTTCTATATTTTCCAGTCTTGTTTCTGCCTTTGTTGTATTTTCTTCCTCCAAATCTCTTCTGTACCCACTTTTTTCTATAACCAGTTCTGTCAATCGGGCCAGGGCCAGTTCATCCTTTTTCGCTCTAAAATCTTCCATCATCTGCATGAAATTTAAAACACGCTTTTGATAACTTCCACTTAAGAGTAGGTTTTCCTCAGACTTAAGAGCTGCTTCATAAAGACTTAAATTAGCATCTTCTGCAAAGTCCTGTATTTTTGATAATGTTCCATCTCCAATACCCCTTTTTGGTCTATTGATAACTCTCAAAAAGCTAATATCATCAGCTGGATTATAAATTAGGCGAAGATAAGCCATAATATCCTTTATTTCCATTCTTTCATAAAATCTAACTCCTCCAATAATCTGATAAGGAATTCTGTACTTCATAAGCATATCTTCAAATGCTCTTGATTGAGAATTGGTCCTGTAAAGAACTGCAAAATCATCGTAGCTGTAATCCTCTTTGTTTTGCATCTCTTTTACATTACGACAGAAAAAATCAGCTTCATCTTTTTCATCTTTTGCATGGTAATACTCTAATTTTGCTCCTTTTTCTTTATCAGTCCATAAACCCTTATCTTTTCTAGAACTATTATTTTTAATAACAGACTGAGCTGCCTTTAAAATATTTCCTTTAGAACGATAATTTTGTTCAAGCTTGATTATTTTTGCATCAGGATAATCATCTTCAAAATTTAATATATTCCTGATATCTGCTCCCCTAAAGCCGTATATACCCTGATCAGGGTCACCAACAACACATAAGTTTCTGTACTCTGCAGCAAGTAAATTTACCAGTTGATACTGGGCATGATTTACATCCTGATATTCGTCTACAAGTATATATTTATATCTCTCCTGATAATACTCGAGGACCAAAGGATATTTCATAAATAGTTTAACTGTAAGCTGAATTAAATCATCAAAATCAACAGCATTATTTGCTTTTAGTCTTTTTTGATAATCAGCATAGATTTCTGCCGAAGTTTTTTCAAAAAAACTTGCTGCTGAAGCAAGAAATTGATCCGGAGATTTCAATTCGTTTTTTGCACTGCTAATTTTATTTAATACAGCAGAAGCTTTAGTCTTTTTAGGATCTAAATTCTTATCTTTGATTACCTCTTTAACTAGTTTGCGCTGATCAATAGTATCAAAGATAACAAAATTACTTGAATAGCCAAGCTTTTCTGCTTCTCTGCGTAAGATTCTTACACAAAAAGAATGAAAAGTACTGGCCATTAAATTTTTTTCTTCACCGCCAAGTAATTTCTGAACTCTTTCTTTCATTTCAGATGCCGCTTTATTAGTAAAAGTAACAGCCAAAATATTGTATACAGAAACTCCTAATTGATTAATCAAATAGGCTATTCTTCTTGTTAAAACCCTTGTTTTACCACTTCCTGCACCTGCTAATAATAAAAGCGGCCCTCTATTATGCATAACAGCCTTTTTTTGTTCTGGATTTAAATTTTTTATTATATCATTATCTTTCACCTAACCACTCCTTGATTGATACTTTCTAAATTCTTTTTTAAGATCTAATTCATCTAATTTATTATTACTAAAGATAGCTCCTTTTTCAAATGAAAAATAAATAAGATGACTCCTGCAGCTGCAGTCACTGGCTCCAAAGCCATCAACTAAAACCTGGCCACCGTTTAACTGCATAAGCTCAGCAAGAAAACACTCTCCCTCTCTGGGTAATTCAAAAATATAATCATTAATTAACTCAGCTTCCTTAAGCAAATAATCTATATGCCAGTGCAACTTTTTTTCTTTACTGTAATGTCTTTTTATTCTCGACTTGAGATTCTTTTGCGCTGTACCTGCATAAAAAAAATATCCTGCAGGAAAATCTTTCTGACCTAAAGCTCCTATTTCAATATTTTTATCCTCTTCTAATTTTAACTTTAGTAGATATACACCACTATCTGGGTAATCTTTCATTATTGCCTCCATAAAAATTTAAACAAGATTTGTTGTTTAATTGTATTTCAAAAACCTCTATTCTAAAAATTAAATTTCCAATAAACTTAACGAATATCTTAAAAGCAACAGAAAAATGCCGGTATAAGCGGCAATATAATTATAGTACATTTAAGAACTTTTATCAATTATTATAAAAATTTTATAATTCAAAATCAGATCATCATTTTAAATTCAAAAAAACATTTTAGAAAACATTTATAAATGTTATAATAGAGATAAGAAGATAAATTAGGGGGTAATATTATTAACAATAATTTTGAAATCAATAAAATAAATGAAATGTATAAAGTAAATAACCTAATAGAAAAAGCTGTACTTGTAGGTGCTAATGAAAGTGATTTAAATGAATTAGAACTACTGGTAGAAACTGCTGGTGCTGAAACTGTATTGACAATGACATATCACGATCGAAAAATTGATCCTGCTTTTTATATTGGCAGAGGCAAAGTGAATGAAATAAAAAATGCTGCTGAGACTCTCTCTGCTAATCTAATTGTCTTTGATAATGAACTTTCTCCTGTCCAGCAGAGAAATCTTGAAGATGAGATTGGAATAAAAGTTATAGACCGTTCTCAGGTAATACTAGATATTTTTGCCCATCATGCCCATAGTCGTGAAAGTAAAATACAGGTAGAACTAGCACAGTTAGAATATAGGCTGCCCAGATTACAGGGTAGAGGAATAGAAATGTCCAGACTTGCTGGTGGAATCGGCACAAGAGGACCAGGAGAAACAAAACTTGAGGTTGACCGCAGAAGAATTGAAAAGAAAATATATCGTCTAAAACAGAATTTGAAAGATATTAAAGCAAGCCGCGAAGTACAGAGCAGCAGCCGCAGAGATCCTATTGCTGCCCTAATCGGCTATACAAATGCAGGTAAATCAACCCTAATGAATATACTGACAGATGCAGACAGCTATGTTGCTGATCAGCTTTTTGCTACTTTAGATTCCACTATGAGGAAATTAGAGTTACCTGTTGGAAGAACACTAATTATCAGTGATACAGTTGGTTTTATCAGCAAACTACCTCACCAGCTGGTAGCTTCTTTTAGAACTACTTTAGAAGAGATAGAAAATGCAGATATTTTGCTCCATCTAGTTGATAGCTCTGATCCAAAAAAAGAGAAAAATATCAATGTAGTTAATCAGGAATTAAAAAGATTAGCACCAAAAAAAACAAAAATTATTAAAGTTTTTAATAAAATAGATCTCTTAAGCCCATCAGAGCTGCAGGACTTAAAACTAATCTATCCTAATTCAATATTTATTTCTGCATTAAAATCAATCGGAATTGAGAATTTAATTGATAAATTAAATTATATTATTAAAGATAAAATGGTAAAAGTACAGCTTAACCTACCCTATGACAAAGCAAACTGGATAGAAAAAATCCATAATAATGGTCAGGTTTTGAAAGAAGAATATCAAAAAAACAATATATACCTTGAGGCTTTAATTCCAAAACCAACTGCAAATAGACTAAAAAAGTACAGCAGAGAGCTTGTCTAATACTCTTCTGCTGTATTTTCTTTATCTAATTCTTCTAGCATTTCTTCGACTTCATCTTTTTCAAAGGAATAACTTTGATTACAGAAATGACAGCGAACTTCAAGTTTTCCCTGTTCCTTAAGAGTTTCCGCAATTTCATCTCTTCCTAAACCTGATATCAATTCATAACTTCTTTCTCTGCTGCATCTGCATTTAAATTGAACATTTTTTCTTGCCATAACTCTATATTCTAAATCTCCAAGAAGTTCATCAAGTATATCTTCCGGACTCATTCCTTGTTCTATTAATGCACTTACTGATTTAATTTTTTCAAGATTACCTTCTAAAAGTTGGATGGTTTCTTCTGAAGCATCTGGTAAAAGCTGTATTAAAAATCCTCCAGATGCTTTTACACTTAAATCCTTATCAACTAAAACTCCAAGGCCAACTGCAGATGGAATTTGTTCAGAAGCAGTAAAATAATAAGTTAAATCATCTCCAATTTCTCCAGAAACCAATGCTACACTACCTTTATATGGCTCTTTCATGCTCATGAATTTTGTCAAAGATAATTCTCCATTTCCCACTGCTCTGGCAACATCCAATTTGCCATTGTCTGTTGTGTAAAATTCCAAATCAGGATTTGAGATATATCCTCTTACATCACCTTCCTGATTTGCTTCAGCAATTATTTTGCCAGCAGGACCATTCCCTTCAACTTTCAGTAATATTTCTTCACCTGACTTAACCAATGAGCCAGTTAAAAGGGCTCCACTTAAAACTCTCCCGAGAGCAGCAGTAGCAACAGGTGTAGTCTGATGCCTTCTTTGGGCTTCAGCAGCAACCTCAGTAGATTTTACAGCAAGTGCCCTCAACTCTTTATTTGTTGTAATCGCTCTTATTAAATAATCATCCATAAATAACTCCTCCAATTGAAAAAATAAATTGTCCTATTCAAAATTAAATTCAATATATTTCCTTCAGTAAATAAACATTATTAGATAATAAATTAATGTATATTAATTATTTACATATTAATTATTCTAAACTATAAAAATTATTGAATATACCTAAATATCTTATTTCTCGATCAGATTTATTTACAGTGAAGATACTAAAAAACACATAATCTTCAGCTTCTGTCTGCATCTCCAGTATCGGACCAGCAAATGCACTGCCAAATATCCTCTCAATATCAGATTCTGCTTCAGAACGGATTTCTTCTATTCCCCAGCTTATAAATTCTTCTCTGGAAGGATTTGTTACAGCACCTGCGATTAAAACTGCCATGATAATCACAATAATTACTATTAGCTTTCTCATTGAACCATCCTCCTTAATGAAATTAAAATTATTTCTTTAGTAGCCACTTATTCGAGTTGTTAAATTTCTCTTTTTAACTGGTAAATATCTTCAGCATATTTATGCGCCTTAATTATAAAATCAAACTTATCTAATGTCAAAGAATAGTAGAAATCTTCTTTAGGCATTTCTTTTTGAGTTTTTTCATCAAAAAAACGCTTGCCTGCTGTTTCAATCAGCTTATCCCTGATCACTGATTGAGATAAAATTTCCTGATCAGTTAATAATTTTTCCAATGTTTCAAGATAAAGCAGATCTTCCTCTGCCCTGCTTACACCGTTATTACCCATTGCAACAAGCGATACTATTTCTGGGGATTTAGTTTTGATATACTCAGCTACCGCTGAAACATTGACAAAACTACCGGTTATAATCTCATCAGCATTTTCTGCATTAATTATTCCTTTTGTGCCTGCACTTGTGCTTAATATTATCTGACAACCCCCAAAATTTTTCTGAGAAATAAAATACGGTGAATTATTATAATCAAATCCTTTTAGCTTAATCCCTTTTCTTTCTCCAATTAAAACTGGATTGTCTAATTTTTTTCTTAAATATTCTGCTGTCTTTATTTTGCTAACAATATACACCTCTTCTGCTCCCTGTTCAAATAAATATGCAGCTGTGGTATAAGCTCTAAAAACATCGATTATCACTGTTAAACCTTCTGCTTTTTTTGCACCTGATATAAATTGATATGTGTTTATTTCCATAAAACCACCTCTAAAACAAATTATTTATTGTGTTTTCTATTTTTTCAATACTATTTCTTTTTAAATATCTCCTAAAAGCTGCGCTTTCTTTTAAAAGCTGATTAAGCTGTCTCCCACTTAGATTGCTCATCCCTTTATCAGCAGTGCTATTTTTTGATATGAGAACTTCATGATATGAGATATATTCATAATTTAAAACCCCTTTTGCTCTCAAATAATCTAGTCCTCTTTTTACTGTGATTTCCCTCTCACTCAAAAATACCGCAGCATCATTTATATCTAAAACACCATTCTTTTTTTTGATTATATGTTTAATTAACCCCATAAGCAATCTAATAAATTCTTTAAATCCCAGTGTCTTGTCAATAATACTGCTGAGTGCAATTTCTTCTGCACCTGTTAATATAATCATTTCTTTTAATATTTCAGCTGATGGAGGAAAAGATATCAGAACAAGACGCTCTGCTTTTCTCTGATAATCTCTATTAACAATGGGGTATAAAGAAAGATTATTTTTACCTTCTAAAAAATAAACGGTATTTTCACGCCCTACCTCCAGCTGCTCTCTACTTTTATCTCTCAAATCTATTATATTAAAAACCTTTTTTCCCTCTAACAAATCTTTGTCTGCTGTTGAAAGCTCTTTATCTAATACTTCTAATGCTTTTATTTCCAGCTGAAGACTGTGTTTGCCTCTGTAGATGTTTTCATTTAACTTAAATGCTGCTCTTTGTTTTATACCTGTCTGTACTTCATCAGCCCACCACCATAAAGCAGTAAATTTATTATCACCATCTGATAAAACCAACCTTTTATGTCTACCCTGAGAAATATTTCTGCTGCTTAAAACTTGAGCCTCTGTATAAAAAACAGGTTCAGGATTTGCTTCTCCAAATGGAGCAAATAAACGCATTTTTTTATAAAATTCGTCTTCAATCTCATCAAGTTTAACCTCTAATTCAGGTTCTATTAGCTGTTTTAAGTCCTGCTTTTTCAGCTTATTATCTATTAATCTCTGCAGACGAAGTTTAAATTTTTCTAACCTGTCTTTTTTCAATGAAAATCCTGCTGCTGCTGCATGACCTCCATGTTTTTCAAGTAGATCAGAACATTCTCCTATGATTTTATTGATATTTACACCTTCTACAGATCTAGCTGAACCTGTTATTAGATTATTTTCTTTATTTGAAGTCATTAAAACTGCCGGTATTTGATAATTTTCTACAATTCTACCTGCAGCAATCCCAATCACACCCTGATGCCATTCTTGATTGAAGCTTACAAGACCTGTTTTATGCTTTTTATTAACAGATCCTTCTGCCTGTAGATAAATCTTTTGACTGAGTTCTTTTCTTCTTTTATTGATTTCTATTAATTCTGCTGCTGTGCCTGCAGCTTTATGATAATTTTTAGCAATTAAAAGTTCAAGAGCTTTTTCTGCACTATCTATTCTGCCGGCTGAATTTAAAACTGGCCCAATCTGAAATCCGAGAACTTTTTCATTTATTTCTGAAGGATTTATATCTAATGCATTATAAAGAGCCCTTAGTCCAACACGTTTGGTATTTTTTAATTTTTTTAAAGCTGTTTTAAATAAATATCTATTTTCTCCAACAAGTGGTACTACATCAGCTATAATTGCCAATAACAATAAATCCAGAAACTCATCTTCTTGACCTCTTTTATTAATTTCTATATAAACTGCTTTTATTAAAAAATATGCCATTCCTGCACCTGGAAGCCAGTAGGCATTATGATCTTTATTCAGTAAACGAGGAGATATCACAAAATCTGCTTCTGGCAGTTCTGCTGGCAGATCATGATGATCAGTAACAACTATGTTAATCCCCAGCTCTTTTGCATAATCAACCTCTGCATGATTACTTATTCCACAATCACAGGTAATAATCAAGTCAATTTCTTCTGCATATGATTTAATAACCTCTTTATTTAATCCATACCCCTCTTTAAATCTATCTGGAATATGATATTTGATATTACTGCTTAATTTTCTCAAGCCATCCACAAGAATGGAAGTTGAAGTGATCCCATCAACATCATAGTCACCATAAACCAAAATATTTTTATCATTATTTATAAATTCTAAAATGAATTTTACAATCTTATTTATTTTAGGAAATTCCTCTACCCTGAGAGGAGTATAACTTTCGACTTCGAAAAATTCTCTAAGCTTTTTTTTAGTATCTAATCCTCTTTTTACAGCTAAAACAGCAAGTTTTTCACTGCCAATATATTCTATCAACTCTCTGCTGACATCTATTTTTCTGGGTTTTTTAATCTGCATTTGTTATCACCTTATTTATACCCGAAATTAATTAGATATTTAAATATCTAATTATCTTCTTCTTTCTTAATTTATAATCGTTTTTAGTTCTAAAAATATTAAAACTCCATTTCTTCTACTGACTCCCAGTCTAAATTAAGATCTAAATCTTCATCAAATAGCTCTTGTCCTTCCTGCCTTTTACCTCTACATACTGGCCGATATTCACAATAACGACAGATATTGAGATTATCGGTTAACGGAAATTCCTTCTCTCTTTTTATTTCATTTATTAAATCATTAAAAAATTCCCTGTCTTTTTCAAAATTTGATCTGGAATACTTAATTTTTATCTCCTCTGCTGGAAATCTCGGATTCCAATATATTAAAGAAGGCATCTTTTCTGCATTATATTCATCTCCAAAATATTTGGAACCTGCTTTGACAAATAAATAAAGATAAAATCTGCTCTGCATTGATTTTTTAAGATCTTTATTAAAAAGACTTTTTTTATCAGTTTTCCAGTCATAAATTATAAAACCTTTAGTATTATCATTATATTTTAATAAATCATATTTTGCCAAAAATTTTATATCATTATTATGATATCTTAATTCCTGTTCCCCCGAAATAATACTCTCATCAACAGGACAAAACTTTTTAAGCCTATTTAACCAGGCCTGCAGTACCTGATTTTCTTTTAATAAAGCAGTCCCCAAATTATTACTGTAATATCTCTCTGCAAGCAGGTGAAACAATCTACCTTTTTCTAAATCTTCTTTTATTTGATCATCCATTCCCCATTCAGCAGGCCAGTATAATCTATCAAGATATCTATAGCGAAAACGACGTCTGCATTTATTAAAAATAGCAAGTGCAGACTGTGAAAAATATAGTTCACTTAACTTTTTTAATGCCATTAGTATAGATCACTCCCTGCTTTTTTCATTGATATATTCTTCTAATGCAGTAAATACATATGCAGGTTCCTTTTCCCAGTTACCTCTTTTTTTATGAGTACTTAAAAACAAATTTTCTCTAGCTCTTGTGATTC
Organism: Halanaerobium sp.; assembly: GCA_018399955.1. GTDB lineage: Bacteria > Bacillota > Halanaerobiia > Halanaerobiales > Halanaerobiaceae > Halanaerobium. The sequence goes on along the minus strand of JAGYNO010000003.1, from coordinate 64,019 downwards.
CTACATAAAGCAGTCTGAGTCTTTCCGAAATCAACTCTTCTCTCGCTCTTTTATCAGGGTCAACTTCTTTTTTTTCATTCAATAAATATTCTAATTCTGCTCTCGCTGCTGCTTTTGGATTTTTAATTTCTTCACTCAAATAATATTTCTCACTCATAAAATAATCTTCATCACTGTGCTGGAACTGATCAGATGTAATGCTTCCAATAAATACTGTATCCCACTCCATTCCTTTAGCTTTATGCAGAGTAGAAAGACTAACTCTATCTGGAGAAGCTTCAAAACCTTCCATTTCTGTCAAAGTTTCTGCAAATTGTTTAATTCTATTTCTGATAGCTGGTAGTTCTGCTGTCAGTTGATCAAGTTTCCAGGCAGGATTTTGTTTTAACAAACGTCCAAATTCCAAAGCTAAGTTTTGAGCAACAGCAAGTTTTTTTCCTTCAAGCTCTATTCTTTCAGCTAAAAACAATACTAATTCATCTGGTGGAAGTTCTAAAGATGCTTCCAGCCAGCCCTGTACTTTGTTCAATTTTCGAAAAAATTCTTCAAAATCATCTTTTCTTCTCAATTTCATCTCAAAATGATCCCGATTTAAACCTTCCAGTGGAAAAAGAATCTCATGATTTTGCTGAACAGTTAAAACATCATCAAGAATTTGATAAACTTCTTCATCAGTATTTTCAAAAACCTCTTCAAATAAAAGTTTTAGATTTTCTTCTGAATCAGGATTGGTTAAAAACTTCAGTAAAACCTCTATTTCGGTAAGAAAAAACTGTGAACTGCTGCTGCCAGCTATTTGATAATCTCCACCTAACTTAATTATTTCTGAAGCTATATCTTCTAACTGATACCCAATAGGCATCAGTACCGCAGTTGTCTTTTCATTATCTTCTGCTGCTTTTCTAACTGCCTGTCTTGCTAAAAACTTTTTTTCTGCTTTCCAATCCCCAAAAGAGCGAACACCAATTCTATAGCCCGAAGGTTTAGGGTTAGGAAATGGATCATTCTCAGCAGCAGCTTTAATATACTTCTCTTCTAAAGGTTCAATTTCGCGTTCTTCAAACTCTTTTTTATTCCATTTAACTAAATAATTCGCAAGCTCAATAATATCCTGACTGCTTCTACTTGAAACTGACATTGTCTGCACTTCTACATCTTCTAAGCTGCAGTAATCTCTAAATATTGAAGGATCAGATAAAGTAAAAGTCCCTGTAATTGCTTGATTGCTGTCTCCAACTCGAACCAAATTATCATTATTACCTAAAAGAAGATAGAGCATCTTCTCCTGAGCCTTATTGGAATCCTGAGCTTCATCTTCAAATATATATGTATATTGAGAAGCTATTCTCTCAGCAAAATCTGAATCTTCCTGCAGTAATTTTAAGCTGTGCTGTACAAGATCATCAAAATCTAGTAGTCCTGACTGTGATAATCTTAATTCATATTCTGCATATATTTCAGCTGCAGGTGCTAATATATTATTTTTCTTCAAATTGGAATATTTTATCATATTTAAAAGTTCATCACTTGAAAGAAGTTTCATCTTAAAATGTGAGATCATCGAAATCACAAATGATGGAAAATCTCTCTCTTTCCATTTTTCAGATGATTTATCAAATCTATAACTATTTTTATCAAAGCTAAAGAAATTAGCCATCCTTTCACCATTCTCAGCCGTCCATCTGCTGCACAATTCTCGTATCCAGCGATATTTTAAAGCATTTTCAATTAATTCAAAGTCTTGATTAATCAATCTAGCTTCTGGTTTTTCCTTGATAATACCTAATGCTAATGAATGGAGTGTTTTTACACTATAACCTCTGCTTCTTGGGAGCCCCTTTTCAGACAGAAAGTCCCCTATCTTTTTTCTGAAATTAGCAACTGCAGAATTCATATATGTTACAATTAATATTTTCTTATCTTCTGGAATTTCCTCGAAAATTAAATCTGCAGCAAGATTTGCTAATACAGTTGTCTTACCTGCTCCCGGAACTGCAGGTACTGCAAGTTTTCCATTCCTATACTCTAAAACCTCTTTTTGTCCGGGTCTGGGTATAAAATTCATCATTAGTCTCCTCTCACATCCAGCCAGCGGTATAATGGTCCTTCCTGTTCTCTTCCACTGCTGTCTAAAAAACTATCTGCAATATATATACCATTTTTCACTTTATAAATCAAACTAATTAAAAAATCTCCCAGCTGTTTTAATCTAATATCCTGATCAACTTTATCATTCCAGACTTTATTTTTTTGCCAATCTTCAGTATAAATATATGGATTAACAAGTTCTTTAGCAGTGCTTCTCATCCAGTTACTGCTGGAAATATCAAGCAAAAATAAATAATCTACCCCCGATAACTCAGGTGAAAATAAAAATTTATAAGGTGAAGCCAAAATTACTCCTTCACTCTCTGCTTGGCCTTTAAAAAGCGTTTCTGCAGCAAGTGTTCCTTCATAAATCATATTTATATATCTGCTGCTGAGATCTTCTTTATCCTGGTGAAAATTTTCTACAGCAGAATGAAAACGTGCTACAGATTCAATCATCTGTCTGCATGCAAATATATCTTCCTGAGATGGATTCAAAGGAGCTAATAACTCACTAAATACAGATTGAAAAAAAAATTCTATCGAAATATCATCATCTTTTTTCTCCTGAAGCCATTCAGTTAAATAATCATATTTTTCTGCAGCAGAAAAATTAATTTTTGTCCTTAAATTACTCTGCTCAAGATCTATAAAATCCATACCTGATGCTGCAATTTCTTCAGCAAGTATATAAGACCGAAGAGGATCAAGTTCTAAGAGCAGACTTAAAGTTTGCTGTAATGCTGAAATACCAATCATTTCTGTTTTCCCACTTTGAAATAAATATAAAATCAAAAGAGCTCTTGCAAAAGGAATATCCACCAGTTTTTTAGATCTATTAAAATTACTCAAATTATATCCGTTTTTCTCTAAAATACGTCTTAAACTAAAACTTAACACTTTATCTATCTGAGGTGATATTACAGCTATTGAAGCTGGTTTTGTTCCATCCTGCAGGATTGATATAATTTTTTTTCCTACTTTAATCAACATTTCTCCCCGCAGCTCACTATCTATTTCTTCTTTTAGTAATTTAGACTGGATTAAAGAAAAATCTCTGTTTTTAATTACTTTTTCAATTCTATCAGCTAGTTCTCTGCTCTCTTCAGCTGCCGTATAGTTTTCCTTTAGATTTATCACTTCTTCTGCCTCAGGAAAAAATCTCTTTTCTGCTGCAGCAGGATTACCTCCAAAAAATCTATTAAACCCTCCACTTTTATTAAAAGTAAAAATACCTTTTATTTGTGCTTCAGTCATCTTTTTTATCAGCATCTGTCCCGCTGGTATCATTTTTTCTAGATCATCAACTAATATATATTTAAATCTAGACTCAAGCTGTTTAATATAATCTGGATTGAAAAGCAGATATTTATTAAATATCGTAATTCCTGTTGAGTAATCAAGCAGTCTATATTTAAGACAAAAATCTCTAAAGGTTTTCATGATTTCTACCGACTGTTCAGCATATTCTTTTCTCTCTTCATCATTCTTAATCCAATTTAATAAGCGATTTTTTAATTCATTAAAATTGAGCATATTAAAAGCAGCCAGATTAAGATTATCAATCAGCTGAACTGCAATTTGTACAGGTTTTGCTTTTATATTTCTAAAATATAAACGATTATTTCTGTATTTTTCTACATAATTACTCATCAAAAAATGAGAAGTTTCTATATTCATAAATGTTGGTTCTATAACTTTATTATCTCCAGAATATTTTCTTTCTACCTCTGGCCAATTTTTATTTAAATCTTCATTTACAAAACCAAAATAAGTGTATATATTTAAATTACCACTTAATTTTAGATCAATGTTCTCTCTAAATGAACTTACAGCTTTCGCGCTTTTTAAAAACAAAAGTATGTTTTCACTTTTATTATTTTTGACCAGCTGCTGATAGTCTTCTTTTAAAATAGTGCTTTTCCCACTACCTGTGTTCCCCTGATAAATTTTGTACATCAACTGGCCTCCTCAAATGATTTTAGATAAAAATATTTATATCCTAAACATATTGGTTTGAACAAAAAAAGATCATATTTATTAATAAATTTCAATAAAAAACCAGATCATTAAAAAAAGCTGCATCCCCAATTTAGCAAGTGCACTTGCAAAAAAAGCAAATATACTGCTCAAAGCAAGTTTAAATGAATTTCTTTTATTACGACTTTTCCAGAATTCCACTAAAAAAATTAAAACAAACGGAAGTACTATAAAACCTAATGGTCCAAATAAAAATGTTCCTAAAATCATAGCTAAAACTGCAGTAATAATTGTTCTATTACTTCCTCCCTGTTTTTTAATAAAATATAAATTTGAAAAATAATCTGCTGCCAAAATAATAATAGTAATTAAAACTGCGCCAATCCAAAAATATAGAGAATAAACTGCATTTGAATCTATAAAATAATATAACAGAACAGCTGCCCAAAAAAATACAGTATCAGGTAAAAAAGGCAAAAATACAGCTGCTATTTCAGCTGTAAATAAAACTATAATTATAATCAATAAAAAAGTTTCCATTGTTTTACCTCCAAAAGTCAAATCGAAAATATTTAAAATTAAATTACCTAACTTTAATTATATCATAAGTAACTGACAGCAAGCAAAAACCCTGTTCATTTGAACAGGGTTTAAAATAGCTTATAAGCTATTTAATGTTTTATTTATATTATTCATTTGAAATCAATCTTTGCTGAACAGCAGAAAGTATATAAATTAAGCATTATCCTTAACTGCTTCTAAAACTTCATCAATATTAGGTTCTTCATGAATATCATAGACTTTACTCCAAAGAATTTCTCCTTTATGATTAGCCAAGATATTAACCCTACCTGATATTCCTTTGTTATCATAAAAAATACCAAGCTTGTCAGCGAAATCACCGTGCTTCCAAAAATCAGAAAGCAGCCTTAAATTTTCTAATCCCAAATCTTCTGCCCATGCCTTTTTAGATGGAACTGGATCTACACTAATTCCTAATGGAACTGTATTATTATCAATAAATTTCTGATAATTTTTTTCTAGTGCTTCCATCTGCAGTCGACATACTCTTGTCCAGGCAAGGGGGTGAAAAGAAAATAAAATATTTTTGCCGGGAAATTCATCTAAAGTAACTTTTTGATCATTATGATCGCTCAACTCAAAATCAGGAATTTTATCTCCTATATCAAATTTCATTTTACCGCCTCCATTTATTAAACTTGATAATTTAAGTTAATTTTAGACTATATTCATTATATATTCAAGTTATGATTTAACAATTAGTATATTTATGAAAATTATTTTTCAATAAAATTTCTATTCAAAACTCTAAAAAATAAAAATTAAAAAAAGGTATTTCATCTCTTCTATAGAATTATTAATATTGGTTTGTCTAAAAATTAGACTTTATTTTAAAACCTGGAGGTTTAAAAATTAATGAGTAAAAAATATTATGATGTAATTATCATTGGTGCTGGACCAACTGGAATATTCACTGCTTTAGAACTTATAAAAAAAGATGCAGAACTGGATATTTTAATTCTAGAAAAAGGTAATGACTTAGAAAAAAGAGTCTGCCCAATGAAAGAAAATCCTGGTTCAGGTTGTATTCACTGTAAAAGCTGTGCAATTGTTTCAGGCTGGGGTGGTGCAGGGGCTTATAGTGATGGAAAATTATCATTATCACCTGATATTGGGGGTAATTTAGAAAATTATATTGGCAGAAAAAACTTAAAAGAAAATATCTCTTATGCTGATAATATTTATTTGGAATTTGGTGCTCCAGATAGAATATTTGGAGTTTCAGAAGATAAACAAGATGAAATCCGGAAAAGAGCGGTTAAAGCAGAACTTAAATTTGTGCCAGCTCGTTTAAGACACCTCGGCACAGGTTATAGCCAAGTAGTTCTACAAAATATGCAGGATTATATTGAAGAAAATGGTGTTGAGATCAGTTTTGGAGTTAATGTTAAAGATTTCATTGTAGAAAATGAAAAAATTAGGGGAATTAAAACAGCAAAAGGTGTAAAAATTAATGCTGAATTTGTAATGGCTGCCGCAGGAAGAGAAAATGCAGAGTGGCTTACTGGAGAAGCAAAAAAGCTTGGTATAAATACAGCAATAAATCCAATAGATATTGGAGTTAGAGTTGAATGTCCTGCTGCAGTAACTGAGTATTTAACTGACAATCTATATGAAACAAAACTCATTTATCATACACCAACCTTTGATGACAAAGTAAGGACTTTCTGTATGTCGCCATATGGGGAGGTAGTTAGTGAAAACAATCAGGGTTTAATCACTGTAAATGGCCACAGCCATTCTGATATAAAAACACATAATACTAATTTTGCTCTTTTGGTCAGTAAAACATTTACTGAACCTTTTCATGAACCAATAACCTATGGAAAAGATATTGCTAAATTAGCAAATTTACTTGCTGGTGGAGTATTGGTACAGAGGCTTGGAGACTTACTTGATGGAAGACGTACCACAAAAGAAAGACTAAAAAGATCAGTTACTGAACCAACTTTAAAAGATGCCACTCCTGGTGATCTTTCCCTGGTTCTTCCACACAGGCATTTAACAGGGATTATTGAAATGCTGAAAGCACTTGACAAACTCACACCTGGTTTATATGGACGTGATACATTACTTTATGGAGTAGAAGTTAAATTTTATTCTTCACGCTTGGATGTTAAAGATAATCTTGAAACTAAAATAGAAAATTTATTTTTCGGTGGGGATGGTGCTGGAATTACTAGAGGTTTAATGCAGGCTTCTGTTTCTGGAATTGTAATAGCTCGTTCGATTATGAATAAAATAAAATAAGAAAAAATTGAAATTTATATTTATTAATTCAAAAATAACCGGCCATTTGGCCGGCTATTTTTATTATAGCTTCAAAGATCATATTTTTATTTTAAATCTGGTCTGGCTGCAGGGATTTGAACCCTGGGCCTCTTCGCCCCGAACGAAGCGCGCTGCCAAACTGCGCTACAGCCAGAAAGCAAATTTCTACTCAATGTCCCCTTCTTTTTCTAATCGGGAAAGTATGAGATGATAACCATCTTCTCCATATTCAAGAGATCGCTTAACCCTACTTATAGTTGCTGTACTGACACCAGTTTCTTCAACTATATGATCATAAGTATAACCTTCTTTAAGCATTTTTGCCACTTCAAGTCTCTGACCAAGTGCTTTAATTTCTCCCACAGTTGCAATGTCTCTAAAAAAATCATAACATTCTTTTTCATCTTTCAATAATAAAATTGCTTTAAACAGCTGATCAGTAAACTTACCTTTTACTTTTCTAGACAAAGTTTACACCCCTTTTCCTCAATTACTCCCATTCAATTGTTCCGGGTGGTTTAGAAGTAATATCATATACTACTCTATTAACTTCTCCTACTTTATTAACAATTCTATTAGAAATAGACTGCATTAATTCATATGGAAGTCGAGCCCAATCCGCAGTCATTGCATCATCACTATTAACCGCTCTTAAAATAATAGGATAACCATAAGTTCTCTCATCACCCATTACACCTACACTCCTAAGATCAGGTAAAACTGCAAATGACTGCCATATCTCTCGATAAAGGCCTGCTTCTTTTATTTCTTCCTGAATAATAGCATCAGCTTCTCTTAAAATATCTAGTTTCTTTTTATCAATATCCCCAATAATCCTAATAGCAAGACCTGGACCAGGAAATGGCTGTCTCCAGACAATATCATCGGGCAGACCAAGAACTTCTCCTATTTTTCTAACCTCATCTTTGAATAAAAAGTGAAGTGGCTCTACCAGCTCTAAGTTCATGTCATCTGGCAGACCTCCAACATTATGATGACTTTTTATAGTAGCAGCTTTTTCTGTACCTCCACTCTCAATAACATCAGAATAGATTGTACCCTGAACAAGATAACGAACATCTTCTAATTTATCAGCTTCTTCTTCAAAAACCCTAATAAATTCATCACCTATGATCTTTCTTTTGTTTTCTGGATCAGAAACACCCTTCAATCTTTTTAAAAAACGTTCTCTGGCATCAACATATACAAGTGGAATATTAAATTCTTCAGCAAAGGTTCTTTTAACCTGAGTAGCTTCTCCTTTACGAAGTAGACCGTGATCCACAAAAATACAGGTGAGCTGATCTCCAATAGCCTTATGTACTATAGCAGAAGCAACAGCAGAATCAACACCACCTGATAAACCGCAGATAACTTTTCCTTTACCTACCTGGTTTCTTATTTTATCTACTTCTTCATTAATATAATCTGCCATATTCCAGGTAGCTTTTGCTTTAGTAATTTTAAATAAAAAATTATGGAGAATTATTTTGCCATGAATTGTATGATTAACCTCAGGATGAAACTGTACTCCATAAAAATTTCTTTCAAAATCTGCCATTGCTGCTGTTTCAGTTAATTCAGTTTTTGCTATTACTTCAAATCCATCTGGAAGTTTTTCGACATGGTCTCCATGACTCATCCAGACCTGACTATTAGCTTCCACTCCATCAAATAAAGTCTTTTGAGTAAAAAGTTCAAGCTGGGCTTTACCATATTCACCATGTGCTGCCTTTTCTACATGTCCACCCTCAAGCAGCTGAGCCATAAGCTGCATTCCATAACAAATCCCCAAAATAGGAATACCAAGTTCAAAAACTCCCTGATTAACCCCAGGAGCTCCAGCTGCTGTTACACTGTCAGGACCTCCAGAAAAAATCACTGCAGCAGGATCAATTTCATTTATTTCCTCAATAGAAATATTATGAGCTTTAATAATTGAATAAACATTAAATTCTCTAACGCGCCTTGCAATTAACTGACTGTACTGTCCTCCAAAATCGAGAATCAGTATTTTATCGTAGTCCATCTAATTCCCCTTCCACTTTTATTTACTAAAGTATACAGCCCAAATACCATCTTTGTCAAGGTAGAAACTCTCTAGAATAAAATCAAACTCCCCTTTTTGAAAATTAAAATTCTCAAAAAAGGGGAGTAGAAAATATATCTTTAATTCTTCAATTCATTTTAACTTATATTTATTATTTTAAAGCTATATTTATTAATAAAGCTTATTTTTTATTATTGTTAATCGCTGATTGAGCTGCAGCAAGTCTAGCAATAGGCACTCTATAAGGTGAACAGGATACATAATCTAGACCAGTTCTATGGCAGAAATCAATAGAAGACGGTTCTCCACCATGTTCTCCACAAATACCTATTTTTAGTCCCTCTTTTTCTTTGCGGCCTAATTTAACTGCTGTTTCTATCAATTTTCCGACTCCTTCTTGGTCAAGTACAGCAAATGGATCCTTAGCAAATATCTCATTATCTAAGTATTCATTGAGGAATTTACCTGCATCATCACGAGAAAACCCATAAGTCATTTGGGTTAAATCATTTGTTCCAAATGAGAAGAAATCAGCATGTCTTGCAATTTGATCAGCAAGAAGTGCAGCTCTTGGAATTTCTATCATTGTACCAACAGTATACTCAATTTTGGTATCTGATTTCTCTATGATTTCTTCTGCTACTTCTTCTGATTTCTCTCTTAAAATTGCAAGTTCTTTTTCTGAACCAACAAGTGGAATCATAATATCAGGTTTAACCTCATATCCCTCTTCCTCTTTTACTTCAATTGCAGCAGAAATAATTGCTTTAACCTGCATTTTATAAATTTCAGGGTAACTGATTCCTAAGCGGCAGCCTCTGTGGCCTAGCATAGGATTCATTTCTTCTAATTCTTCAATTGTTCTTCTGAGTTCATCAACAGTTATAGGAAGTTCTCCTGCTAAAGCTTTAATATCTTTTTCATTCTGAGGTAAAAATTCATGTAATGGTGGATCAAGCAGACGAATAGTTACAGCTCTATCACCCATAACATTAAATATACCTTTAAAATCATCTTTTTGATAAGGGAATAACTTATCTAGGGCTTTTTGACGCTTTTTCTTATTATTTGCTACAATCATCTCACGCACAGAAGTAATTCTGCCGCTTTCAAAGAACATGTGCTCAGTTCTGCAGAGACCAATTCCTTCAGCTCCAAAATCAACTGCTACTTCTGCATCCTTTGGAGTATCTGCATTTGTATAAACTCCAAGTTCTCTAAACTCATCAGACCAATCCATTAACATCTTAAATTCTTCTGTTAGATGAGCATCTTCAGTTTTTACAACACCTGCATAAACATCACCTGTACTACCATTAAGTGATATATAATCTCCTTCATTAAAGACTCTATCATCTACAAAGAATTTCTTAGTATTTTCGTCAACTCTAATATCTCCTGCACCAGCAACACAGCATTTACCCATACCCCTTGCTACAACAGCTGCATGAGATGTCATGCCACCACGTGAAGTTAAAATACCATTAGCTTTAACCATACCTTCTATATCTTCTGGTGAAGTTTCTTTACGAACTAGTATTACCTCTTCTCCACCTTCAGCTGCTTCTACTGCATCTTCAGAAGTAAAATAAACTTTACCTGAAGCAGCACCAGGTGAGGCAGCCAATCCAGTTGCTAATATATCTGCTTTTTCTAACTCATCTTCAATAAAGTTTGGATGTAAAAGCTGACTTATATCTTCAGGATCAATTCTCATTATTGTAGTTTCTCTATTAATAAGACCTTCTTCTTCCATGTCTACAGCGATATTCACTGCTGCATCTGCAGTTCTTTTACCTGTTCTTGTTTGAAGTATATATAAATCTCCTTCTTGAATTGTAAATTCAATATCCTGCATATCTTTATAATGCTGTTCTAAAGTTTCAGTTACTTCTATAAATTCATCATAAACTTCAGGCATTAAATTATTTAATTCCTGAATATCTTTTGGTGTTCTAATACCTGCAACAACATCTTCACCCTGAGCATTAAGTAAAAACTCACCAAATACTTTATTTTCTCCAGTAGCTGGATTTCTGGTAAATGCAACTCCAGTTCCTGAGTTTTCTCCTATATTACCAAAAACCATTGTTTGTACATTCACTGCTGTACCTAAATCATGTGGAATATCATGAATATTTCTATAAGAAATAGCTCTCGAGTTATTCCAAGAACTAAATACAGCTTTTACAGCCATTAAAAGCTGATCTTCTGGTTTTTGTGGAAACTCTATGTTCTCACGCTTTTTAATTAATGCTTTGAAATCTTCAATAATATCTTTTAAATCTTCTACAGTTAATTCAGTATCATTAGCATAACCTTTTTTTTCTTTTCTTTTTTCTAAAAAATTATCAAATTCATAATTGGGAATGCCTAGTACTACCCCACCAAACATTTGAATCAAGCGTCTGTAACTATCATAAGCAAATCTGGGGTTAGATGTCTTTTTAGCAAGACCCTCAACACTTTTATCATTTAAACCTAGATTTAAAATAGTATCCATCATACCAGGCATAGAAATTACTGCACCTGATCTCACGGAAACCAACAAGGGGTCTTCCAGGTCACCAAATTCTTTATTGTTTTTATTTTCTAGATCTTTCATGTAATCAAAAATACCTTTTTCTAACTTATCATCTAATGTTTCATCCATGTCGAGATATCTTATACATGCTTCAGTTGTGATTGTAAATCCTGGAGGCACAGGCAAACCAATATTACTCATTTCTGCAAGATTAGCACCTTTACCACCTAACAAAGACTTCATCTCTTTTTTTCCTTCTTCAAAAGCATAAATATACTTCTTCAACAAAACCCCTCCTCTTGTTAATTTAAATCATTTATTATATCAATAATCATACTTGCAGCTTCTTCAACAGCTTTTTTGGTCATATCTATAACCGGGCAGCCAATTTGCTTCATGATTTTTTCAGCATAAGTAAGCTCATCCATTATTTTTTCAATGGAAACATAATCCACACTGCTGTCTAAACCCATTATTTTTATTCTCTCTCTTCTAATTTCTATAAGATCTTCGGGATCAATAGTTAAGCCAACTATTTTTCTCTTGGGAACTTCATGAATTTGATCTGGTACTTTTGAATCTTTTACTAAAGGAATATTAACAACCTTGTAGTTTTTATGGGCAAGATACATACTTAATGGAGTTTTAGAAGAACGGGAAACTCCGATTAAAACAATATCAGCTTTTAAAATTCCTCTTGGATCTTTTCCATCGTCATACTTTACTGCAAATTCTACTGCCTCAACACGCTTAAAATAATCCTCATCTAATTTTCTTATCACCCCCGATTCTCGGGCTGGTTCTTGGCCAATAAAACCACTAAATTTTTCCAGACAGGGTTCCATAATATCGATATAGATTATCCCTTTTTTTTCACAATGATTTTTCAAATATGTAGAGATTTCTTCATTTACAATAGTATAAACTACTATAGTATTAGAATGATCACCTATATTTGAACAAATATCATCAATTTTAGTTTTTGTTTCTACATAGGGATATTTCTTTATTTCATAATCAGAACCTTTATATTGTTCTGCCGCCGCCCTCGCTACCTGTTCTGCTGTGTCGCCAATTGAATCTGATATGACAAAAATACTAAATTCATCTATCATATAATCCCCCTATCCACAGAACTTTCAAATACCCTAATTGATTAATCATATTTGTATACCATTATACCATTGAGTAGAATTGATTTCAATATTTAGAAAATTTAATCTTTATATTTAATCTATGTATATAATTGATCAATTATTTTAAGCAAAATAAAAAGTTCATAAATATTTATAATAGATGAATGAACTTTTAAAAAGGTATTCTATTTAAAGTTCTATATGTATTTTAAAAATAAATTATCTAAAAATATAACTATCTTCTATACCAGACTAAACAAATATAAAAGCTCATTTAAATTTGATAATTATTATTTTATTTCAGTTTTGGCATAGAGTTTAATTTATCTCTTGTTATTTAATATTCTCTATAAAAATAAAAATCCCTTTTTAAAATTTATAAAATATGATAATTAAATATAAAAAGACACACCCTGAAAAAGATGTGCCTTTTAAAATATTTTATTACATAATGGAATTAGGCCTTACATCATACCGCCCATTCCGCCCATTCCGCCCATTCCGCCCATTCCGCCGGGCATGCCTCCGGGCATTCCTCCTCCACCATCTTCATCATCATCACCTATATCAGCAACTAGACATTCGGTGGTTAAGAGCATTGCTGCAGCACTTGCTGCATTCTGCAGAGCAGAACGAGTTACTTTAGCTGGATCAATAATACCTGCTTCAATCATATTAACATATTCGCCTTTCATGGCATCAAATCCAATTCCAGCAGCTTTTTCCCTTACTCTTTCAACTACAACTGAACCTTCATGACCTGCATTGCTGGCAATCTGCTTAATTGGAGTTTCTAAAGCTTTTCTAACTATATCTACTCCTGTACCTTCATCACCTTCAAGATTAAGATCATCTAATGCAGACATTACTTCAAGATAAGTTGTACCTCCTCCAGCAACTAAACCTTCTTCAACAGCTGCTCTAGTAGCAGAAAGAGCATCTTCAATCCTGTGCTGTTTTTCTTTAAGCTCAGTTTCTGTTGCTGCACCAACTTGAATTACTGCAACACCACCAGCTAATTTAGCCAGTCTTTCCTGCAGTTTATCTCTATCAAAATCAGAAGTAGTTGTTTCAATTTGTTTCCTCAATTGATTTATTCTATCCTGAATTTTTTCTTTATCTCCATTACCTTCAACTATTGTAGTATCATCTTTTGTAATTGTCACTTTATGTGCCTGGCCTAAATCATTAACACTTGCATTTTCTAATTTTAAGCCAAGATCTTCAGTAATTAATTTACCACCTGTAAGTACAGCAATATCTTCAAGCATTGCTTTACGGCGATCTCCAAAACCAGGAGCCTTAACAGCAACACAATTAAATGTTCCTCTAATTTTATTAACAACTAAAGTAGCTAAAGCTTCTCCTTCAACTTCTTCAGCAATAATCATAAGACTTTTACCTGACTGTGCAACCTGTTCTAATAAAGGCAAAATGTCTTGAATGCTGTTAATCTTCTTATCAGTAATTAAAATATATGGGTCTTCTAAAGAAGCTTCCATAGTATCTGTATCTGTTACCATATATGGTGATAAATAGCCGCGGTCAAACTGCATTCCTTCAACTACTTCTAATGAAGTACCCATACTTTTTGATTCTTCAACTGAAATTACTCCATCCTGGCCTACCTTTTCCATAGCCTCTGCGATTAAATGACCAATTTCATCATCATTACCAGCAGAAATAGTTGCAATTTGAGAAACAGCTTCTTTTCCTTCTACAGGTCTTGCAACCGAAGCGATTTCCTCAGTCAATTTTTCAACTGCTTTTAAAATACCTCTTTTAAGAAGCATTGGATTGGCACCAGCTGCAACATTTTTAATACCTTCTTGAAAAATAGCCTCCGCTAATACTGTAGCAGTTGTTGTACCATCACCAGCTACATCATTTGTTTTAGTTGCTACTTCTTTTACTGTTTGAGCTCCCATGTTTTCATAATGATTTTTAAGCTCAATTTCTTTTGCTATACTCACACCATCATTTGTAATTGTAGGTGCACCAAAACTTTTCTCTAAAAGTACATTCCGTCCCTTTGGACCAAGTGTGACTTTAACTGCACTTGCTAATCTAGAAACACCGCTTTCTAATTTGCGGCGTGCATCTTCACCGAACTTTAATTCTTTTGGCATTCTTTATCCCTCCTGTATAAATTCAACTAACAATTTGTTAATATAAAACTAAATAAAATTAATTATTAAAATCTTTTGATTTAATCAATTACAGCTAAAACATCATCAATAGCAAGAATAATATATTCTTCTGAGTCAACTGTAACTTTTGTACCTGCATATTTATCAAATACAACTACATCTCCAACAGCTACTTCAGGTTCTCCATCTTCAGCAGCAATATTTTTGCCAACTGCAGCAATTTCTCCCTGCTGAGGTTTCTCCTCTTTTTTGGCTGTATCTGGGAGAACAATTCCGCCTTCAGTTTTCTCTTCTCTTTCTTCATCTACAAATTTTACTACAACTCTGTTATCTAATGGTTTAATGCTCATTAAAAAATAACCCCCTTCTATTTTTATTATCTAAAATAATTAGCACTCAAGTGCATCGAGTGCTAACAAGCACTGTAAATATAATACCTAAGACATAAATTAAAATCAAGTTCGATTAAAGTCTTTAAGAAGCTCTTATAGGTTATTTAATGCTTTAAAATTAGATTAAACCTTTATTTCTCTAAATATCTCTAAAATTCAATCTTAAATCAATAATAAACTGATTTAATTAAAAAATTAAGCAATTTATATCTTAAAATCATTAGAGTAATACTACTTCAACTCCAAATTCAACTTCAATTTCTGAATAATGTTTTCCTAAAAGATCATTACCATAATAGTCATAAATAATTTCTGGAATAATTAATTTTTCCGCTTTAAAATCTATTTTTTTAAGAGCAGAAGCCAAATCACTATTTACAATCAGCCCGGCTGCCATTATGGAACCCCCAAAAAATATATTTTTTACTTTTAGAAGTTTATAATTATAATCTTCCTCAGAAAAATCTTTTGTTATATAACTAAATAAATTATATGCTAATTGTGAAGTTATCAATATTGTAGAAATATTCTCTTTATCTCTTTTGCTGAGTTCAATATGTGATAACAAAATATTCTTTTTTCTTCTGTTGATATCATAAGAAATAATCAATCCTGACTTCTCTCCAGCCGATTTATTTAAATTTATTTTTATCTTTTTATCATTTCTTTCTATAATCAGTTCAGGATTTTCTGATTTTTCAATTTTATAAAATGCATCAACTCTACTTTCTACTTGATAACCATTAACAAATATTATTTCATCATTTCTTTTTAAATCAGCATTATAAGCAGGAGTATTTTTTATAATGCCTTCTATTTTTGCTGAAAGATTATCAATTAACTGAGGCTCAATAATTATTGGGTAATTATATTTTTCTCTGATATTTTCAATAAAATTATTTAATTTGTTATAATAATTTTTTGCTGGCATTAATTTCTCGTCGGCATAACGACTAAATCCTGGCAGAAATATTCTTAAAGATAAAGGAGAAAAACTTTCTAAAAAATCTAAGCTCTGTATAAGTTTATCAAAATCTAATATATGATGCATTGAGACTATACTTGCCTGAAATTTAATATTATATTTATTAAATTTTTTTATAATTTCAAAAACTTTCTCTGGTAAAGGATCGTTCATTAAAAAAACCCGATCCTCTGGAGCGGGTGCATTTAATGATATATTAAAATCAACTGGAGATAAATCTTTTAATTCTGAAATATATTTTTCTTCTATAAATGAAGCGCTTGTAGTAATTTTAATCTCTATTTTGGGCCATCTCTCTCTAATATATTTTAAAATATCCATAATTCTAGGGTGACTAAATGGTTCACCTTCAATTATTTTACTTGCAGATTCTCCAATAAATACAGGCTTTTGCTCATCTAAAAATTCTATCATTCTTTTAACCAATTTAAATTCTAAATGACCAAAGCTATAAGTTTCAACTTCTGAAGGATTGTTTTTATGACTGCAAAAAATACAATTCAATTTACATATAGATGTTATAGGAAGGATATTATCCTCCTTAACTGTTTTAAACAAAATCTCTTCTTTTGATTTATACATATTTCTTCTTCCTTTTTTCAATTTTTATTATTTTTTAATTAATTTAATTTAACATTACAGCTTATTTTTTTTCTATTTTTAAGTTTACAGGTCTATTAAATTATAATCTTAATGATGGTTCAGCACTTATGCTTAAAGGAGCGAAATCTCTATCTAAATACTGATAATAAGCAGCTGCTCCAATCATTGCTGCATTATCAGTACATAAATTTAAAGATGGATAATAAAAATCTAAATTCATTTTTTTCACTTCATCAGCAGCTGCTTGTCTGAGTCTGCTGTTAGCAGCAACCCCTCCAGACAATACTACACTTTTAACATCATATTCTTCTGCAGCTTTTATAAGTTTAGAAATCAAACTATCCACAACAGCTTCCTGAAAGCTGGCTGCAATATCAGCTTTGTTTATTTTTTCTCCTCGCTGTTCTTGATTATTGATATAGTTCATTACAGCAGTCTTCAAACCACTAAAACTAAAATCATAGCTGTTCTCATCCATTATTGCTCTGGGAAAATCTACCGCATCAGGATCACCTTTTTTTGCTTCTTTTTCTATCGCTGGACCACCCGGATAGCCCAATCCCATAAATCTTGCAATCTTATCAAATGCCTCACCTGCTGCATCATCCCTTGTCCTTCCCAAAATATTGTATCCCTTTAAATCTTCAAAATATAATAAATCAGTATGGCCTCCAGATATTGTCAAGCACAAAAGTGGTTTCTTTATATCGGGATTATCAATGAAATTTGCATATATATGCCCAGCAATGTGGTTTACAGCAATTAAAGGAATAGTTAACATCAATGAAATAGTCTTTGCAGCTGTAAGACCAACTAAAAGGCCCCCTACTAAACCAGGACCATATGTTGCAGCGACAGCATCAAGATCTTTAAAATCAATACCAGCTTTGTTGAGCGCTTCATCAATTACTGGTAAAATAAGTTCAAGATGCTTCCGAGAAGCAATTTCAGGAACTACTCCCCCAAATTTTTTGTGAAACTCAACCTGAGAAGAAACAACATTTGATAGTACTTCAAGACCATTTTTGTTGACAGAAACAGCAGTTTCATCACAAGAACTTTCAATAGCTAATATATAAATATCATTTTCTGCTGTTTTTAATCTCTTTTTAAAATCCAATTCAATTAACCTCCTATTAGTTCTCTATCAGCTTTTATATTTTTTCTGCCAGTTAATTTCTGCCTGGGCTTTTTTTAAATAAAGAGGTTTGAGCTCATATATATTGTCAGATACACCTCTGCTGATATAATTTTCTCCCAGTCTGGCTATAACAGCTGCTCTGGGGAAATTATTTTCTGTTTCTGCAGCAAAAACATTGAATTCATATTTTTTTAAAATTTCAGCTGCAGTCTTTACTTTGTTACCAACAATTACTATTCTTTTATCTTTGTATTCATATAAAATATCTGGCATTTGATCAAGATCTGCAGCAGATAGATCTAATATATTTTTAACTGAATAGTTTGTGGTGATATTTTCACCAGCATTTTTAATATTAGATTTAAAGAATGAATAATAAACTCTATCCCCTCTTGCATCAATTAAAGCTAATATATAATCGGCTCTTACACCTGCTGCCATCACTTCAAGGGTAGGAATGCCCTTGACTGGAATTCCATTGATTCTGCCCATCATTTTGGCTGCCGTAATTGCTATCCTAAGTCCAGTAAAAGATCCTGGTCCAGTCCCAACAGCAATTCCTCCTAGCTCTTCAGGAGTTATATTTGAGATAGCTAAGATTTCTTTAATTAAAGGGATTAATTTTTCACTGTGCTGTCTTTTTAAACTGAGATTATATTCTCCTAACAATTTTTTGTCCTCTAGGATTGATAAAGCTAATATATCAGTAGAAGTATCAATTCCAAGAATCAGCATTTTTACTCAACCTTTCTATTAATTGCTTTGAGATATCTCCTTCACCTCTAACAATTATTTTTCTTTTTAAACTTGATTCTTTAATTAATTCAATATAAATAAAATTGGCCGGAATTAATGAAAGAGCAATTTCCGGCCATTCTATTAATATTACTGCATCTCTATCAAGATAATCTTCAAATCCTATTTCTAATAGTTCGTCACTGTGGTTGAGTCGATATAAATCCATGTGAATAATTTCTTCCTCAGCAAAATACTCTTTAATAATATTAAATGTTGGACTAGTTATTTCAGATTTATAACCTAAACTTTCTGCAATACCCTGAACCATTAATGTCTTACCTGTACCTAATTCTCCCTTTAGGAGTATAAGTGCTGGACTATTAATCAATCTGCCAATCTTAACCGCAAATTTTTCAGTTTCTTCTGGAGAACTGCTCGTTATAGCAAATGTCTTTTCCTCCATTTATTCACCCAGCTCCTCTGATCTTTCTGCAGCCGCAGAAACGGCTTTAATAACTGCAGAACGAAAATTATTATTTTCCAGAGCAGCTACACCATTAATAGTAGTACCACCAGGTGAAGTTACCATATCTTTAAGTTCTGCTGGGTGTCTATTTGTTTCTAATACCATTTCTGCTCCACCTTTAACAGTTTGGGAGGCCAGTTTTAAAGCAGTATCACGATCTAATCCTTTTAAAACCCCAGCATCAGCTAATGCCTCAATGAATATATATACAAAAGCTGGGCCGCTTCCACTTAAAGCTGTAACTGCATCCATATCTTTTTCTTCAACTTCTACTACTTTACCAAGGGCAGAGAAAATTTTCATTATTATTTCTTTTTCTTCTTCACTGATATTTTCTGGGAAGGTCAGCGCACTCATCCCTTCTGATACAAGAGCAGGGGTATTAGGCATAATTCTTGTAATTTTACTTTTACTGCCCAAAATATCTTTTATGTGTTCGGTCGTTATACCAGCAGCAATAGAAATTATATTTTTGTCAACAGCTGCACCCTTTATATCCCGAAGTACAAAATCAATCACTTGAGGCTTAACAGCAAGAATAACTATATCACTCTTATTTACTGCTTCACGATTATCTGAAGTAAAATTTAAATCTGGATACTTGTTCATTTCTTTAAAACTTTCATAAGAGAATTTTTTATCAGCTGCAATAATATTTTTTGCATTAAATAAATTATTTTCTAATATACCATCTAAAATAGCCTGGCCCATATTTCCAAGACCAATAATAAGTAATTCCATTTCTGCCTCCTATTCTCTAATTTGTCCATCTCCCATGATTATATATTTTGTAGTTGTTAGTTCTTTTAAACCCATAGGACCTCTTGCATGCAGCTTTTGAGTACTAATACCTGTTTCAGCACCCAGACCAAATTGACCACCATCAGTAAATCGTGTTGAAGCATTAACATAAACTGCTGCTGCATCAATGTCATCTAAAAATTTTCTGGCAGTAGTATAATTTTCAGTTACAATTGCTTCAGAATGTTTAGTTCCATAATTATAGATATGCTCAACTGCCTCATCATAATTTTCTACTACTTTAACTGACATAATATAATCTAAATATTCAGCTGCATAATCCTCTTCGTCAGCTTCTTTAATCTGTGGTACAATTTTTCTGGTTTTTTCACAGCCTCTTAATTCTA
Organism: Halanaerobium sp.; assembly: GCA_018399955.1. Lineage (GTDB taxonomy): Bacteria > Bacillota > Halanaerobiia > Halanaerobiales > Halanaerobiaceae > Halanaerobium. Next base: position 43,705 of record JAGYNO010000003.1, on the reverse strand, counting down.
CATCTTTTTCTTTAAAAATCCCGGCCATTTCAGGTAGAAATTTTTCCGCTATTTCTGCATCTACTAAAAGACTTTCTGCTGCATTACATACTGCAGGACGAGAATATTTAGCATTAAATACTATTTTTTTTGCTTTTGTTAAATCTGCGTCTTTATTTACATAAACATGACAATTACCTACACCTGTTTCAATGACAGGTACCTTAGACTCGTTAACAACTTTCTGAATAAGTCCTGCTCCACCGCGAGGGATTAGTACATCTAAATAATCATTTAATGTGAATAGTATGTCAACTGCCTTACGATCTGTAGTTCCAATCAACTGCACACTTTCTTCAGGTAAACCCGCTTCTCTAAGACCATCCTGAATAATATTTGTCAAGATTTGATTTGAATTAAAGGCATTTGACCCACCCCGCAAAATTACTGAATTACCAGATTTTAAACACAAACCAGCAACATCAACCGTAACATTAGGTCGTGCCTCATAAATAATACCGATTACTCCTAAAGGAACTCTAATCTTTCCTATCTGCAGCCCATTGGGTCTTTTCCACATATGAGGAACTTCTCCAATTGGATCTTCCTGAGCAGCTACTTCTCTAAGCCCCTGAGCCATACCTTCTATTCTTGATTCGGTTAATTTTAAACGATCAAGTAAAGCTCTGCTTAAACCATTTTCTTTACCTTTTTCCATGTCTTCTTGATTGACTTTTAAAATTTCATCCTGCCTGTCAATGAGTTTATCAGCAATAATATTTAAAGCCTTATTTTTGTCACCACTTGCAGCCTTAGCAAGTTTTCTTGCTGCCTGTTTAGCTGCACCTGCCTGGGAAATAAGATTTTCTCTAATACTCATTATTATCTCCTCCTATTACCATATTATCCCTATGTATTACTTCACTTTTATTAAAATATCCAAGTTTTTTTTCTATTTCTTCAGAATGTAGTCCTTTAATCTTTTTAATTTCTGAAGAACTATAATTTACAATTCCCTTGCCAATATTTTTATCTTCTGAAATTATTGCAACAGGTTCTCCACTCTTAAATTCTCCTTTTACATCTATGATGCCTCCAGGAAGCAGACTTTTACCCCTGCTGATAAGTGCTTCTGCAGCACCTTTATCCACTATTATCTCTCCTGAAGGAGGAAGGTTAAAATGAAGCCACTGTTTTCTTTTTGATAAACTATTTTTTTCTGCCAAAAAGGTCGTCCCTATATCATATCTCTTATCCTCTACCATCTCAACCAAATTTAAAAGAGTATTTTTTTCTTTGCCAGAACCAATAATCATTACTATACCAGAATTTACTGCAATTTTTGCTGCTTCAACTTTGGTGATCATACCACCTGTACCAACAAGACTGCCTCTGCCGCCAGCCATATCGATTATTTTTTGATCTATATCTTTAACCAAATGAATTAATTTTGAATTTTTATCTAGAGGGCTGCTGCTGTAAAGACCTTTAACATCTGAGAGATTTATTAAAAGATCTGCTTCAATCAGACCTGCAACTCTTGCTGAAAGTGTGTCATTATCTCCAAATTTTATTTCATTTGTAACAACTGTATCATTTTCATTAATAACAGGTATTACACCATGGTCCAGTAAGGTTTCCAGAGTATTAAATGCATTTAAATATCTATTTCTATTTTCCAAATCACTGGAAGTTAATAAAATCTGTGAACATTTTTCTCCATATTCTCTAAAAAATTTATTATAAATACCTATTAATAATCCCTGACCTACTGAAGCACATGCCTGTTGTTCAGGGATAGAATTAGGTTTTTTGGCAAAACCCAGTTCTCCAACACCTGCTGCAATTGCACCTGAACTAACCAAAATTATTTCTCTACCCTGATTTTTCAAATCAACTAATTGTCTTGTCAACCTATCAATTTGAGTGAAGTTCATTTTTCCATTTTCATTTGTCAAAGTACTGCTTCCCACTTTGACAACTATTCTCTTATAATCCATAATAGATCATCCTGACTTTTTTAATGAAAATTTTACAAAAATAAATTTATGTATTGTTAAGAAATTTCTGCTTGGATTCTATTATAACAAAAATTTAATAAATAAAAAAGAATTAAAGAATCATACTTAAACATTTAATCTCTTTAGATGATTGTTTATTGAATAAGATTAGACTTATATGAGTTCAATTCCTAAAACATTTTCCCAGATGCAGGTGCAGCTAGATATTCTATTTTTTCTTCTAATATATTGAACATCAACTATTCCTCCTTTTTTTTATTATAATATATTTCTTTAGAATTTTACAGAATTAAATATAGATAAATAAAGAAAAGCTGCTCTATTGATATCAACAGAGCAGCTTTTCTTGGATTTCATTTAAATATTTATAATCAAATCAATTGATTTAATTAATTTTTAGGTCTTTCCTTATAAGTTGTGTGTAAGAGATGATGTGATTCTCCACCAAGTGGCTCCCCAAGGAACTCTTTGTATAACTTAATTATTTGAGGATTTTCATGAGATTTACGGATAAAGCTTTCATCATCAATTTTCTTGAGTCCGTCAGCTCTCTTATCTTTTTTCTCATTTGTAGCTGGCCTTGGCTGTCCACCTCCACCAACACATCCATGAGGACAAGCCATGATTTCGATGAAATCAAAATCACATTCCCCTGCTCTAACTTTTTCTAAAAGTTTCTCTGCATTTCCAAGTCCATTAGCTATAGCAACAGTAACAGTTCTATCACCAATATTTACTTCAGCAGAGTTAACTCCTCTAAATCCTAAGTTTAATCTTTCAAGTGGTTCACCAGTTAATTTCTCTTTAACAGTTCTTGCTGCAGCTTCAGCTACACCACCTGTTGTACCAAAGATAGCACCAGCACCAGTAGATTCACCCATTAACTGATCAAATTCTTCCTCAGGTAGAGAATTGAAATTAATTCCCATCTCTTTGATCATCCTGGCTAATTCTCTTGTAGTAAGTACTGCATCTGTATCCTGGAATCGTGTTGAATTGATTTCTTCTCTTTCTTTTTCAAATTTCTTAGCTGTACAGGGCATAATAGCCACAGTATATATTTTTTCGTCTTCAACACCTGCTTGATGTGGATAATAGGTCTTACTTAGTGCAGAAAACATCTGCATTGGTGATTTAGCAGATGATAGATGTTTTAAAAGGTCTGGGAAATTATGCTCTGCATATTTAACCCATCCCGGACAACATGATGTTATATGAGGTAATTCTCCTTCACCATTAATTTTCTTTAAGAATTCACTACCTTCTTCAAGTATAGTAAGGTCAGCAGCGAAGTCTGTTGAGAATACCTTGTCAAATCCAATTCTTCTTAATGCTGCAACCATTTTATTTGTTACAACTGTTCCTGGTTCATAACCAAATTCTTCTCCTAATGTAGCCTGAATTGAAGGAGCTGTCTGAACCACTACATGTTTATCATCATCTTCTAATGCAGCCCATACTTTTTCTATTTCACTCATTTCAGTAATTGCACCTACTGGGCAAACAGTAGCACACTGACCACAATTGGCACAATTTATCTCAGCCTGTGGTAGGTCAAAAGCTGTTGTTACTATTGAATTAAAACCACGCTGTGTAAACTGAAGTGCAGAAACACCCTGAACTTCTTCACAGATTCTAACACAACGGCCACATAATATACATTTATTAGGATCTCTTTTTAATGCGGGACCAACTGTATCAAGCTCAAATACTCTTTCTTCACCAGATATTCTATCAACATCTTCAGGCTGAATACCTAAAGCATGAGTAATATCCTGAAGTTCACACTGACCATTACGGTCACAACCAAGACAATCATTTGGATGATTTGCTAAAAGTAATTCAACATTCTTTCTGCGTGCCTTTCTTGCTTTCTGACTTCTTGTATTAATATTCATTCCATCTGCAACAGGTGTTGCACAGGAAGCTAATAAATTACCACTTTCTTCATCTTCTACAACACATACTCGACAGGCTCCATGTAATGTTAAATCTGGATGATAACATAAAACTGGAATATCAACTCCAATTTCTTTTGCAGCATCTAGAATAGAGCTGTCTGCATCTACTTCTATTTTTTGTCCATCTATCGTTAACTTAACTTTGCTCATTTATTTCCCTCCTATATAAGAGACTACCCCTGTGAAATTGCATCAACAGGGCATTCTGGTTCACATGCTCCACAAGCTATACAAATATCCGCATCTATTACAAAAGCACTCTTGATTTCTCCACTAATTGCATCAACAGGACATACCTTAGCACACTTTCCACAACCTATGCAGGCTTCTTCGTCAATCACGTAAGCACTGGACAATTCTTTGCAGACTCCTGCAGGACAATTATCGTCATGGATATGAGCTTCATACTCATCACGGAAATAACGAATTGTACTTAAAACAGGGTTAGGAGCTGACTGACCTAATCCACATAATGAAGTACTCTTAATATGATGACCTAATTCTTCAAGTAATTCAATATCTCCATCTTTTCCGTCACCTGAAGTTATTCTATTTAAAATTTCAAGCATTCTCTTTGTTCCTTCACGACATGGTGTGCATTTACCACATGACTCACTCTGGGTAAAATTCAAGAAGAAACGTGCTACATCTACCATACATGAATCTTCATCCATTACAACCATTCCACCAGAACCCATCATAGTCCCAGCATCAAGTAATGAATCATAATCTATAGGTAAATCCAGATATTTTTCCGGTAAACATCCACCAGAAGGTCCCCCGGTCTGGACTGCTTTAAATTTTTTGCCTGCTCCCAGTCCACCACCAATTTCATAAATTACTTCTTTGAGTGTAGTACCCATTGGAACTTCTACAAGCCCTGTATTATTAATTTTACCGGTTAAAGCAAACACCTTTGTTCCGGAACTATTTTCAGTACCAATTTTAGAAAATTCATCAGAACCTTCAGTAATTATAAAAGGTATATTTGCAAGTGTTTCAACATTATTGATATTTGTAGGTTTTCCGAAAAGACCTCTTACAGCTGGATATGGAGGTCTTGGAGTTGGCATACCTCTTTTACCTTCAATAGAAGCCATCAAAGCAGTTTCTTCACCACATACAAAAGCTCCTGCACCTTTTTTAATATGAAGTTTAAAATTAAAACCACTGCTGAAAATATTATCACCTAATAAACCATATTTCTCAGAATCTTCAATAGCTTTTTCAAGTCTTGTTATAGCAAGTGGATATTCAGCTCTTACATATACATAACCTTCATCAGCACCAATTGCATAAGCAGCAATCAACATCCCTTCAATAACTTTATGAGGATCTCCCTCCAAAATACTTCTATCCATAAATGCACCTGGATCACCTTCATCAGCATTACAGATAACATATTTTTTATCACTATCTGAATTTTTAGCAAACTGCCACTTTAGTCCGGTAGGGAAACCTCCACCTCCACGGCCTCTGAGTCCGGAGTTTTTAATCTCATCAATTACCTCCTGAGAGCTCATGTTTGTAAGTACTTCACCGGCAGCCTCATAACCACCTAAAGCTATATATTCATCTATATCTTCTGGATCTATTTTACCACAATTTGCAAGTGCAATTCTCTGCTGTTTTTTATAAAAATCTATATCCTTATAAGAAGGGATCTGTTCTTCAGTCATTGGTTCTCTAAAGAGCAGTCTTTCTACTGTGCGTCCTTTAAGCAGATGTTCTTCTACAACTTCAGCAACATCATCCTCCGAAACCTCACAATAAAATACTCCTTCTGGATAAACAATCATTATTGGGCCTTTTTCACAGAAACCATGACATCCAGTTTCTACAATTTTTATCTCACTACTTAAATCTTTATCAGCTAGTTCTTCTTCCAGAGTTGTTTTTAAATTTTTAGCACCGGAAGAAACACAACCTGTTCCTGTACATACTAATACATGGGAACGATAAATAGAATCATTCATTAAAAAGTGCCTCCTTTATAATTATTCACTATGTCTGGCTATAACTAAATCCTGCACTACATTACCATTTATGACATGTTCAAGTATTATTTTTGAAATATCACTTACCTCTAAATTACCATAAGTGATTCTTTCTTTACCAGGTAATTTAACATCAATAAGAGGTTCTTTTTCACACATTCCAATACAACCAGTTTGGGTAACTCTAACATCCATATTCCTCTTATCTACTTCCTGTAAAACTGCTTTTAAAATATCTCTTGCCCCTGCTGCTATACCACAAGTACCCATTCCAACAATAATTTCGGTTCTTGGCCCTTGGTCGCGCTTTTTTATTTCATTCTGGAATTTATTTCTCATATCCTTTAATTCTTCTAAAGATTTCATTAAAAAGCTTCACCTCCGCGAATTTTTTCTAAGTTTTCTTCGATAAATTCTCTAACCCAACTTATCACAGCCGGAGATTGAATAGATAAATCTTCTAATTCTTCTTTCATCTGACGGCTGTCAAGTATAAATTTCTCATCCTGATAGAAATGATGATATACAAAATCAAGCTGATCTCCATTAGCAGCAATAAAATTACTTACAGTTGCTGCAATATCCCCCAATGGTGCTCTATCTATGTGATCATACTCAAATTCTACAATAACTTTACTGCCCTTACCTTCTTTTGAATCAATTTTAAAAAAACCATTAGCATTTTCAGCAGCTTTTTTAAAAAATGAAAGACCTAAACCAACATCTCTGGTAGTTCTAGAAGTCACAAAAGGATCTGTAATTGTACTCAATTTATTTTCTGGAATCCCCTTACCATTATCTGTAATAATAATTTTTAATATATTTTTTTTTGGGTTTTCAATTATTTCAAGTTCAATCAAATCTGCCTCTGCAGTTCTAGAATTCTCTAAAATATCAGATATATGTAGAGATAGCTCTCTCATATTACTGGTATTTTGCCAGAATTCCCGGTATTTTTTCGGGAGTTAGCCGTCCATGTGTATCATCATTAACCATAATAACTGGTGCCAGACCACATGCACCTATACAGGCAACAGATTCTAAAGTAAATTCTAAATCATCTGTAGTTTCACCTGCGTCAATACCTAATTCATCTTGAATAGCATCCATTACTGCATCTCCACCTCTTACATGACAAGCAGTACCCATACATACACGAATTATATTATTACCTCGCGGCTGCTGATGGAACTGACTATAAAAAGTGACAACTCCATAAACCTGACTTAAAGATAAATTTAAGCCGACAGCAATTTCTTTTAATACCTCTTCGGGTAAATATCCATACTCACCCTGTGCTTCCTGAAGAACAGGTATTAAATACCTTTCTTTTTTCTCATAACGAGAAATAATATCATTTACAGGTTCTAAGAATTCTGCCATTTTTGCTTTTGTCATCTCTGCCATCAATAATTACCTCCTTGTAAAATTAAACTAAATTAAAATAATCTTTCTGCCATCTACCATTTTTAATGCCTTTTTGAACTCAAAAAAATTTAGACCATCTAAGTACAAATAATGATAAGCTTTTATATCTTTTAAATAATGACTATCTGAGTTTTTGATAATCTGATAATTATTTAATTGAGGATATTTCTTTAGTGCATTTTCTAAAGAAATATTTTTTGAAATTTCTACAGTCTTAAAATCCAGATCAGGTGGAATAAAACCAAGCTGGCTTATAATGCTGTTTTTTCTGTCAAGATGTGAAGGAACAGCAATTCCTCCTAATTCTGAAACCTTTTTTGTAGTTTCCTCTAAACTCAAGTTAACAGCTCCTGCAAGCATCTGTGTGATTTTTTCTTTATATTCATCTGCAAAATCACATTTTATTTGAGGCCCAAAAAAATCTTCATCATTATCTTTGCCTGGAAGATGCTCATAAACTATACTCTGCCATTTTTTTAAGGTATTTAAGTCTGAAAAATAACAGAGAATGTGAATTTCTTCTTTTGTTTCAACCTCCATTGCCGGAATAAATAAAATATCATTTTCACTACAATAGTATTCAAATACCTCAGCATTTTCTGCTGAGTTATGATCTGTTAAAGCTAGTACTTCAATATTTTTTTCTTTAGCTTTTTTCACTATTTCACCTGGAGTGATTAATAAATCACCACATGGTGATAGAACAGAATGCAAATGTAGATCAGATTTTACTTTTTTCATATTAAAGATTACTTTCGCAAAATTTACAGGTTAAAGTATATGATTTCTTTTTTGTTCTTAAAAGATTAACACCTTTATCACATGCCTTTTTCACTGCCTTTTCATCATATTCAAAACCTTCGACTAAAATAACTGCTGAAATATCAACTAGTAGTGCTACAGCAACTACATTTTGATGTCCCTGAACAGTTATCCATAAATTATTCTTTTTTGCTCTTGCCATAACATTACTTAAAAGATCTCCACAATAAACACCATCAATTTCTTTACCTAATTCTGGACCAGCAACAACTTCGAGGTTAAATTTTGCTACTAGTTCATTAACTATCATCATTTTCCTCCTTATCTGTAGACATAACAGGCGGCAGTTCATTAGCCATTTGAGAAAGACCATTGGCCAATTCACCAAGCTGTTTTCTAAGCATAAAAATACAGTCTGTCCTCACAGCCCGACCATTTACAATATCTTCAGCAAATGTTTTACAGTCAGGAGCTCCACAGGCTGCACAATCAAGTCCAGGAAGAATTTCTATCTCTTTTTGTAACTGTTCTAATTTCTTCATAGCTTTTTTGAAATCCTGGTCGAGTCTTTCAAAGTTATCAGCAGTAATTTCTTCTTTTAGATAAAAATTATATTTTTCATCATCTTTATCTTCTAAAGAAATTTCATTACGCCCAATTTCTTTTTTAATCTTATTTACTCGCTGTTCTAAATTAAATTGAGCCTGATATTGGTTAATAACATTCAAAACTCCACCAACACAGCCATCAAAACAGGATGTCATTTCAAAATATTTTATCTCTGAAGAAATATTATTTCTTTCTATTTCATCTAGAAGTTTTTTTACTACATTAATACCAGAAACACTAATTGTATTTATTTCCTGCCAGGATTTTAAAATGCTCTCTTCTCCCCCCTCACGTCCCCAAATAGTAGCAAGTGGTATCATATTATTTTTTTCTATCTCAACTGTAGTAATGCCTCCCAGTAAATCATAAATTTTTTCATAAACATTTTCTACTCCAACTGCACCACTTAAGAAACTTTCTTTTTGCCCAATAGCTCTATCGACAGTAGTCAATTTTGCGGGACATGGAGTTAAAAAAAATATATCTGCATTAATATCTAGTTCAGTTTTTAATTCTTTTTTTATTTTTTCTGCTGCAAGTTCTACGGGTGATTTTAAAGGTATTAACATATCTATTAGATCTGGATACTGCAGTTTAATTAACCTAACAATTACCGGACAGGAAGTTGAAATATAGCTTCCGGTATTATTATTTAAAAATTCTAATGTTTTACGAGAAAGAGCTGCTGCTGCCTCTGCAACATCATATACTCCTTTAAAGCCAATTTTTCTAATGGCAGTTTTAATTTTTGCAGAAGAAATCTCAGCAGAAAACTGACCGTAAAAACTTGGTGGTATCAATAAAACAGGATAATCTGATTTTAAAATATCTTCTAATTCATCTGTTTCAGTATATTTAGCATGATATTCACATGCCCTAATGCATTCAGCACAATCTATACACAAATCTTCTTTGATCCAGGCCCTCCCTTGATGAACCCGAATTGCTTTAGTAGGACAGCCTTTAACACAATTAGTGCAGCCCTCACATTTATCTTCTTTTAGCAAAACGGAATGCTTTTTGCTCATCTTTAACCTCCGCAGTATTAGTTAACAAGTTTTATAATAACTTTAACATGAGTACCATTTTCTGAAGACTCAACATCAATTTTATCAGCATATCTTTTTACATTAACAAGTCCCATTCCAGCTCCAAACCCCATTTCTCTTATTTCATCACTTGCAGTAGAAAAACCAGGCGTAAAAGCTTTATCGAGATCTGGTATACCTGGTCCATCATCTATAACATCTATCTCTAATTCTTGTGCGGATACTGCTGCTTTTAATCTGCCCCCTTCTGAATGAATTACTACATTCATCTCAAGCTCATAAGTAACAATTGCAGTTTTTCTTACTATTTTAGAGTCTACTCCTAATTTGCGAAGCATATTTTTCAATTGACTAGAAGCTTCTCCACCACTTTGAAAATCAAAACTTTCAATTTCTTTTTCCATCAACTTCTGTTTAGACAATGCAAAATCAACTCCTGAATTCAATTTGAAGGATCGATTTACAAATAATTTATATTTTCAGGACCAATTCCATATTTATATAAAATTCCACAAGCTTCAAAAAGCGGCATTTCTGTAGAGTAAATAAAGATATCGAGTTGATCTGCTAGAGTAATGGTTTCAAGCTGTGGCTGTTTACCCCTAACAAATATAATAACCTGAATACCAACCATCTCAGCAGTTCTTACTACCTGTGGATTGGTTAAACCAGTTAAAAGAAGCGTCTTTTCTTTAGAAAAAGCTAAAACATCACTCATTAAATCTGCTCCACATGCATTAATTACTTCCAGTTCTTCTGCTTCTGGAACAGTTTCCAAAAGATTATTAGTTTTTAAAAGATTTTTAACTTCTTTTAATTTCATTTTTTGCCTCCATATATAAATGATATCTCATTTATCTCACTTTTGCAATCTGTAAGATATTTACATTTAAACTATTTAAGTGAATTTATTCACTTGGACAGTTAAAAAAAATACTATTGAATATTACAAGAAAATTATACGATATAAATTTCACAATGTCAAGTAAAAAACCATTAAAGTTCTATTAAACCCAAACTAATTTCTAATGAAGTATTGACATCTTCAATAACATCTTCTTCTAAATGAGCAATATGTCTCTGCAGTCTTTTTTTATCTATAGTTCTGATTTGCTCAAGCAGAATAACAGAATCCTTATCTAAATTTGTATAATTGGCAGGAATCTCAACATGAGTGGGCAGTTTAGCCTTATTGATACGAGAAGTTATTGCTGCAACAATAACTGTTGGACTGTATTTATTACCAATATCATTTTGTACAATCAATACTGGTCTAGTACCTCCCTGCTCAGAACCCACAACTGGATTCAAATTAGCGTAAAAAACATCACCCCTTTTTACTTTCAATTTTTTCACACTCCACCAGTCTCTGCTCATAACATAAATAAGAATAGCAGTCACTTGACAATCCTTCATCTGCTAATTGTTGATTAAGACCAGCCATTTTTTTATATCCATCTCTAAGATGAGATCTCACTTCTTCTTTTTTTCTTTCTCGCAAATATAATTTTACTGCCTTTGATAAAAATTGACTCTTTTCTTCATTATTTTGCTGACAATAAAGCTCTATTTCCTCAACTAAATACTCAGGAAGTTCAATTTTTATCTTTTTAAATTTGGACAAAGGTGACACCTCCAATTTACTCTAACTGAATCTATTATACATATTTTTAAGTTATTTTTCAAATTTTTTGCTCAAATTTTAAAACTCTTATCAGACAAGAAAAAAAAGATGAGACTACTTAGCCCCATCTTTAATGAGTGAAACATTTTTAATTAAATCCTCTTTTACTGCAGCCATTTTTTCATATCCTTTAACCATAGCTTTGGTAATTTCCTCTTTTTCAGCCTCAGTGAAATTGCGTTTACGGCGCAGTCTATCCACGATTTAACCACCTCATTGCTAAAAAGAATAATAAAATATTAAAAACTTTATCTGTTATAAGTATATCGCAATTTTAAAAAACTGTCAATCCATATTTACCACCTATAATTTCATCTCTATAATCTAAAAATCCAAAGTCATTAAAGTTGATAATATAGACCAATTTTTTTAACATAAGTTAGCAGATTAATATAAACCTCAGTACAGCAGATTGTGCTGCTGTCAGCAATAATTATTAACTTCTTTTTAGCTCTGGTTAATGCAACATTTAGCCTTCTTAAATCACGTAAAAAACCGATATTGTTTTCTTTGTTACTGCGTACAGCTGTAAATATAACCATTTCTTTTTCTCGTCCCTGAAAAGCATCTACAGTATCTATTTCCACATCTTTAAAATGATTATGCTTATTTAAAAAATCTACTTGATCTTTATAAGGAGATATTACAGCAATATCTTTTTCAGTAATAGAAAGCTTTACAGCTCTATCAATTATATCTAGTACAATTTCAGATTCAACAGGATTATCATAAGAATTAGAGCCATTTAAAGAACGCTCTTCTGCTTCCATATTAAGAGTATCTAGAAAAACAATTGGATATTCTGGCTTTAAAGCTTTATCCACAATAAATTCATCTGAATTAATATCAACTCCCAAATCAGATAATGTTTGTTCTGCAGCAGATTCTGCTGCTTTTAAGTCAATATTATAAAAATAGAGGCTTGAAAACCCCATAATTCCTCTGTTCATTCTGTATTGAATATTAAGAGTTGAAGTAAAATTATTACTATACAGATCATATAACTCTTCAAAAAGGGATTTGCTGAGCCCTTTTTCTAAAGCTTGCTGATTAATAACTGTAGGAGGCAGCTGTTTATGGTCTCCAATTAAAATGCTCTTATCTGCTTTAAAATATGGAATTAAAGTTTCAGTTTGTGTTGATTGAGTAGCTTCATCAATAACACTTAAATCAAAATACCTATTAGAAAGCATATCAGAACCTGCAGTTATATTTGTTGAACAAATAACATCGGCCCTATCTAAAAGGTCTTCAACAGCTTTATTTTCTAGTTTTTCTATCTTTTTAAAATATTTATCTATTTTGGCCTGTAAATCAAGCCAACCTGCCATTTCGTCAATTACTTCCGGGCTAACCCCTCTTACATGATGTTCTATATCTTTTTCTGCATAATCCCTTATTTCTTGATCAGAAAGCCCTCTGCGATATTTACCACCTGGGTAAAGATATGATTCCTGCTTATTTATTATATCAGATACTTCATTTCTCAGTTTTTCAGCTTCAATATAATCAGGATGTTCTAATACCTTATTATCAAGTGTATGTTTACGCATTTTTTTATTGACTCTAACAGGGTGTCCTATTCTAATCACATTTAACTTTTTCTGAATTAATAATTCTAATAAGTTGTCTACAGCTGTATTAGAAGATGCAGAAGCAAGAATTTTTTTATCTTTTTTTACAGCCTCATTAATAATCTCCACAGCAGTTATAGTTTTCCCGGTTCCAGGAGGACCCTGAATCAAATATATATCTTCTGCTCTAAAAGATTTAAAAATTGCCTCTTTCTGAGAATCATTCAACATTTCAGAATCAAAATATGATTCCTCATCTTTTAATTCATCATCTCTTATATATGAAGGACTATTTAAATTTAATATTATATCCCTCTTTTTAAGCTGATTTTTGGTTTTTGGATTCTTAAATGTTTCAAGTACATTGAACATTCTATCAAAGGTAATTTCATTAACAAATAGATCCAACCTAACTCCTCTGCTGTAAATAAATTCTGGTGGATGTTTTTCAAATACTACTGTAATTGAATAGCTTGTTTTTTCAAATACTGTTCCTCTTGGATTATTAGGGTGAAGAGGTTTATTTAAACTTATCATGACCAAATCTCCGGTAGTAATTTCTGTTTCTGGTAGTTTTGCATCTTTATAATTTGAAGTAAATTTAACTAGGGGTTTATGTCCAAACGCTGTTCCAGCATCTTTACCTCTCAAGTCCAATAACGTTCTTCCCTTTGCCTGCCTTTCCCGTGGAGTTAAAAATTTAATTTCCAATTTATGTCTTTCGATCTCTTCTTCACGCTCTAATTCAACTAATTCACTAAATTTTTTATAATAATCTATTACATCTTTATCAAGTAGTTCATCCAAATCTTTAGCTTCAACAGATACTTTAACTCCCCCAATTTGATTATTATCCATAACATTTATAATCTGGGAAGCTGCTTCCCAGTCAACTTCTACTTCCGCCTTATTTTCTTTTTGATTGATTTCAATTTTCCCTATATCACTGCTGTTTATACCAGCTTCATTGATAAAAGCTCCAACAATATCTCCTGGTCCAATACTATTATCTATATTTGAAATTAATAATGTAACCACAGTCAAACACCTCCAGCTCTACTATTTATTTTCTGAGTCTTCAAATACCTTTGTACCAACAGTATTTCTCTGACCCTGATATTTACCACTATATGGATTTTCTGCAGTATCGTCCATCATAGCAAAAACTAACTGACATATTCTTCTATCTGATTCTAATTTAATTGGCAGTCGATTAGCATTATACAACTCAAGAGTTATCTGTCCTTCAAAACCGGGGTCGACCCAGCCAGCATTTTGAATAAAAAGTCCCATTCTACCTATTGAACTTCTTCCTTCCACAAAAGCTGTGAGATTATTCGGCAATTTAATATATTCTTTAGTTGTAGCAAGTAAAAAAGAATGTGGTGGAATAATAATTTCCGAACCAACTACTTCTTGATAAATAACTTTATCTGTCAATGTCATTAAAGGTAAACTATTTTCATCAACTTTTAGAAAATCATTACCCAGTCTCATATCTACTGATGCAGGTTGTATCTGAATTTCATCCAAGGGATCAATTAAAAGTTCTCCATTTTTTAACATTTTTTTAATTTTTTTATCTGATAAAATCATTGTACAGCTCCTTATAATAATATTTATATATAATATTGTTAACTAAATTAAAAGTACTTAGATTTATTAAAATTACTTAATAATAAAATTCCAGGCTTCTGACATTGAATCAATAATATCTCCAGCTTTTAAAGCAAAATCACTTTTTTGAGCTGCGGCAAATTCTCCTGCTTTACCATGTAAATAAACTGCTAAAGATGCTGCTTCAAAAAGATCCATACCCTGAGCAGCTAATGAAGCTGAAATGCCAGTTAAAACATCACCACTTCCAGCAGTAGCCATACCATTAGTACCTGTATTATTTAGAAATGCCCTTCCATCAGGAGCAGCTGTTACAGTTGCAGCTCCTTTTAAAATGATATTAACTCCATATTCAGATGCAAAATTTCTTGCTGTATCTATTCTGTTAGCATTTATCTCTTTAATAGGTTTATTGACTAATCTTGACATTTCTCCAGGATGTGGAGTTATTAATATTTCTGCTGAACTATTTTTTAAAATTTTAAGATCTTTAATTGAATTTAAAGCATCTGCATCAAGAATAAGCGGCATATTTAATTTTTTTAAAAGTTCAGAAATAACTTTTTCAGTTTCTTTATTATTTCCTAAACCAGGACCTACTGCCAATACATCCATATTTTGTGTAAAATCTAAAATAAAGCTTAAAGAATTAGAATTGATAATTCCATCAGAAGAAGAAACTGCTTTAGTTAATACCTCATTTAACTGTACAGAAACACTTTCCTCAATTTCTTCAGGTAGAAGCAGATAAATAAGACCTGAGCCGCTCCTTAATGCAGCATCAGCGCTTAATAATGGTGCTCCAACCATTCCTCTTGAACCTGAAAGTATAGCAGTTCTACCAAAAGTACCTTTGTGGCCATCTGCTTTTCTTTTTGGAGCAAATCGTTGAGCATCTTCCTTTGTAAACAACCTTAAGCCATCATTATTTTTTGAGATGATATTCTTTTTGATACCTATATCTATAACCTTTATTCTACCTGAATATTCTCTCCCGGGAAAAAGGAGCAGACCCCTTTTATATGCTGCCATTGTTGATGTGTAGTCTGCTTTAACAGCTGTACCAAGAATTTCCCCACTTTTACCACTAATTCCAGAAGGAATATCAACAGCTAAAATACTTTTAGTTGATTTGGAAACAGTAGAATTAATTAATTCAATAATTTTTTTGCTATTACCTCTTACTTCTCCATTGATACCTGTTCCTAAAAGGGCATCAATTATAAAATGACTCTGTTTTAATTTGTTTATAATTTCAGATTCGGAAATATTTTTGTACTGATAATAGTTGATATCATTATATACACATAAATCAAAATTGATTTTATTTATACTTTTTAATTCATCAATTTCAGCACTCATTATAATTTCTACCTGATAACCATAGCTTTTCAAAAATCTAGCTGCAGCAAGTCCATCACCACCATTATTACCTTTACCAACAAAAATCAATATAGAGATATCTTCTTTTACTTGTCTTTCAGAAACATTATAATAATTGTCTAAATTTAGTATCTCACTTTTAATAATTTCATCAGCATATTCAGCTGTACCTCTAGCCGCCGCTTCCATTAATAAAATTTCTGGATAACCAGCATTTATTGTATCCTGATCTGATTTGCGCATTGAATTTGGAGTTAATATTTCCATTATTATTCTCCTTCCAAAATGATTTGAGCTACTGTATAATCACTTTCGTGAGAAATACTCAAAAATATATTTTTAACCTGTTTAGATTGGGCATTTTTAGAAGTTTTTCCGTAAAGCTTAACCTCTGGTTTTCCCAATTCATCATTAATTATTTCTATATCTTTCCAGCTGTGCTCGCGTTTCCCTGTACCGAAAGCCTTAAATAAAGCTTCTTTAGCTGCAAAACGTGCAGCATAAGAAGCAGTATTATTAGCTTTACTGCTGCAGTAATTTATTTCATTTTTTAAATAGATTCTATTTAAAAAATTGTCTCCATATTTTTTTATCAAGTTTTCAATTCTGCTGTTCTTTACTATATCTATACCAGTTCCAAGTATCATAAACTATAACCTACTTTCTAGTAAAACTGACAATTAACAGATTAAAAAACAATTATAATTGTTTGATATATTGAATTTTCTCTTATCATTTCTAATTATATTAAAATTAAGCTTTAAATGCAAAAATCCGGGCCTTTACAAAGCCCGGATCATATAAAAGTTAATATTTATTCTACAGTTACACTTTTTGCAAGGTTCCTAGGTTGATCAATATCTTTATCACAAATTAAAGCAGTATAATATGCTAGAAGCTGCAGTGGAATGATTGCAAGTAAACCTGCAAAATACTGATTTAATTCTGGCAGTTCAATCACATAATCTACACTTTCTTTGTCATAACTCTGCCCTTCAATTGTAATCAGTAATGTTTCGGCACCTCTTGCTTTTACTTCCTTGAGATTGCTGAAGAGTTTAGAAAAAATATCAATTCTGCTTCCGAGAGCAACTACAGGAACATCCTCTTCTACTAAAGCTAGAGTGCCATGTTTAAGTTCACCTGCAGGATAAGCCTCAGCATGAATATATGATATTTCTTTTAATTTTAAAGCACCTTCAAGTGCTAAAGTATAATCTGTATTGCGGCCAATAAAGAATATATTGCTTTTTTTAGCATATGTCTCCGCAATATTCTTTATTTTTTCTTCACTCTGGACAATCATCTGTCTGCTTAATTCAGGTAACTTAATCAAATCAGCTGTGTACTGTTTTACTTTTTGCGGGTCAATATTTTTTTTCTGCCTCATACCATCAACTGCTAACATATAAAAAGCAGCAACCATATTAGTATATGCTTTTGTAGAAGCAACTGCAATCTCCGGGCCAGCATTAAGATAAATCACTTTATCAGATTCTCTTGCAATACTGCTGTCACGAGAATTTGTCAGAGCAAGAACTGCAGCCCCCATATCCTTTGCAAGTCTTAGTGCTGCAATAGTATCAGCTGTCTCTCCTGATTGACTAACAACAATCAATAATGTTTTTTCGTCTACCAATGGATTCCTATAGCGATACTCACTTGCTACTTCTACTTCCACTGGAATTTTTAGCATATCTTCCAGCAGATATTTTGCAAGATATCCAGAATGATATGCAGTTCCACAGGCAACTATATGGATCTTATTATAATTACTCAACCAATCTTTCTCCAAACCACTTTCACTTAAATCAATTTCTCCATCAACTAAACGATCCTGCAGCAGCCATTTAAGAGATTCAGGTTGTTCGTTAATCTCTTTAAGCATAAAGTGTTCATAACCCTGCTTTTCTGCCATCTCCGAATCCCAATCAATCTTAGTTCTCTTTTTATCAGCTATTAATTCACCAGTAAAAGAATACACTTTGATCTCATCTTTTTTAATATCTGCCATTTCCTGATTTTCCAAAATGTAAAAATCATCTGTATAATCAAGATAAGCGGGAATATCAGAAGCTAAAAAGTTTTCATTATCTCCTATTCCAACTATTAATGGACTATCTTTACGTACTGCGATTATTCTATCTTTTTCTGTATTTGACATAACTGCCATAGCAAAAGATCCTTCAAGTTCTGAAACCGCTTTTTGTACAGCATTTTTTAAGTCATCTTTATAATAATATGATATTAAATGGGCTGCAACTTCAGTATCTGTTTCAGAAACAAAGTCCTGACCTTCTGCAGATAATTTATCTTTAAGTTCTCTAAAATTCTCAATTATTCCATTATGCACAATTACTATATTAGAAAAAGAATCAGCATGTGGATGGGAGTTAAGATCAGATGGTCTGCCATGAGTTGCCCATCTGGTATGTCCAATTCCTGTTCCACCATTAAATAACTCTTTTTCTGCAGCTTCATTTAACTTGTTTAATTTACCTTCTTTTTTTACAAGTTTAATCCCGCTTTCTTCTTGTACTGCTATCCCAGCAGAATCATAACCTCTATATTCAAGCTTTTTTAATCCAGAAAGAAGAATAGGAGCTGCATTTTGTTCACCAATATAACCAACAATTCCACACATATATAATCTTAACCTCCATTTTTATAATTAATATTCAACTGTCAGCTGTTAATTATCTTCTCTGTATCATCAGTTGCCTGCTGATTTTAAAAGATAAAATTAAGGCAGTACAGCTAATACCTGAGAGCATCCGCCGAATAATCGATAACTCTCTTCCTCGTCACCCCAGTTATGATATCCGTCTCAACTGGGCTCAGGCGCTTTTTTTCAACCCTGACCTCACCTCCTCTAAAAAGTAAATTTAATCCATCACAATAACTATAATATTCTATTAATAATAAAATAGCAAATTTATTTAATTATTATGGTTATATTATACATATATATTTTTTTGATACAAAAATCTTTAAAGACAAAGTAAATACAATCATACTAAAAAATACCTTTTTCTGCTTAAAATTAATTTAATTCTTGAGATATTATATCAATTAATATTTTCTCCCATTTTTCCAGAAGTGTCTGATCTCTACCTTCAAGCATAACCCTAATTAAAGGTTCAGTACCAGAAGCCCTCACAAAAACTCTGCCATCTTCACCAATTTCGGACTCAGCTTTATTTATATATTCTTGTATAATTTTTCTGTTTTTCCAATCATCTTTTTCTTTTACTCTTATATTTGCCAAAGTCTGCGGCCAGTAACTCATAACAGACTTAAGTTCACTTAATTTTTTATTTTTTTTCACCATTATTTCTGCAATTTTTACTGCAGTTAAAATACCATCACCTGTAGTATTATAATCACTAAAGATTATATGACCTGATTTTTCTCCTCCTAATTGATAACCATTTTTAAGCATTTCTGCCAGTACATATCTATCACCGTTTTTTGTTATGACAATATTTCCATCTGCTTCTGCCAGGCTCTCTTTTAAACCTAAGTTGCTGTACTTAGTTGTAACAATAGTATTATCTTTTAAATTATCTTCAGAAATCATATCATAAGCTGCAACAGCCATAATATTATCTCCTTCAATAATATCACCATTTTCATCAATCAAAATAACTCTGTCTGCATCACCATCATGTGCAACACCCAAATCAGCATTCAATTCTAATACCTTCTCTGCAAGTATTTCGGGGGCTGTAGAACCACAATTAACATTAATCACTTCACCATTAGGATGATCATTTATTACAATAACTTCTGCACCTAAAGCTTTAAACACATCAGGTGAGGCTTTATAGGCTGCACCATTTGCACAGTCTATAACAATTTTGAGCGAAGATAAATCTTCAGCAGCAGAATTTTTTATAAATTTTATATACTCATCAATCCAATCATATTTTTCATCGATTAATCCGATTTTTTTATCAATAGGATAAGGTAATTTAGAAGAATGATCATTAAAAAACAAATCTTCAATATTTAACTCGTCTTCATCAGAAAGCTTTATCCCATTTTTATCAAAAAATTTAATTCCATTATCAGCAGTTGGATTATGAGATGCTGAAATCATTATTCCACCATCAACATTTTTTTCTCTTGTTAAATAACAGACTCCAGGAGTCGGAATTACACCTAATCTATACACATCAATACCAACCGAGGTTAAGCCTGCCATCAAAGCTGCCTCAAGCATATCTCCTGATAATCTAGTATCTTTACCAATAATTATTTTTGCTTTATCTTTTTTTATATTTTTAATGATATAATATCCACCAATTCTGCCGAGTTTAAAGGCAAGCTCTCCTTTAAGTTCATGATTCGCTATACCCCTAACACCATCAGTTCCAAATAATTTTTTCTGCAATCCATTCACCTCAAAATTTATAATTTAATAAAATTAATCTTTGCTGTCTTCTTTTTTGCTAATATTTACAACCACATAACCTGGATCTACACTCATAAGTCTTGTTCCTGAAGGAAGCTCTACCTCAATTATTCTCATATTATCTCCAGTTTCAACATTTTCTAAATCTATATATGCCTCTATATTTTCTTTGCTGACATTACTGAAATAAGAAATATAATCAATCCTTAATACAGCTTTATCAACAGAGATAGAGTCAACTTCATAAGCCTGAGGCAAATTTCTCATTTGAATATCAACTAAAAAAGAAGCTGCCTTTTCATCACCAAAACTAAATATATTGCTTGTTTGATTACTAGCATAAGTCCATAAAAGAACAGCTATAAAAAAAGCAAGCAAAAGTTTTTTTTGATTTTCAGTTAGAGAAAACATTTAAATATGCCTCCTCATAAAAGATTTTTCTTTAGTATTATCAAAACTATCAGCTAGTGTTTCTCTTAATTCCGCCTCATCTAAATTTCGGCTTAACTTACCATCATCAGCAATAGAAATAACACCTGTTTCTTCAGACACAACCAGTGCCAAAGCATCAGATTCTTCCGTTATACCTATTGCAGCTCTGTGTCTTGTACCTAAACGAGGATTTATATCAGAGCGAGTAGACAAATTCAAAAAGCAACTCGCTGCCTGAATAACACCGTTTTCTATAATCACAGCTCCATCATGAAGAGGTGCTGAGTGCTGAAAAATGCTTATTAAAAGTTCTTTAGAAATATTTGCATCAATCTCTATACCTGTTTCAATAAAATTCTGCAGTCCAACTCTTCGTGACAAAACTATTAATGCACCTGTTTTTTTGTTTGACATCTCTAAAAGTGCTAAAACAATATCATTAATTTCTTTTGGCCCCCACTTTTGCCAGAATTGTTCTTTCAAAAAGCCCCCTCTTCCAATTTGTTCAAGAGCCCTTCTCAATTCAGGCTGAAACACAATTGGTAGTGCCACTAAAATAATTGTCAAAAAACTATCTAAAAACCAGTTTACAGTATTTAATTCTAAAAGCTGAGCCATTAAAGCAAAGGCAAAAATTAAGATTAAGCCTTTAATAAGCTGTACAGCCCTTGTTCCTGAAATAATATTTAATAAATAATATATTATAAATGCAATAATAAAAATATCTAATAAACTAGTTACTGCTATCCAGGACAATTTAATCACCTCTTAGTTAATTATTCTGCAAAAAGATAGTATAAACCTGCTTTAAATTAAATAAAATACAAATTTTAGAGGAAAAATTAGATTTAAATAGAATTTACTATGTGAGGTGGTATTTTGAACAATAATCTATTTGAAGATAAAAGATTAAATTACAAAGATTTTTTAATTATTTTAAT
Organism: Halanaerobium sp.; assembly: GCA_018399955.1. Taxonomy (GTDB): domain Bacteria; phylum Bacillota; class Halanaerobiia; order Halanaerobiales; family Halanaerobiaceae; genus Halanaerobium. Next base: position 21,851 of record JAGYNO010000003.1, on the reverse strand, counting down.
AAGCTGGTATTTTATTATTTTAGGTAATTATTTTCTTAAAGAAATGAAATTTTCTCATTTAATTTACTTTAGTAATTTTCTTGCTTATATTTTTAATGTATTGGGCCATACATTATTTTTTATGGTTATTTATGGTTATTTTAATTATTTATACAATTTTTCTTTTGAAGATTTCGGTATAAGACTAAATAAAGAAAATATATCGTTTGTTTTAACAACTTCTTTGATATTTTTGCTCAGCTTAGGAGTTCTTATTATTAATCTAAATGCTGATCAAACTGGAGCAGCTTTTAATCCCTTATATAATATATTAAACTTTGAAGAAGTAATGAGTGCACTGCCTTTTTTAATTATTATTTTTATTGCTTCGATTTTAATTGCTTTAGCTGAGCAGTTTTTGTTTAACAAAATAATATTCGCATTATTTGAGCTCTATTTCCCTAAATTCCTAGCATCTTTTATGACTGCATTATTTGCACCAGTTTTAATACTGCAGTTTAAGGCTGAGTTTATGCTCATTATTTTTTTGTCTGTACTAATAAGTAATTTATTATTTATAATAAATGATTATAATCTTACCTCATCTGTAATCTTCTATGCAGCTTTTATAACTATATACACTGCATTTATTTATGGGTTTAATTTTATGATTATTTAAATATAATTATGTTTAAAAGGTCGACCATCATGGCCGACCTCAACTTTTTCAGTCATTTTCTTTAAATCTTTTTACACTAAAGCGATAAATATCTATATTATCATCAAAATTCAAACCTGCCTTTTGGCGGGCTACATTTATTTGCTTTTCTACATCATCAATACCTTCAAGATCAGGCAATAAAAGTCCACTCTGATGTCCACCCTGTACCAGAATCCCATATTTCTTTGGATCTAATTCATTTTTGTTATCTACCTTTTCTGGCTCAGATAAAATGTCCACAGAAATTGCAATTTCATCTAATTCCGACTTATCAACTTCCGGAAAACGAGGATCATTTTCTGCAGCTGTCATAGCATTACTTATAATTTCATATGCCGCATTTTTTTGAACTGGTCTAAATGTGCCCATACAGCCTCTTAATTTTCCATTCTTTTTTAGAGTAACAAAAACGCCTGCTTTTTCCAGCAAGATTTCTGGAAGTTCATTTTCATCAAAATCAACTTCTTTACCCGAAACAATATATTCCTCAACCGCTCTTCTAGCCAAATCTGTGATATATTTTTCAACATCCATTATAACTTCCCCTTTCTTTACTTTATTTTTGAATTTCAAGGAAGAAAACAATAATCAATATTGATTATTGTTTTACATTTATAAAAACTGAAGCATAACCAACTCCAAATGGGCCTTCATAGGAGTTTAGTTCTACATCAACATTCTTATCAAAAATACTTCCCAACATCATTATTATAGGTCTTAATCCACATTCTCCCGCCTTTTCAACTAAATCTTGATCAATATTTAATATGCCAGCAAAATCTTTGTTTTCAAGAAGCTCAATTAATTTCTCATCAAAAAGATGAGCATCTGGATGATAACCTGCAGGTGCATTTCTTTTAAGTCTATGTGAGAGATCACCACTTGCAATAACAGCTATCTTATAGCCTTCATCAGCAGCTGTTTCTGATATCTTTTTACCTAAATCATATAATTCTTGATATGAAATAAAACCAATAGAAATAGGAATTATAGGCAGATTAATACCAGCTTTTTTTAAATAATATAATGGAACCATTATCCCATGATCAAGCTCATTATCAATGCCATAATTTAAAAGATCCTCTTTTTTTAGAATCTGTAATGAAAGATCATCTCTTTTAGCATTTTTAAAAAGTTTTTCTGAAAAAAAAGTATCAGATTTCTCTTTGAATTTTATCTGGGGATTAGAGAAATCTCTAAAATCACCATAAAGTTCATCTCTAACTATTATTGAGACAGCTGATCTAAAAACAGGTCCATGTGGGGTAATAAAAACTAATAAATCTAAATCATCAAATTCTGCTATTTTTTGAGCAGTCTTTTTAAATCCTTCTACAGTTTTATTTGCTTTTTGTAATTCCCTGCCACCTATTTCTTCAACAGCCAAAGGTGGATGTGGAAATAAAGCACTACATTTTACTGTCAACTTTACCACCTCCATCATGGTTTAATTATATTAAAAAATTAATATAATGTAAAATAAAAAAACAGAGAGAATTAAAATCTCCCTGCTGAATAAATTAAATTTATCTTTTTGAGAATTGTGGTTTCTTTCTTGCTTTTTTACGACCGTATTTCTTTCTCTCTACCATTCTTGAGTCTCTAGTTAGATAACCAGCCTTTTTAAGTGGAGTACGATAATCCTGATCTACTTCCAGTAAAGCTCTTGCTATTCCATGACGAACAGCCCCAGCCTGACCTGATAGTCCACCACCATTTACATTTACATATATATCAAAAGTATTTGCAGTCTTAGTTAAGTCTAAAGGTGACATAATATCTTTAATTAAAGATTTTCTATTAAAATAATCTTCAATCTCAACATCATTTACTAAAAAATTTCCATCTCCGGGCAGCAGACGAACTCGTGCTGTAGAAGTTTTCCTACGACCTGTACCTCTATATTGTACTTCAGAAGCCATCTATTAAATTCCTCCTCTCTATTTTCCTTTAAAGTTCTATTTTTTCCGGTTTTTGAGCTTGGTGTGGATGATTTGCTCCACGATATACCTTTAATTTTTTAATCATTTTTCTACCTAATTTATTGCTTGGAAGCATTCCCTTAACAGCTTTCTCAATAATAAACTCTGGATCTTTTGCAAGCAATTCTCTATATGTTACTTCCTTAATTCCACCAGGATAGTTGCTGTGCCTATAATACTTTTTCTGATCCCATTTATTACCACTTAAATTTATTTTTTCTGCATTTACTACAATTACATAATCACCCATATCTACATGAGGAGTAAAAGTAGGCTTATGCTTACCTCTGATATATTGAGCAACCTTAGAAGCCAATCTACCTAAAGTTTTATTTTCAGCGTCAACTACTAACCAGCTGCGCTCAACTTCTTCATTTTTTGCCATATATGTTGACATAAATATACCTCCTTAATTAATAATATACAATTACATGAATATATCCTCAACGGGGCTGTCTTGGACAGAATAATTCATAGTAATTTTAATACAATCTTCTTCTTTTGTCAAGTTTAGAACATTAGAACTGCATATTTAATCATAAAAAACTTCTAATAAAGTCAATCCTCTTGCTGGGGCAGTAAAACCAGCTTTTCTTCGATCACAACTAATCAATATTTCTTTAAAATCAGCTAAGCTTATCTTAGCCCTACCGACATCAATTAATGTGCCGGCTATAATTCTTATCATATTATATAAAAAGCCGTCCCCAAAAACATCAATCCAAATTTCATCACCACTAAGAATCAAGTTAATCGAATAAATTGTTCTTACCGTTGATTCAACTGATGAACCTGCAGAACAAAAAGCTGCAAAATCGTGAGTTCCTTCCAAAATATCAGCCGCTTTTTTCATGGGATCTAAGTCTAATTTTTTGCGAACATTATAAACAAATTTTCGGACAAAAACTGAATTAAAATTACTGTTTAAAATCCTATATCTATATTTTTTGCCCCGTGCATCATAACGAGCATGAAATTTATCATTTACTTTTTTTGCCTTCTTACAAATTATATCTTCAGGCAGATGTCTATTTAAGGCGAGTGGAATCTTATCAACAGGAATTGATATATCAAGAAAGAAATTTGCTGTCTGACCAGCCGCATGAACCCCAGCATCTGTTCTTCCTGCACCAATTAGACTAACTTTACTTTGATTTATTTTTGTTAAAGCCTCTTCAACTATCTGCTGAATTGTTTCACTTGTATTCTGCTGAATCTGCCATCCGCTGTAATTCCCACCATCATATTCTAATATTATTTTATAATTATCTGCCATTAAAACCACCTAAAAAAATGAGACAGTAACTGCCATAATTATTACTATAATTAAGGCAATAAAATCATAATACCTATACTCTAATTCATGCAGCCTAGTTCTTCCTTCACCACCACGATAGCATCTCGATTCCATTGCAAGTGCCAGATCATCAGCCCTTCTAAAAGCACTTATAAATAAAGGTACAAGTAACGGAACAAGACTCTTTGCTCTCTGAATTAAATTCCCAGATTCAAAATCTGCTCCCCTTGCCTGTTGTGCCTTCATAATTTTCTCAGCCTCTTCTAAAAGAGTAGGGATAAACCTTAGTGCAATAGTCATCATCATTGAAAGCTCAGATGCAGGAACTCCAAATCTTTTTAATGGTGTCAAAATATATTCAATTCCATCTGTCAACTGCAGTGGAGAAGTTGTCAAAGTTAATAGTGAAGTAAACAATATTAATATAAAAATACGACTTACCATAAAAAAGCCAGTATATACCCCTTCTGATTCTATAGAGATAAACCTCCAGGACCATAAAATATCCCCACCTTTTGTCAAAAATATATGAATAAAAAGGGTTAAGATTATTAAAAAAAGAATAGGTTTTAGACCTTTGATTACTTTTAAAAATGAAATTTTGGATAAAAATATAACAATTAAAATAAAAATTGAAAAAAAACCAAAACCACTAAAAGTATCTATGGTAAAAAGAGCAATAATTAAAATTGCTGTAATGATTATTTTAATTCTAGCATCAAGAGCATGAATAATCGAATCACGGGCCATATATTGTCCAATGGTTATATCAGTTAACATTTTTCACAGCCCCTTAATCTGTTTAATATTTCCTCTGATGCTTTTTCTAAAGAAAATAAGTCTGTCTCCACTTTTAAACCTCTATCTTTAAGCCTATGCATTATTTCTGTTATTTGTGGTAAATCAAGGGCTAATTGATGAAGTTTTTGTTCTCGAGCAAACACTTCTTTTGGGCTTCCATCAAGAACAATTTCTCCATTATGCATAACAATTACACGACTTGATAATTCTGCAATTTCTTCCATTCTATGAGATATTAAGATTAGAGTCATTTCTAATTCATGATAGAGATATCTTAATAAATCTGCTAGGCGTTTTCTCCCCTGTGGATCTAAACCAGCACTAGGTTCATCAAGAACAAGCACATCAGGTTTTAAAGCTAAAACTCCTGCAATAGCAACTCTCCTCTGCTGACCACCACTTAAGTTAAATGGAGATCTATCTTTAAATTCTTCATAATCTAAATTAACCAATCCCATTACTTCATTGACTCTTGTTTCAATTTCTTCTTCTGATAAACCTAAATTTTTAGGTCCAAAAGCAATATCTTTGTAAACAGTTTCTTCAAATAACTGATGTTCAGGATATTGAAAAACAAGGCCAACATGTCTTCTGGTTTCTTTTAGATTAGTTTTTTCATCGGTAATATTTTTACCATTGACCTTAACAGCACCTGAAGAGGGTATTATCAGACCATTAAAAAGCTGCACAAGAGTAGATTTACCAGAACCTGTATGACCGACAATACCAATAAATTCTCCATTGTCAATTTCCAGGTTTATTTTTTTTAATGCAGTAACATTATTTTCATCATTATAAATATGGGTAACATTATCTACTTCAATTAACATAGAGAATTCACCAACTCATCTATTGTTAGAATATCAGGTATATTCACATTTTTACTGCGCAGATATTCGGCAACTTCAGCTGCTACAGGAATATCAAGGTTGATCTCTTTTAATTTATTTACTAATCTAAAAATAGATTTAGGGGTTCCTTTATGAAGTATGTTTCCTTCATTCATTACTATAACTTTATCTGCAGTCACAGCTTCTTCCATAAAATGAGTTATATGGACAATTGTTATCTCTTTTTCTTTATTAAGATATTCTATAGTCTCCATAACTTCTTTACGTCCCTGAGGGTCAAGCATAGCTGTTGGTTCATCAAGTACAATTACATCAGGTTCCATAGCAATAACTCCAGCGATAGCTACCCGTTGTTTTTGCCCTCCAGATAATTTATGAGGAGCAAATTTTTGAAAACCTGCCATACCTACCATTTCAAGAGCTTTATCTACTCTTTTTCTTATTTCAGGACTAGGAATACCTAAATTTTCGGGTCCAAAAGCTACATCATCTTCAACCATTGATGCAACAAGCTGGTTGTCAGGATTTTGAAAAACCATTCCAACCTTTTGCCTTATTTTCCAGGTGTTTTCAGATTTACTGCTGTTTAGACCATCAATATATATTTCTCCTTTAGTGGGAGTCAAAAGCACATTTAATAGCTTAGCAAGTGTAGATTTTCCAGAACCATTGGAACCAATTATGACAGCAAAATCACCGGCTTCTATCTGCAGATTTATATTCTGCAGGGCCGGTCTATCACTGTTTTCATTTTCATAAAGAAAATCTACCCCATTAATATTTATAAGGCTCATAATAACACCTACATTCAGAATTATTCAACAAGCTCAATAATTGCTTTCTTTGCTGCATCTCCTCTTCGGGGATACATTTTTAAAATTCTAGTATAACCACCAGGTCTTTCTGAATACTGTGGTGCGATTTCATCAAATAATTTAGTTACAACTTCTTTATCATTAATTTTTCTCATTACTCTGCGTCTTGAACTAAGATCATTCTTCTTAGCTGTAGTAATAATCTTTTCAGCATAAGACCTCAGCTCTTTCGCTTTCGGGAGTGTTGTTTCTATACGCCCCTGGCGGAAAAGTGATGTAGCCATATTTTTTAGCATAGCTTTACGATGTGAAGATGTTTTTTGAAGTTTACGCCTTGCCATCTAAACTACCTCCTTAAATTTCATTATCTTTGAGTTCTAATTCCAATTCATCCAATTTATCTTTAATTTCTTGCAAAGATTTTTTACCTAAATTACGTACTTTCATAAGATCATCTTCAGTTTTATCTACTAATTCTTCAACAGTATTTATACCTGCACGCTTTAAACAGTTAGAAGATCTTACTGATAATTCTAATTCTTCTATAGTTGTATCAAGAATTTTGTCTTTTTCTTCTTCTTCAACTTCTACCATTATTTCCACATCTTCAATTTCATCTGTTAAATTAATAAATAATTCAAGATGTTCTACCATGATTTTAGCTGCAAGACTTATAGCATCATCTGGATGAACACTGCCATTAGTTTTGACTTCTAATACTAGACGGTCATAATCTGTAACCTGGCCTACTCTAGTATTTTCTATATTAAAATTAGCTCTATCAATTGGACTAAAAGAAGAATCGATTGGAATTAAACCAATTACTTTTTCAAAATTGTCCTTATTTTCTTCTGCAGTATGATATCCCCTGCCTTTTTCTACAGTTGCTTCAAGCATTAATTTTCCTTCTTCAGAAAGTGTTGCAATATGATGATTTTTGTTAACAACCTGTACATCTCCTGAAGTAATAAAGTCCCCTGCTGTAATTTCACCTTCTCCTTCAGCCTCAATACGTATAGTCGTTTTTTCTTCCCCTGAAAATTTAACAACTACCTCTTTAAGATTCAAGATTAGATCTGTCATATCTTCTACTACACCAGGAATAGAGGAAAACTCATGTTTTACTCCTTCTACTTTTACTGAAGTTAATGCAGCCCCAGGTAAAGATGAGAGCAGTATTCTGCGGAGCGAATTGCCAAGAGTTGTTCCATATCCTCTTTCTAATGGAGAAATTTCATAACGACCATAATTCTCATCACTTTCAAGTCTTTCTACACGTGGTTTTTCTATTTCTATCATATTATCAGCTTACCCTCCTTATATGGACATTTTTATGACTGAGGGTATTCATTTACCGTGAATAATACTCGACAATCAGGTGCTCTTCTACCGGATAATCGATATCTTCCCTCTCTGGTAATGCAACAACTGTTCCTTCTGCCTTTTCTAAGTCAGAATTTATCCATTCTTTAGTGGCAAAATCAGAATTATATTCAAATACTTCTTTGAACCTTTTTGATTTACGGCTGGAATCCTTGACACTTACAACATCGTCAACTTCCAGCTGATATGAAGGAATATCTACTTTACGTCCATTTACTTTAATATGTCCGTGAAGAACAAATTGTCTTGCTTCATTACGAGAACTTGCAAAACCCATTCTGAAAACAATATTATCCAATCTTCTTTCTAACAGCTGTAAAAAGTTTTCACCAGTTACTCCCGGAGTGTTTTCTGCAGTTTCAAAATAATTCCGGAACTGCTTTTCCATAATCCCATAAATCCTTCTTACTTTTTGCTTTTCTCTTAACTGTGAACCATATTCTGATACCTTTTGACGTCCCTGACCATGTTCTCCTGGAACATAAGGTCTGCGGTCAAAAGAACACTTTTCACTATAACAGCGGGCGCCTTTAAGATAAAGTTTTTCTCCTTCACGCCTGCATAATTTACATACCGAACCTGTATATCTAGCCATTTTTACACCTCAACTTTCTTATTAATTTATTATATACGTCTTCTTTTTGGTGGTCTGCATCCATTATGTGGAATTGGAGTTATATCTTTAATTAAAGTAACATTTAAACCAGCTGCCTGTAAGGTTCTAATAGCAGATTCTCTACCTGAGCCGGGTCCTTTAACAAAGATTTCTATTTCTTTCAGTCCCATATCTTTTGCTTCTTCAGCAACATTTTCTGCTGCAAGTTGAGCAGCAAAAGGTGTGCTTTTTCTAGAACCTTTATAACCAACTTTTCCTGCACTTGACCAAGCAACAACTTTCCCTTCTATATCTGTAATAGAAATAATTGTATTATTAAAAGTTGACTTAATATGTGCCTGACCTTTTTCTATATTTCTTTTAACTTTTTTTCTTCTCTTTTTCTTTTTAGATTTAGCCATTAATTAAATTACCTCCTTACTTAATTGGTGCTGCTTTTTTAGTAACACCAACAGTCTTTTTGGGTCCTTTACGTGTACGAGCATTTGTTTTAGTCCTTTGACCACGTACAGGTAATCCTCTACGGTGACGAAGTCCTCTATAACATCCAATATCTTTAAGTCTTTTGATATCAGCTCTTTTTTCTCGCCTTAATTCACCTTCAACAATATAGTTGCTGTCAATTTCATTTCTTAGGCTGGATATTTCTGCTTCAGTCAAATCTTTGACTCTAGTATCTTGATCAATACCAGCACTGTCTAAAATTTTCTGAGAAGTAGTTTTACCAATACCATAAATGTATGTCAAACCAATTTCTACCCTTTTATTTCTGGGAAGATCAACACCTTCTATTCTAGCCATGATTTCACCTCCATAATTTTATCCTTGACGCTGTTTATGCTTAGGATTTTCACAAATAACCATTACTTTTCCTTTTCTTCTAATAACTTTACATTTATCACAAATCGGTTTTACAGATGGTCTTACTTTCATTAAAAATCACCCCTTATGGTAATCTATTTCGCTTTATGTCGATAAGTTATCCGGCCGCGACTCAAGTCATAGGGAGAAAGTTCTACAGTTACCTTATCACCAGGTAAAATTCGTATAAAATTCATCCTCATTTTTCCTGAAACATGAGCCAGAACTTTATGTCCATTTTCCAGTTCTACTCTAAACATAGCATTTGGCAGAGGTTCAACAACAGTACCTTCTACTTCAATAGGATCTTCTTTTGCCATAAAACTATTTAGCCTCCTCTTTTTTAAAATATTCTTTTAAAATTTTGCGAACATCAGAACTCCGCACTCTTTTTTTTCTAGCTAACATATCTAAATATTCTTCTGAAATAAAACCTGTACTTTTTAAATGTCTGCTGTTTTTATATTTTGGATTGTTAAACTTTCTTTTAATTCCATCAACGACTTTAATCTTTCTATTTGATTTAATATCTACAACAAGATAAAAAGAATCTTTATCTCTACCTGCAGTTGATTTTACAACTTCTCCGACTTCAAAATCATATTGCAAATACATCACTCTCTCTTTATCTTAATTATAATAACACACACTGAGTATTATACCACATATAAGTTAAATTCTACAATTAAAGTTGATTCTGACTTAAAATTTCTACACCATGATTAGTAATAGCAATTGTGTGTTCAAAATGAGCAGACAAAGTTCTGTCTTCAGTTACAACAGTCCAACTATCATCTAATGTTTCTACCTCAAAGCCACCAACATTAACCATAGGTTCAATAGCAAGAGTCATACCATTTTTGAGTTTTGGACCTTTACCTGCTGGACCAAAATTTGGTATCTGGGGATCTTCATGCATTTTTCTGCCAATACCATGGCCAACATAATCACGAACAACAGAAAATCCATTTGTTTCAACATATTCTTGTACAGCATGTGAAATGTCAAATAATCTATTTCCGATCAAAGCTTTTTCTATTCCAATAAGAAGAGATTTTTCTGTTACATCTAATAATTTTTTGGCAACTTCAGAAACTTCACCAACTGGATAAGTCCACGCAGCATCTCCATTGAAACCTTCAAAAAAAGTTCCGATATCAACGCTAACTATGTCACCATCTTCTAGAATTCGATGGTTTGCTGGAATACCATGGACAACTTCTTCATTTATTGAAATACAGATTGAAGCAGGAAAACCTTGGTATCCTTTAAAAGAAGGAACTGCACCTCTGCTCCTTATGTATTCATCAGCAATTTTATCTAATTCTGCGGTAGTCATTCCAGGTTTTAATTTTTCTGATAAAAGCATGTGTGTATCTGCAACAATTTGGTTTGCCTCACGCATTATATCAATTTCTCTTTTTGATTTCAAGATAATCATTAATTATTCGCCTCAATTAATTTGAGTAATCTCTGATGTACATTATCAATGCCACCAGTGCTTTGAACTTCTTTAAGTATTCCTTTTTTACTGTAGAATTCTACAAGTTTTAAAGTTTTTTCTTTATTTACTTCAATCCTTTTTTCTACAGTCTCTTTTCTATCATCACTACGCTGGATTAAATTGCCTCCACATTCATCACAAATATCTTCTTTTACAGGCGGATCATATTTAATATGATAAGTTGCACCACAATCTTCACATATACGGCGGCCTGATAATCTTTCGATTAAAATTTCTTTTTCAGCCGTCAGATAAATAGCTAAATTAAGCTTTTTATTTTGTTCAGAAAGAATGCTTTCAAGCGCTTCGGCCTGCTTTATTGTCCTCGGAAAACCATCTAAAATAAATCCATTTTTACAATCTGATTTTCCAAGCCTGTCTTTAACAATCCCAATTGTTACTTCATCAGGAACAAGCTCTCCTGCCTCAATGAAAGACTCTGCTTTTTTACCCAGTGGTGTGCCATTCTTAATAGCCTCTCTAAAAATATCTCCTGTTGCAATATGTGGAATATTTAGAGCAGCTTCTAATTTTTTTGCTTGAGTTCCTTTGCCAACACCAGGAAGTCCCAATAAAATCATTTCCATGTTTTATCCTCCTTTTTAATCCATAAACCCTTCATAATGTCTCATCAGGAGTTGGGATTCAATCTGCTGCATTGTTTGTAAAGCAACACCTGTCATAATAATGAGAGATGTACCTCCAAAACTAATAGTTACACCAGTTAGCGGCTGCATCATAAATGGAAGTATAGCAACTGCTGTTAAGAAAATAGCTCCTGCAAGTGTAACACGCATTAATACTTTATCAAGATACCTCACAGTTGATTTTCCAGGTCTGATACCAGGAATAAATCCACCGTATTTTTTCATGTTTTCTGCTACTTCTTCTGGATTAAAAGTAATAGCTGTATAAAAATAGGTAAAGAATAATATCATAAGTCCATAAAGAATTAAATAAAGAGTAGAACCTGGACTAATCGCACTCGCCATTGATGCAGCCCAATCATAAGGAAGCACCTGAGCAATTATGCCTGGAAAAATCAATACAGATGAAGCAAAGATTACCGGTATAACACCAGCTTGATTAATCTTCATCGGTATATGAGTACTTCTACCTCCATATACTTTACGGCCTACTATTCTTTTTGAATACTGAACCGGGATCCTTCGTTCTCCCTGCTGCACAAATATAATACCAGCAATAATTACAACTGCCAGAACTCCAAAAATTAATACATTAAGAATAGAAATTGTACCAGCCTGTAAAAGTTCATATGTGTTATACAAATCAGAAGGGAAACGGGATATTATCGAGGTGAAAATTATGATAGAAATACCATTTCCTATCCCTTTATCAGTAATTTGTTCCCCTAACCACATTAAAAATGCAGTTCCAGCTGTTAAACTAGTTACTATCAAAACAAGATCAAATATACTTGCATTTGGAACAGCACCAAAACGCTGAATATAAAGGGTTATTCCTATACCCTGAATAACTGCGAGCACAATTGTACCATATCTCGTATATTGAGCAATCTTTTTACGGCCCTCATTACCCTGCTTAGATAGTTCTTCTAATTTTGGAATAACCACAGTAAGCAGTTGAAGAATAATTGAAGCAGTAATGTAGGGTGTAATGCTCATCGCAAAAATAGTGAAGTTCCTTAAAGCTCCACCTGCAAATAAATCTAAAAAATCAAGAGCTCCTCCGAAATTACCACCAAAAAGTCTCTCCTGAAGTAATGCTACATCTACTCCAGGTACAGGTATATGTGCTCCAAGACGATAAACAGCCATCATAGCAAGCACAAATAAAACTTTATTTCTTAATTCTTTAACCTTAAATACATTACTGAGAGCCTTTAGCAATTTATATCACCTCTGGCTTTCCGCCAGCAGCTTCAATTTTATCTCTGGCAGAAGCAGTAAATGCATTTGCCTGAACATTCAGAGAAACTGAAATTTCACCTTTGCCCAGAATTTTAACACCATTTTTTGCTACACTATCAATAATACCTTTTTCTACCAATATCTCTGGATTTACAGTTTCATCAGCAGAAAACTTATTTAATTGATATACATTTACTTCATTATATTCTTTCTTAAATTTATTATTAAATCCCCTTTTAGGAAAACGTCTAAATAATGGAGTCTGCCCACCTTCAAAAGTTGGACGAACTTCACCACCAGCTCGAGAATTTTGACCATTAGCACCTCTTCCAGATGTATAACCACGACCAGAGCCAATACCTCTTCCAACTCTTTTGCGGTCTTTTTTATATCCAGAAGCTGGTTTTAGATTATTAAGTTTCATCCTTACACCTCCTTAATATTATCCAATTAATTCTTCAACAGACTTGCCTCTTAATTCAGCAACATGCTCTGCACTTTTAAGTTCTTTAAGACCAGTCATTGTAGCATTGATCATATTAATCGGATTTGATGTACCTAGAGACTTTGTTAAAATATCATTAATTCCTGCAAGTTCAATTACCGCACGTACAGGACCTCCAGCAATTACACCGGTACCTGGAGCTGCCGGCTTTAAAAGCACTCTACCTGCTCCAAAAACTCCAGTAATCTCATGTGGAATTGTGGTTTCAACAATTGGTACTTCAATTATTTCTTTTTTAGCTGCATCAATTCCTTTTCTTATGGCTTCAGGTACCTCATTTGCTTTTCCAATACCTGCACCAACATGACCGTCTCCATCTCCAACAACTACAAGAGCACTGAAGCTAAATCTACGGCCACCTTTTACAACCTTAGAAACACGATTAATATTAACTACGCGTTCATCAAGGTTGAGTTTACTAGCATCTATTTTTTTCATTAATTTACCTCCTTTAAAACTTTAGCCCTTCATCACGGGCAGAATCAGCCAGAGCTTTTACTCGGCCGTGATATTTATATCCACTTCTATCAAATACTACTGTATCTATACCTTTTTCCAAAGCTCTTTGTGCAGCAAGTTCTCCAACTTTTTTTGCAGCATCTTTATTACTTGCTACCTCAATCTGGTCACTTAGAGCTGGATCAAGAGTAGATGCAGAAACAATAGTTTCTCTAGAAAGATCATCTATAATTTGCACATAAATATGCTTTAAACTGCGGGTAACATTCATTCTTGGACGTGTTGGTGTTCCCACAACTTTATTTCTTATTCTTTGATGACGCTTTAATCTTGCTTCTCTTTTACCCATCACACTCACTCCTTTCTATTAACCAGTTTTACCTACCTTACGTCTGATATGTTCTCCAACATATTTGATTCCTTTTCCTTTATAAGGCTCTGGTTTTCTGACTTCACGAATTTTTGCAGCTGTATCACCTACACGCTGTTTATCTATACCTTTTACTGTGATATTTGTATTTTTTTCAACTTCAAACTCAATATCACCTTCAGCTTCAATTATAACTGGATGAGAATAGCCAACTTCAAGTTTAAGTTTGTCGCCCTGTACTTGGGCATTATATCCTACACCAACCATTTCCAGTTTTTTCTTAAAACCGTTAGTCACTCCTTCAACCATACCCTCAATTAAGCTTCTAACAAGTCCATGCATTGAGCGGTCTTCAATATCTTCACCATTACGCTCAACAATAATTTCATTAGCTTTAACTTTAATATCTATACCAGGTTTAAATTCTTTTTTAAGTTCACCTTTGGGACCCTTAACTTTAACCTGCTGACCATCTACAGTCACTTCAACTTTTTCTGGTATTTCAATTGGCAGAATTCCAATACGTGACATATATTACACCTCCAAAGATTTTATTTGCAGTAAGTTCTCTAATATGGAAGCCATCAGTCAAAAATCTATCTGACGCACTCGATGTGCTAATGCTAACCTGACAATGCGTTATAAAATGAGAGGTTAGTGAGACGCACTCGATGTGCTAATGCTGAGCTGTTCTTACTTAAATTAAAAAAACTCAGCTTCAATCCAACTTCCACCCTCTAAACTACCAGACATAACAGAGAACTTCTCCACCTATTCCTTTTTCTCTTGCTTCTTTATCACTAATAACACCCTGCGAAGTAGAAATTACAGCTATACCAAGTCCACCAAGAACTTTAGGAACTTCATCTTTTCCTACATATACTCTTAATCCCGGCTTACTTATTCTTTTTAATCCTGTAATAACCTTTTCATCATCTTTCCCATATTTTAAATAAACACGAATCATATTTTGTGGTTTTCTTTCCACAAGTTTTACATCTGAAATAAAACCCTCTTCTTTAAGCAGCTCACCAATATTATTTTTAATATTTGATGCAGGTATATCTACTCTAGATTTACCTACACTGTTTGCATTACGAATTCGGGTCAGCATATCTGCTATTGGATCTGTTATATTCATTTACAAACCTCCTTCCAAATTTACCAGCTTGCTTTTTTAACTCCGGGAATTTCACCTTTATGTGCCAATTCTCGGAAACATATTCTACAAAGGTCAAACTTTCTCATATATCCACGTGAACGTCCACATCGGCTGCAGCGGTTCACTTTTCTAGTTTCATATTTAGGCTCTTTATTGGCCTTTTCAATTAGTGCTTTACGTGCCAAACTAAACCCCCCTTAAATTTATAGGTATTTACCTCTTAAAAGGCATTCCCATTCCTGCTAACAAT
This sequence comes from Halanaerobium sp., assembly GCA_018399955.1. Classification (GTDB taxonomy): domain Bacteria; phylum Bacillota; class Halanaerobiia; order Halanaerobiales; family Halanaerobiaceae; genus Halanaerobium. The sequence continues at coordinate 6,403 of JAGYNO010000003.1, read as the reverse complement.
TCAAACGCTTCTTCATCTGTTTCTGCTGAAGTCACAATGGTAATTTCAAGACCATGAACATTATCTACGTTATCAATATTTATTTCTGGAAAAACAGTATGATCATCAATTCCTAAACTGTAATTACCGCGTCCGTCAAAAGACTTAGGAGAAATCCCTCTAAAGTCTCTAACCCGAGGTAATGTAATATTAATTAATTTATATAAGAACTCATACATATATTCTCCGCGTAGAGTAACCTTCATACCTACAGGCATACCCTCTCTAATTTTAAAATTAGCAATAGATTTTTTTGCCCGAGTTACAGTAGGATTTTGTCCAGTAATTCTAGCAATTTCATCTACAACAGTATCCAGAAGTTTAGTATCTTCTTTAGCATCTCCAAGCCCAACATTCACAATTATTTTTTTTAGTTTTGGAACTTCCATAACATTATTATAAGAAAATTTCTCAATCAGTTGGGGCAGAATCTCTTCCTTATATTCTTTTGCTAATACTGACATTTCTGGACCTCCTTCCAATTATTTATTTATCAACTATTTCACTGCATTTTTTGCATTTTCTAACTTTAGTGCCATCATCTAAATATTCTGCGCCGACCCTTGTCTTTTCATCACAACGAGGGCAGACGAGTTGAACATTTGAAACATGTATTGGTGCTTCATTTTCTATAATTCCACCCTGCGGCATATCCTGGGTAGGCTGAACATGACGGTGTACAATATTAACATCTTCAACTATTACACGATCTTTTTTAGGAATAACTTTTAAAATCTCACCGCGTTTGCCGCGATCTTTTCCGGATATAACTTCCACAGTGTCACCTTTTTTAATTCTCAATCGAATCCCCTCCTTCTATAATACCTCCGGTGCAAGGGAGATAATTTTCATAAAATTCTTTTCCCTCAGTTCACGGGTCACAGGACCAAAAATTCGCGTACCTTTAGGATTATCGTTGTCATCTATTATAACTGCTGCATTTTCGTCAAATTTAATATAGGTGCCGTCACTGCGCTTTAAAGGTGTTTTAGTCCGAACAATTACTGCTCTTGTTACTTCACCTTTTTTAACCATTCCATCAGGAATTGCTTCTTTAACGCTGACAATAATTTCGTCTCCAATTTTAGCATACTTCTTTTTGGAGCCGCCTAGAACTTTAATACATAATAGTTCACGGGCACCTGAATTATCCGCTACCTTTAAACGGCTTTCAGATTGAATCATTTTCAGGCCCTCCTTTCTACTAACAGGACTTATTTTGCTTTCTTAATTATTTCTACAAGACGCCATCTTTTAGTTTTGCTTAAAGGACGTGTTTCCATAATTCTAACTTTGTCACCTTCACTACAAACATTTTCTTCATCATGTGCTTTATATTTTTTTGTCTTTTTGATTACTCTTTTATATTCAGGATGCTGGGTTCTTCTTTCAACTGCAACGGTAATAGTTTTATCCATTTTATCACTTACCACAACACCAGTTCTTTCTTTGCGTACATTTCTTTCCATGGGAATCCTCCTTTCAAAAAGAATTAAGCCCTTTCTATATTTAATTCTCTCTCCCGTAAAATAGTTTTAATCCGGGCAATAATCCTTTTAACCTCTTTGATCCGCATGGGATTATCAAGTTGTGCTGTTGCATGCTGGAAACGAAGGTTAAATAATTCTTCCTTAAATTCACGGGCTTTTTGTTCTAACTCTGCTTCAGTTAAATTTCTTAATTCATCAGCTCTCATCGGCCTCACCATCCATTCCCTCTCTTGCTACAAATTTAGTTTTAATTGGCAGTTTGTGAGATGCAAGCCGCATTGCTTCTCTGGCAACCTCTTCTGGTACACCAGCCAGCTCAAACATAATTCTACCTGGCTTTACAACAGCCACCCATTTTTCAGGTGCTCCTTTACCACTACCCATTCTCGTTTCAGCAGGTTTAGCAGTTACAGGTTTATCCGGAAAAATCTTAATCCAAACCTTACCACCCCTTTTAATACTTCTAGTCAGGGCAACACGAGCAGCTTCAATCTGTCTATTAGTAATCCATACCGGTTCTAAGGCCTGTAGGCCATATTCACCAAAATCAATTTTGGTACCGCGTACAGCTTTACCTTTCATTCTTCCTCTCATTTGCTTACGATGTTTAACTCTCTTTGGTACTAACATTAAAGAGCCTCCTTTCCTGCATAATCTATCTATTCTTCTATTTCTGGAAGTACTTCTCCCTTATTAATCCATACTTTTACTCCAATTGTACCATATGTTGTATCTGCTACTGCAAAACCATAGTCAATATCAGCTCTAAGTGTATGCAGTGGAACACTTCCTTCACTGTAGCCTTCACGTCTTGCCATTTCAGCACCACCAAGGCGTCCACTGCTCTGAACTTTAAAGCCTTCTGCTCCCATTCGCATAGCACGATTTAAAGCCTGTTTCATAGCTCTACGGAACGAGATTCTTCTGATAAGTTGAGAAGCAATATTTTCTGCTACTAATTGAGCATTCATTTCTGGATCTTCAACTTCTACAACATTAATTTGGACAGTTCTACCTGTTAATGATTCAACATCATTTCTTAAAGCTTCAACTTCAGAACCACCGCGTCCAATTACCATACCCGGTCTTGCAGTATGAACATCTAATTTCAATCTGTTGGCAGCTCTTTCAATTACTATTCTAGAAATCCCAGCTTCAAACATTTTTTCTTTTACATGACTTCTGATCTTTCTGTCTTCGTTTAAAAGTTTGGAATAATCATTTTTATCTGCATACCATTTAGCATCCCAATCTTTTATAACTCCAACACGCAGACCATGTGGATTTATCTTTTGACCCAAGTTCTATCCCTCCTTTTGATCGCTTAAGACGATAGTTATATGACTGGTTCTTTTTTTAATAGGGCTAGCCTGACCCTGTGCACGTGGTTTCCATCTTTTCATAGTTGGACCCTCATCAACAAAAGCTCTTTTTACAGTTAGGTCATCTATGAACATATCATGATTATTTTCAGCATTTGCTATAGCTGAATTTAATACTTTTTCTGTCATTTTTGCAGCCTTTTTTGGTGTGTTTTTTAATATTGCAACTGCGGTATTAGCATCTTTACCCTTAATTAAATCTGTAACTAATCTTGCTTTTCGAGCAGTAATACGCAGATGTTTAGCAACTGCTTTTGCTTCCATTATAAAACCCCCTTACTTACAATAATTCTCCTTTATTTAAGTGCTGTTGAACGTTCTGTGTGGCGTCCATGACCTCTAAAGAGTCTGGTTGGAGCAAATTCTCCTAGTTTATGCCCTACCATATCTTCAGTAATATATACCGGTACATGTTTACGGCCGTCGTGGACAGCAATTGTATGTCCAACCATTTCAGGGAAAATGGTTGAGCTTCTAGACCAAGTTCTAATAACATTTTTTTCTCCACTCTCATTCATTTCTCTGATTGTCCCAATTAATTTCTTAGAGACAAAAGGTCCTTTTTTTACAGATCTAGCCATAAATAATCCTCCTTTCTACTATTTGCGCTTCTTAGCATGACGGGAACGGATAATATATTTATCAGACCGCTTTGTTTTCCGTGTCTTTTTACCCATAGTAGGTTTACCCCAAGGTGTAACTGGATGTCGACCAGCAGGTGATTTACCTTCTCCACCACCGTGTGGGTGGTCATGAGGATTCATTACTACACCACGCACATGAGGTCTTTTACCTTTCCAGCGGGTGCGACCAGCTTTACCAATTTTAATATTTTCGTGATCAATATTTCCTACCTGACCTATAGTTGCTTTGCATTCTTGATGAATAAGTCTTACTTCACCAGAAGGCATTTTTACATGAACAAATCTATCTTCTTTAGCAAGTAATTGGGCCATACTTCCAGCAGAACGTGCAATCTGACCACCTTTTCCTGCCTGTAGTTCTACATTATGAACTATAGTACCAACAGGAATATTTTTTAACTGCAGAGCATTACCAGGCGTAATATCTGCATCTATTCCAGTTTCTAAAACATCCCCTACTTCTATTTTATTAGGAGCAAGAATATATCTTTTTTCTCCATCTACATATTGAAGTAAAGCAATTCTTGCTGAACGATTAGGATCATATTCGATAGTTTTTACTGCAGCAGGAATTCCATCTTTATCCCGCTTGAAATCTATTAAACGATAACGGCGTTTATGGCCACCACCCTGGTGACGGCTTGTAATTCTACCATCAACATTCCGCCCACCTTTTCTTTTTATAGGGGCAAGCAGACTTTTTTCAGGTTGATCAGTTGTAATCTCATCAAAAGATGCAACTGTCATATAGCGCCTTGAAGGTGTGGTTGGTTTAAAACTTTTAATCGCCATCTTTATTCCCTCCTTTTGTATAAATTTTTAGAGGCCTTCGTATATTTCTATTTCATCTTCAGCAGCCAATTTGACCATGGCTTTTTTCCAGTCAGGTTTTTTTCCTTCGTGAAAGCCGAGTCTTCTTTTTTTACCTCTAACATTCATTGTATTTACATTAATTACTTTTACATTAAATATTTTTTCTATAGCATTTCTGATTTCAATTTTATTCGCTTTTTTAGCAACCTTAAAAGAATAAGTATTTGCTTCTTCCATTTGTTCCATACTGTTTTCTGAAATAATAGGTGCTATTATGATATCTCTTGCATCTTTCATTCAGCCAGCACCTCCTCAACCATTTTAACCGCTTCTTCTATGAATATAATCATTTCATTATCTAAAAGATCATAAGCATTAACTGAACCAGCCAGCAGTGTTTTAACATTGGATATGTTTCTAGCTGATAAATATAATTTTTCTTCTTTTTTAGGCATTACTATTAATGTCTTTTTATCTTCTAGATTTAAATCAGCCAAAATTTTAATAACTGCTTTAGTTTTCGGTTTAGCTAAATCAATTTTATCAACTAAAATAACTTCATCTCTCTGGACCTTATCAGTTAAAACAGATCTTAAAGCAAGTCTTTTCATTTTTTTAGTCAGCTTCTTATCATAGCTGCGTGGAGAAGGACCAAAGGTAATTCCACCACCTACCCATAATGGTGATCTAATACTACCATGACGAGCACGTCCAGTTCCCTTTTGTCTCCACGGCTTACGGCCACCACCGCGAACTTTACCTCTAGTTTTAGTAGAAGCATTTCCACCTCTTCTGGCAGCGAGCTGTGCATTTACTACCTGGTGTACTACATGTTCATTTATTTTATCATTAAATACAGAGTCGTTTAGTTCTACTTTTTCTAACTCATTCCCACTCTGATCATATTTTGCTACCTGCGGCATCTAAAATCCTCCTTTCATTCATTGAACTATTTAATATTTTACAGTTTTAATTTCTAATACTGATTTTTTTGCTCCCGGTACTGATCCAGCAATTAAAAGCAGATTACGTTCTAAGTCAACCTTTACAATTTCTAAGTTTTCCTCTGTCACTCTGCTGTGTCCCATTCTACCAGGCATCTTAAAGCCTTTAAAAACTCTTCTTGCATCAACAGCTCCAATTGAACCAGGTGCACGATGAAAATGCGAACCATGAGTCATTGGACCACGGTGATGATTCCATCTTTTAATATTACCAGCAAATCCTTTACCTTTAGAAATACCGCTAACATTTACTAACTCACCTTTTTCAAATATATCTACTGCAATTTTACTTCCCTCATTTAATTCAAGATCTATATTTTTAAATTCTCTTAAATGTTTTTTTGGTTCTAAATTGCGGCTTTCAAATTGGCCAAGCTTCGGTTTGTTTAATCTGTGTTTTTTTACTTCACCAAACCCAAGCTGAACTGCTTCATATCCATCCTTTTGTGTAGTCTTAATCTGTGTTACAACACAGGGACCGGCCTCAACTACTGTTACAGGTACAACATCACCATTATCTTTAAAATACTGAGTCATCCCCAGCTTTTTTCCTAATATAGCTTTCGCCATGGCCAAATACACCTCCTGACATTAAAGTTTAATTTCTATATTTACTCCTGCGGGCAAATCAAGCCTCATCAGTGAGTCTACAGTTTTCGATGTAGGATCGAGAATATCTATTAATCTTTTATGTGTTCTCATTTCAAATTGTTCTCTTGCATCTTTATGAACATGAGGTGAACGCAGCACTGTAAATACCTCTTTTTCAGTTGGAAGAGGTACCGGACCAGACACATCTGCTCCTGTTCTCTCAGCGGTTTTTACAATCTTTTCTGCAGATTGATCCAGAAGCTCATGTTCATAAGCTTTAAGGCGAATCCTTATTTTTTCATGTTTTGCCATTTGCTTACCTCCTTAATCTCTACAATTTAAGCTCAGTTGGAGGCATAGAAAAAGCGAGGAGCACTATCCCTCTGCTTTTTTAAATGCCTACTCAATAATTTCAGTTACAACTCCAGCTCCAACTGTGT
>JAGYNO010000029.1 GCA_018399955.1 Halanaerobium sp. | reverse complement strand
GAATATGGTGATTTGAGTCATATGGGGAGTGATGTATACTTCCATGCACTTGCAGAAGGTGAGACAAGTGAAATCAAACTAGAAGAAGGTATACACCTAGTTGTAAAACTCATGGAAATTGGAAAGGTAGATGATCAGGGTTATAGAAGGCTTGATTTTGAAGTAAATGGATTCCGCAGAGAAATAAAGATACTCGATAAAGCCAGCAGTACAGGTACTGAAATAGCTGCTGTTCAAATGGCTGATCCGAATAATGATTTAGAGATCGGGGCCAGTCTTCCCGGTAATATCGTAGAGATACTGGTAGAAGAAGGAGATGAAGTTGAGGAAAACCAGAGTCTAGTTATTATGGAAGCCATGAAGATGGAAACCAATATAACTGCTCCAACCAATGGAGTCGTTTCTGCCATTCATGCTGTTAAAGGTCAGCAGTTAGAATCTGGAGAATTAATTTTGGAACTCAAATAATGGATTGAATATTAAATAAATATAATTAAAAATAAAGATGATGAATTTAAAAGTCCTGCTCTAGATATTTTTGAGCAGGCTTTTTTATTAAAAGGTAAATTATTAAATATAAACTTTTTTTATCTACTGCAATAATATAAAATTAACTTATAATACTTATATAGATGGAAATTCATTATAAATTTATGATAAACTATATATTAGAAAATAAATATAATTCAGCTAAATTTTCAGGGGGTGAATATTATGCCGCAAATAGAAAAAGATAAAAATAATTATCATAGTAATGATCATCAGCACAATCATCACGGTACTTCTAATATAAAATTTGCTTTTTTTATCAATTTGATTTTTACAATACTTGAAATTATTGGTGGTCTCTGGACTAATAGTATGGCAATATTATCAGATGCACTTCATGATTTTGGAGATTCTATTTCACTTGGACTTGCCTGGTTTTTAGAGGGTTATTCTAAAAAAGGGGCAGATGATAAATTTACATTTGGTTATTCTCGATTTTCATTACTTGGGGCAATGATAAACGGTCTTGTACTTTTTATAGGTTCCTTTATAATTCTTTATAAGGCAGTTCCTCGTATATTTGCTCCTGAGCCTGTAAATGCATCTGGTATGTTTATGTTTGCTATTGTTGGAATACTTTTTAATGGAGCAGCTGTAATAAAACTTAATAAAGGTGATTCTATTAATGAAAAAGTTGTCAGTCTGCATCTTTTAGAAGATGTATTGGGTTGGACAGCTGTACTGATTGTAAGTATTGTCTTAATGTATAAAGATATACCAGTTTTAGACCCTATTCTTTCAATAGGAATAACATTTTATGTACTTTTTAATGTTTATAAAAATCTTAAAGAGGTTCTTAATCTTTTTCTGCAGGGAGTACCTGAAGATATTGAAATAGAAAAAATACGAAGTAAAATGCAGGAAAACACTGAAATAATAGATATTCATCATATTCATATTTGGTCTTTAAAAGGAGAGAGGGTATTTTTAAGTGCCCATGTTATTATCGATGACAGCTACTGTAAAGAGGATATAATAAATATAAAAAAGGAATTGAAGTCCCTGCTTAAAAAAGAAGGTTTTGAACATGTTACCCTCGAATTTGAATTTGAAAATGAAAAATGTGATGACAATAATTGTTTGTGAAAGCTTGAACAAATATTATTTTAATGCTATAATTAAGTAAATCCTGAGTATAAGGATAAAAGTCTGAGTACAAAGGAAAAATTAAAATCATCTTTCTGACTCAAGGGTATATCTGTTTTTTTATTTACCTGAAATCAGGGAAGGGACATATTAATAATTATCTTATCGACCTTATTAACCCTATCTCTGTCAAATTTGATAGGGTTTTTTGTTTTTATCTCAATTTGTCAATAAAAATCAATCAAATTGCTTTATTTGGTGGGTAAGTTTACAAATATATATCTCAAATAAATAAAATATATAATTAACTATAATTAGGAGTGAATTAAATGCAGGAAACACCAAAGGGAAATCGTCCACATATTGGAGTTTTTGGAAGAAGAAATGTTGGAAAATCAAGTTTAATTAATGCATTAACAAATCAGCAGCTAGCACTTGTATCTGATATTCCAGGTACTACCACTGATCCAGTTTATAAGGCAATGGAATTATTGCCTTTAGGTCCAGTTATGATGATTGATACTGCAGGAATTGATGATAGTGGCGAATTAGGAGAGCTAAGAGTTAAAAAAAGTATTGAAGTAATTAGAAAGACAGATTTAGCAGTATTAGTAATAGATAAAGACTTAGAAATTGGTGATTATGAAAAAAAACTTTTAGAAAAATTTTCTGAGACTGAAACACCGGTAACAGCTGCTGTGAATAAAATAGATTTAAAAGATATTGAAAAGGAAGAAATCAAAAATTTAGAAGAACAATTTGAAGTAGATTTTGTATTAGTTAGTGCTGAAAAAGGTATAGGTATTGAAAAACTGCGTGATAAAATAGCAGAAAAAACTCCTCAAGATAGTGAAGAACTATTTATTATTGGTGATCTTATAGATCCAGGTGATACAGTGGTACTTGTTACTCCTATTGATACAGCTGCTCCTAAAGGTAGATTGATTCTTCCTCAGGTTCAAACCATTAGAGATGTGCTTGATCATGATGGAATGTCAATTGTAAGCAAAGAAAGAGAACTGAAATTGGCTTTAGAAAACCTTAAGGAAAAACCTAAATTAGTTATTACTGATTCACAGGCTTTTATGAAAGTAGATGCAGATGTTCCAGATGATATTTTGATGACAAGTTTTTCTATTCTTTTCGCAAGATTTAAAGGGGATTTAGAAATATTTTTTCGAGGTGCTAGAAAATTAGAAGAATTAAAAGTTAATGATAGAGTATTAATATCTGAAGCTTGTACACACCGCAGACAGGCAGATGATATTGGCACAGTTAAAATACCGCGCTGGCTCAGACAAAAAGTTGGAAGTGAACTTGAATTTGAACATGTATCTGGTAGGGAGTATCCGGATAATCTTGAAGACTATGACTTAATATTACACTGTGGTGGCTGTATGTTAAACCGAAAAGAGGTTATTTCTAGACTCAGAGAAGCAGATCAGAAAGGTGTACCTGTAATTAATTATGGTATGGCAATTGCACAGCTCCATGGTATTCTTGATAGAGCATTAAAACCTTTCCCACCAATTCACAGTTTATGGAAAGAGTCTAAAAAAGAAGAATCTTTAATTTGAATTTAACTGATAAAAGAAAGGTGTAAAATGAGAATAGAAAAAGATAGTATTGGTAAAAAAGAAATAGAGTCAGATGCATATTATGGAATCAATACTCTGCGTGCCAGAGAGAATTTTAATATCAGCAGACAATCCGTACATCCTGAGTTAATTAAAGCAATTGCTGTTATAAAAAAAGCTGCTGCTGATACAAATTATCAGCTGGGAAAGCTTGATAAAGATAAGGCTAAAGCTGTTATTAAAGCAGCAGATGAAATTATAAATGATAAATGGCAGAATCAATTTCAACTAGATGCCCTGCAGGGCGGGGCTGGTACTTCAACAAACATGATGTTAAATGAGTTTATTGCTAATAGAGCTTTAGAAATTTTAGGATTAAATAAGGGAGATTATGGTTATATTCATCCAAATGATCATGTTAATTTAGGCCAATCAACAAATGATGTTTATCCAACCGCATTAAGAATATCGATTTTAAATCTTTTAAAAAAACTAAATAATACTACTGCTGAGCTGCAGAATGTACTCCAAGAAAAAGAAAAAGAATTTGCAGATATAATAAAACTTGGTCGAACACAACTCCAGGATGCGGTCCCGATAACTTTAGGACAGGAATTCTCTGCTTATGCAGAAGCTGTCAATCGAGATCGCTGGAGAATATATAAAATAACAGATAGACTCAAAAAAATAAATTTAGGAGGTACAGCAGTTGGGACCGGGATCAATACATCTCAGTCGTATATCTTTAAAGCAGCTCAAAATCTAAGACAATTGACAGGATTAAGCCTCTCTCATGCAGAAAATATGATCGATATTACTCAAAATATGGATATATTTGTTGAGGTTTCAGGCCTTTTAAAATCTTATGCAGTTAATTTAAATAAAATTGCGAATGATTTAAGGCTTTTATCCTCTGGACCAAATGGAGGAATTGCAGAAATAAAAATACCCGAAGTTCAGGCGGGCTCTTCTATTATGCCGGGAAAAGTAAACCCAGTAATCTGTGAAATGATAAATCAAGTTTCAATTGAAGTTATCACTTCAGACCAGGCAGTTACTCTTGCTGCTAGAGATGGTCAGCTGGAGCTTAATGCTTTTACACCAATGATAGCACATAAGCTGTTAAATATGATTGAATTAATGAATAATGCTGTAAAAATATTTATTGAGAAGTGTATTAGTGGTATTAGTGTAAATAAAGAACGGACATCTGAATTACTAAACTCAAGTCTTGCTTTAGTTACAGCACTGGTACCATATTTGGGTTATGATAAAGCTGTTGAACTTGCTCATCAAGCGAAAGAAGAAAATAAAAAGATTAAAGAATTAATTATAGAAAAGAAATTATTTCCAGAGACTAAATTAAAGGAAATATTAAGTGTAGAAAGTTTAACAAGACCCGGCACAAATTTTGATTAGATGTTTATCCCGAAAAGTGATATTATATAATTAGAAGAGGCAGAGGAGGGATAAATATGTATCACAAAAAAACTTCATTAGGAATGGACGAAAATGTAGAAGCACTTATTGCATATGCTGGTATCTGGCTAACTGGAATCATTATGCTTTTTTTAGAAACAGAAAATAATCATGTTCGTTTTCATGCCATGCAGTCAGTGATAACATTCTTTTCTTTGTTTATAGTATCTTCATTAATTCTTGTTATTCCTGTTATTGGCATAATCATTTCTTCATTAATTACATTTATCGGTACAATACTCTGGATATTATTATTATACAAAGCTTATAATGGTGAGATATATAAGCTGCCTTATATTGGAGATTTTGCAGAAGAATTAATTTTTGGAGAAAGCTTTGACAGAGATAATAAATAAAAATTTCAATATTTATCAATCATAAAATTTATTTTATCTAAGATTAGATTTTATATCTCAAATATAATAACTTAAGATAGGAGCATGTGGAAGATGTTGATGTTTAATAAACTGGGAAAGAAATTCTATTATTATATGGCAAGATTTACAATAGTTCATGTGCTGACTTATATGTTTATAGGTGTTATATTTACAAATCTACAAAATTATAAAGCTGCTTTTATGACAATTGAACAATTTGAAAACTACAGAACTTTAAATTCTGCTGTGGTTAGAGCTGCCCCTTTTTTTCAAATATTTAGAGGTGCTTTTTTTGCAGCAGTTTTATACCCCTTTTACAATATTATTATAAAAAGTGAATATGGCTGGGTCAAATTATTTTTTGTAATCTGGGGATTTTCTTTTGTTGGTTCTATAGGTCCTATTCCTGGTTCAATTGAAGGATTTATTTATACCAACACAAGTATCCAAGAACACTTAATTGGTTCACCAGAAGTAACAATTCAGGCTTTAATTTTTAGCTGGTTTTTTGTTAAATGGGAGAATAGAACTGAAAGAGATTATGGATAATTTCTATTATAAATTATTAATTTTATTAACTACATTATACGAGGAGATTATTATATGAATTCTGAACTAAAATTTATTCATACAGCAGATATTCATTTAGGTAGACCCCTCAGCTTTGCTGGTAATCCTTCTCAAGAACTGCTGGATATATTTAATAAAGCCGGGGAGAATGCACTAAAGAATTTAGTTGATAAATCAATTAAATATGAGGTTGATTTTATTATTATTGCCGGTGATTTATATGATCTTGAAGCAAGGTCTGTTAAATCAAGCCGGTTTTTTCTTGAACAGTGCAGAAGACTTAAAAAAGAAAATATTCCAGTATATATTATTTCAGGAAATCATGACCCAGCAGGAAAAAAGCGAGAGCCATTTGAAATGCCGGACAATGTTCATTTTTTTTCAAGTGAAACTGCTGAAACAAAAATCTTCAGCAAAAACAATCTGAAAGCTGTCCGGATTATTGGACAATCATATCGTGAAAAATTTGAATCAAGAAGTATGTATAGTTATTACACTGCTCCAGATAAAGCACTATTAAATATTGGAGTTATTCATACAGGATTGGATAAAGAAAGTAAACGTTATGTTCCACTTTCTAAATCTGATCTGCTTTCTAAAACTGAAATACATTACTGGGCACTCGGACATATTCATCAAAATATAGAAGTAAATACTGAATCTCCAGCTATTTATTATCCAGGAACTATTCAGGGAAGAGATATTAATGAGATTGGTAAAAAAGGAAGTTTACTGGTAAATGTTGATCAAAATTTGAATATAGAAACTAAATTCATGCCTTTATCTCCAGTAGTTTTTAAAAATATTCAAATAGATATTAATAATAGATCAGAAATAAAGAAAATATCTGACCTTGAAAAAATATTGATCAAAAAAGCTAAAAATGTTTTGGATGATCTTGAGAAGACAGAAGATGAATTTATAAATGGTTTTATTGTTCGCTGGACTATTAAAGGACGTACTGAAATTAATCAGTATATAAAAGATAATAGAAAAGAAGTAGAAGATAATATCTTGTCGGAGTTAAGAAGAAAATTTGCTGACCAAAGACCCTTTATTTGGTCTCACTCACTTGTTTTAAGAACAGCTGATAATTTACCTCAACTTGATGAATTAAAGAAAAATAATAAGATATTCAAAGAAATAGATGATCTGATAAAAGAAATAATGAAAGATGATAAATTAAATGAAGAATTAATTGATGAATGGGGTAAAATCTGGCAGGGCAGCAGAGAAGATGAAGATAGAGAATCCGAAAGATTTTTTGCTGATAAAGACCTAAAAAAAGAAATTTTAGATGAGGCTGAAAAAATCATAATTTCTGAAATTATAGAAGGTGGAGATTTGAATTGAGAATTAAAAATATTTATATCAGAGATTTTGGTATTTTTAATAATCAACAGCTTAATAATCTCAATGAAGGAATAATATTTATTGGGGGACACAATCGCTCTGGTAAAAGTTCTTTTCTAGAAATTATCAGACATCTTGGTTTTGCACTACCTAAAGATGGTTCTATTCCTCCTGCCAAAGAAAACTATTATATTCAGGCTGATTTAGAAAATAAAAACAACTATTACAGCCTCAGTTTAAGCGGCTATGCTAACGCGAATATTACCTCAGTTGATGGAGAAGAAGTTGCTCCTGCAGAATTATACAATCATCTAGATAAATTTACTTATCAGCAGCTTTTTACTATTAGTCTGGATGAACTCCAGCAGATTTCCAATATATCTACAAACAGCAAAAAACAAAAGAAATTGTATTCAATGTTATTGGGAGCAGGTTTATCGGAAATTATTAGGGTTCCAGAAATTGCAGAAAATTACTATAAGAAAGCCGGGAATATAGGTGGTAAACGTGGTGATCCTTCTGTAGCAGATTTTAAACCTTTTTATAATAAAATTAAGTCAGCCGAAAATGAAAAAGAAAATGCTTTACTTCAGCTTGATCAGTTTATTGAAAGCAAAAATAAGCTTAAAGAAAAAGAAGAAATAAACATTAAACTAAAAGAACAATTAAAAAATCTTAAAAAAGAAGAATTCTTGCTTGATATATTAAAAAATAATTATAAAAAATATACAGAGATTGAAGAACTAGAATTTAAAATTTCTGAACAAGAAGATCTCAAATTGAATAGAAATAATTTTTCTGTTGAGGACTATAAAAAGGCATTAGAACTTAAAGAAAGGTATTTTAAATCAGAAAAAGAGATATTTTCTGTAGAAAAAGAAATTTCACAAATAAGCAGCTTTAAAGATGATTTTATAAATACTTTGCTGGATGAAAAGAATAATATCAATAAATATATAAATAAAAAGGATATTTTAATTGAAAGAATTAATAATAATATTGAAGCCAAAGAAGAACTAAAGAAAAAAAGAATGCTGCTGGAAAATGAAACTGCTAAATTAAATTCTAAATGGGACCGGCCTCTTAAAAAAATAGAAAGCATTGATATTGATGATTTAAAACAGTCAGAAATAGCGAGAAATATAGAAGATTATAAAGACACAAAAGAAGAGCTCAAAAATATAAAAGAAGAAAAGTATGATTTAAAACAGGAAATCAAAGTTTATCAGCAGAAAATAGAAAACATGGAGGATTATAATCCAGATCTTATTATAAAAAAGACTTATTTATATGCACTTTTTTCTGTTATAACAGGTATTACAGCATCATTTTTTAATATTAATACAGGTATATACATATCTGGAGCATTTTTATTCATTACTTATATCTTTTATTCATCTCGTTATTCTTTTCATCAAAAAAAATCATCTGAAAAAGAAGAAATTATTGATAAATTAGATTCTTTTAAATTAAAGCTTGAAAAAATTAAAAATAAGGAAGATAAAAAAGAAAAAGAATTTAAAACTTTATCTAATATACTGGAAAATTATCGCAGAAAACTTGATATAGATGATATTGAGTCAGTTACTTTGATTAGTGATTATTATCGTACTGTACAGGATAAAAAAAGCAGATTAGAGATTCTAAAAAGTGATGAGGAGAAATTAAATAAAAAAGAAAATAAAATTAATATAGATTTACATTCCATTCTTGATTCTATTAGAATTATATCGAATTCAACAGCTGATAATACTTTAAATCTATTAGAATTGGGCCCGGGGGAAGGTAATTTATTAAATGAATATCAGGAGATATTTATAGAATTAGATAAAACTGCAGATTATCTTGAAATAACTGAAAAATATATAGAGCTGAAGAGAGAATTTGAGGAACTAAAAAAAGAGATCAATAATTTATTAAGCAGTATAGATTTTAAAATGAAATCAAATATCTATGATAATCTTAAATTATATATTAAAGAAGCAGAGAAACTGCAAAAATACATTGATATTGAAGCAAAATATAATTCTAAGAAAAATCAGCTTAGACATACTTTAACTTCTTCAGATAAAATTAGAACCTATCTACTTGATTATTATAAAAAGCATTTTAAACTCAAAACTGCTGGTGCTGAAGAAAATCTTATTTTTGAATCTTTCGCAGATCTTTACAGCAGATATTCTTCTCTAGAATCAGCTGAAAAAGAACATCAAAAGGTACTTTCAGATTTAGAAATAAAATTTGAAGATTTAGAAGAGATTGATAATCAGATCAATAGATTAAATAATACAATGGAACAGCTTGCTTCTTCAGAAGATATTAAAAATGCACATCAAAAAATAAATGAAGCGCGTATTAATCTTAAAAATTTAGCCGAAAGATATGCTGTCAATAAGAGTGTTTATTTTATCTTAAGCAAACTTAGAGAACGAATAATTAATAGAGCAGAAGATGAGTTATTAACTCCTGCAGCTGAATTACTTTCCAAAATAACTGATGATGAATATCAAGCTATTGAAACTTCTGATGATTTAGAAGCTGCAGAATTTAAAACTATACTTGCTGATGGGAGCAGTTTAGATAGTGTTACTCATCTGAGTCGAGGAACAATGGAACAGCTCTTTTTAGCAGTACGTCTAAGCCGGATTAGGGAAATAAAACCACCACTGCCTGTTGTACTTGATGACTCACTTGTTAACTTCGACCACAGTCACCTTTATAATACGGTAGAGGTAATATCAGAATTTGCTAAAACACATCAAATTTTCATTTTAAGCTGTCATCCACATTTTCTTAGATTTTTAAAAGATGCTTCTGATAATGTTCAGTACTGGAAACTTGATAAAGGCAAATTCAGCAGAGAAAATGCTGATAATCTCATCAAATATTTAGATAAAATACCTAATTAATGATCATTTTTTGTGGCCGCCAATAGTATTATCAATTTTATTTTTAATGCTTCCACTGCTTAGATTTCTTGCATAATAGACTACATCGCGGCCCATTTTTTCAGCTAATTTATCACGGACTTTATTGATTTTAACTTTTTTATATTTTTTTTCGAATAACTCAAGCTGATTGTAATTTTTTTCAGAAAAATTCCCAAGACTCAAAGTTATTTTTCTTACTATTTGACCTTCATAGTATTTATCAAAGATCAAAATAGCTGTATTATAAATATCTTCTGTCAAATTTGTTCTTTGATTAATTGTCAGCTGACGGTTAAATCCTTTTTTCTTTTCTGTTTTTGAATAGCCTACAGTTAAAGAAATAGTTTTTCCACTAAGATTGTTATTTCTAACTCTTTTTGCTACTACTTCTGATAAATTAAATATTACAGTTTTGATTTCTTCAATTTCTTTATAATCTCGCAGTAAAGTGATTCCTCTTCCAATATTTTTAGGCCTGTCATCATAATGACCCTCTAAATTAGAGTAATCAATTCCCCAGGCGTGATAATATAACTGGTTTCCAATTATTCCAAACTTATTTTCTAAATAGCTCAGCGGAAGATTTGCCAGCTGGCCAATGGTGTGAACTCCAATATTATTTAATTTTTTTTCTATTCTACTCCCTATTCCCCAGCATTCAGATAATTTTAAAGGCCATAATTTTTCTGGAACATCCTTATAATTCCAAATACTGAGGCCGGTTTTTTTACCTTCAATATCCATTGCTACTTTTGATAAGAACATATTAGGAGCAATTCCCATACTGCAGAGAAGAGAAAATCTACTCCAGATATCTTTTTTTATTTTTTTGGCTGTAGTTTTAGGACTTCCATATTTAGCTGAGGTTCCATTTAAATTGAGCCATGCTTCATCAATAGAGTAAATATGTACTGCATTAAGAGGGAGATAGGAGTTAAAAAGCTCAGTAATTTGCATCGAAATATCCAAATAGAGCTGCATATTTGCCTCAGCAATAATAATTTCTTCTCTATCTGGGATTTCATATAATCTGCTTCCCGTTTTAATCCCATATTTTTTCTTTAAAGCTGTAGAAGCTGCCAGCACAACTGATCCAGATCTGTTTCTGTCTCCAACTACTGCAAGATAACTTTTTAAAGGATGAATGCCTCTTTTGACAGATTCTATGCTTGCATAAAAGGACTTCATATCGATACAGAGAATATTATCATGTGGAGCATCACTATAATCAGGCTGCATGAGCATCAAATCCTTTCTTTTACGAACATTTGTATATTATTATTTTAACACCTAAATTTAATTAATGCAAACATAAGTTCGAAAATTATATATTCCAAATGTCTTTTAACTCTTCAATATAACTGTTATAATAAATATAGATTTAATTAGGTTATACTGCAAAAATTTTAATAATTAATAGAGGTGATAGAAGCTAAAGTCTACTCGCAAACCTTGTGGGCTTGCCGCGAGGAAAGAGCAGACGGTTTTGAATTTTAAGTATTATATATGGCTATTAAATATTCTAAATAAAAGAACATATGTTTGCTTAAGCTTCCTTTTTATGGTATAATATTAATAAGGAGGTGAAAGCATGACAAAGAAGAAAATCTTAAGAAAAAAAGGATATAAATTCAGGCTATACCCTAATAAAAAACAAAAAATATTAATTAGTAAATCAGTTGGTTGTGCAAGGTTTATATATAATCATTTTCTTGCAAAAGCTAAAGAAGATGATTATAAAACATATACTCAATATTCTAAGCAGCTAACAAAATTGAAAAAAGAATTAATGTGGCTAAAAGAGCCAGATAAATTTGCTTTACAAAATGCTCTTAAAGATTTAGATAAAGCTTTTAATAATTTTTTTAGCAGCAAAAACGAATTTCCTAAGTTTAAATCTAAAAAGAATATTAAAAACTCTTATCGAACTAATAAATTTACTAGAAAAAGTGGAAGTACTAATATTGAAATTAACGGCAGTAAAATTAAATTACCTAAATTGGGATGGATTAAATTCAGCAAATCTCAGGAAGTTAAAGGCAAAATTATCAATGTAACAGTTAGTAAAACAAATACAGATAAATATTTTGTTTCAATAGCAGTTAAAGAAAAAATGGAAGAGTTAGATAAAAAAGATAATGCAGTTGGTATAGATTTAGGATTAAAAGAGTTTGCTGTTATCTCAGATGGAAAAAAGATAGCTAATCCAAGAGTATTAAAGAAATATGAGAAAAAGATTGCTAGGTTAAATAGAAGTTTAGCTAGAAAAGAAAAGGATTCTAATAATTGGTATAAAACTAAGAAGAAATTGGCTAAGGTTCATGAAAAAGCAGCTAATATTAGAAAAGATTTTCTGCATAAGTTTTCAACTAAACTAATTTGTGAAAATCAAACAATTTGTTTAGAAACACTTAAGGTGAAGAATATGCTTAAAAATTCTAATTTAGCTAAATCAATTTCTGATGTTAGCTGGAGTAAATTTGTTGAATATCTAGAATATAAAGCAGAATGGTATGGGAGAGACTTAGTTAAAATAGATACATATTTTGCCAGCAGCCAACTATGTAATAATTGTGGCTATAAAAATGAAGAAGTTAAAGATTTAAAAATAAGAAAGTGGAAATGCCCTGAATGTGGCGTGATACATGATAGAGATATAAATGCAAGTAAAAATATATTAAGTGAAGGGTTAAAAATAAAGAAGGCAAGTTAGAGGATATACTGTTGGGCTAACAGGATTTTAAGCCTGTGGAGATGGTGGATTACCACTTCTAAGAAGCAGGAATCCTCGTGGGCTTGCCCCGAGGAGGGTCAATTTATGACAGAAAAAATAGATAAAATAAAAGAAGATATTAGTTATTACTTAGATCACCAGAAAAAAGTACCTGAAGACTGGGTAGAACATAATTACCCGATAGATATAGCAGAAGCTCTTTCTGATTTGAAAGATAGTGAAATCAATAATTTTACCCAATTATTGAGAACAGAAGATCTCGCAGATATTTTTGAAGAATCTGAGGAAGAACTTCAGAAAAATATTTTAAAATGTAAAAGTTCGCAAGAAATTATAGATATTTTTTCTCATATGGCAGCAGATGATATTACCGATATTCTGGGTCTTCTAAAAATACAAAAAAGAAAAGAACTGCTGCGCCATATGAAACAGGATGAAGCAATTGTTTTAAAAAATCTTCTCGGTTATGATAAAGAATCTGCCGGTGGAATAATGACAACTGAGTATTTAGTTTTAAATAAGAATTTAACTACTGCTCAGGCTCTATCTAAAATAAAAGATATTGCACCTGATACAGAAACAATAGATACTATTTTTGTTTCTGATAACAACAAAAAACTTGTTGGTAATGTAGATTTAAGAGATATTTTAAGTGCACCTAGGGAAACAAAACTAGTAGAGATAATGGATGATAACATAGTTAAAGTAACTGCAGATGTTGATCAGGAAATTGTTGCTCAAAAAGTTTCTAAATATGACCTGACAGTTATACCAGTCATTAATAAAAAAGGTATTTTGATTGGAATAATTACTGTTGATGATATAATTGATGTAATTGAAGCAGAAAATACTGAAGATATGTTTAAAATGGTTGGTGTACATGAAGAGGAAAGTGTGAATTCACCACTATTTAAATCTGTAAAAAGAAGACTTCCCTGGATGTTTATTAATCTTTTTACTGCATTTTTAGCAACTTTTACTGTTTCATATTTCGAGGATGTAATAACTCAAGTGGTAGCTCTGGCAGCTGCTATGCCGCTAGTTGCAGGGATGGGAGGTAATTCTGGTAATCAGACCTTATCTGTTGTGATTAGAGGAATAGCACTTGGAGATATAGATTTTAAAGAAAACTGGAAACTTGTTTTTAAACAGGGCATGATAGGAGTGATAAATGGAGCAGCAACAGGTTTTTTTACAGGGATAATATTATACTTAATGTATGGTAATTATTATTTAGGGATTATCATCTTTTTAGCAATGATGCTGAATTTACTTGTAGCAGGTATGTTTGGATTCTTAATTCCACTTACTCTCCAGTCTTTAGGAGTAGATCCAGCATTGGCATCAGCAATATTTTTAACTACTGTAACTGATGTATTTGGTTTTTTTGCCTTTCTAGGGCTTGCAAAACTTTTCTTAATCTACCTTGTCTGATTAATGAACATCATTTAGATTTTTGAAAATTTATCTAAATATTTTTTTAGATAATTAACAATATACAAACTTTAATATTTAGCAAATATAATAGAGGACATTTTAATTTCATCTTGAACTAATTAATAGCAATATTATAAATTAAATATAAATGAGGTGCTAGACTAAAAGTGGAAGATAATGAAATTGCTTCAATACCATTTGGACAACTAGGGATAATAGTACATGAGAGCTGTAAAGAACTTGGAGAAAAAGTTGATGATTATATAGTAAAAAAAAGAAAAGAAAAACTACAAAATTGCGGCAGTCACTATCATTTAGAAAAAATACAGGATTCGTATATTATAGAAAGTGATATAATTAGATTTGCAAATGGTGAAGGCAAGGGCATGCTCAGAGAAACAATCAGAGGAAAAGATATTTTCATTCTTGCTGATGTCGGTAATTATAGTGTAACCTATAATATGTTTGGCCAGGAAAACCGGATGAGTCCTGATGATCATTTTCAGGATATTAAAAGGTTAATTTCAGCTATAGCTGGTAAGGCACGCAGGATTCATGTTATTATGCCTTTGTTATATGAAAGCCGTCAGGATAAAAGGAACAGCAGAGAATCTTTGGATTGCGCGATGGCTCTTCAGGAATTAGAAGATTTAGGTGTAGAGAATATTTTTACATTTGATGCACATGAGACTCGTGTTCAGAATGCTATACCCCAGACTGGTTTTGAAAGTTTACATTCAACTTATCAAATTATTGAAATGATGAAAAACATTGAAAATAATATTAGTTTTAATAAAAATGAGATTATGGTAATATCTCCAGACACAGGTGCCATGGATAGAGCTATATACTATGCAGGTGTGCTTGGACTTGATGTAGGGCTTTTTTATAAAAGAAGAGATTACAAAAAAATTGTAGATGGCAAAAACCCTATTATTCAACATGAATATATGGGTGCAGATGTTGAAGGAAAAGATA
This sequence comes from Halanaerobium sp., assembly GCA_018399955.1. Taxonomy (GTDB): domain Bacteria; phylum Bacillota; class Halanaerobiia; order Halanaerobiales; family Halanaerobiaceae; genus Halanaerobium. Next base: position 3,496 of record JAGYNO010000029.1, on the reverse strand, counting down.
TTCTCATAGTTGATGATATGATTGCTTCCGGAGGATCGGTTTTTGAGATTGCAAAAGAGCTGAAAAATAAAAAAGCAAAAAATATTTATGTGGCAGTTTCATTTACTTTCTTTACACATGGAATAGAGAAAATGCAGCATTATTTTGAAAAAGGTTATATAACTAAGCTTTTTTCAACAAATTTAACCTATGTGCCTCAAAAATTCAAGGAGGCAGTATGGTTTACTGAAGTAGATATGTCGCAATTTATTGCTCTGCTCATAGATACAGTTAATTATGATGAATCTGTTAGTCCACTTCTTGATGCAACAAATAGAATAAAAAGTATACTTGATAAATAAAAAATCTTCAACCCAGCCTTTAATTAAATAATATAGGCTGGGATTTTAATTCTAAACATTTAATTAAATTGATTTAAATAGTAAAGCTGATAAATTTTATATGTGGATGCAGATATTTCTATTCTGCAAGCTCTGCAGCTCGACGTTTTCTCAGTTTCACTACATCTAGATTTTTCCACTTATCAGAAGAGAATCTCCAGACTATTAGTGCTGTTCTGGACATAATATCAATCCCCATTGCCAGCCAGAAACCATTTAATCCAAATCCTAGTTTTAAGCCTAGAATATAGCTGAATACTAATCTTACTCCCCAGTTGCCGAAAATAGTGAAGTACATTACCCATTTTGTATCTCCAGCACCTTTAAGAGCACCTGCAAGAACCATTAAAAGACCAAGTAGTGGTTGAAATAAAAGAAAAATCCTGAGTGCTGATACTGCCATTTCTATTACTGCTGGATCATTTGTATAGAGATTAACTATTGGTTTAACAAAAATGAACATCGTTACTGAAGCTAAAGTCATAAGACCCAGAGTTAAATAGGAAGATTGTTTGCTGTAATCTTCTGCTAAATCTTTTCTTTTTGCTCCCAGACTCTGGCCCACTAAAGTTGTTGCAGCCATTCCAAAACCAAATCCAGGCATAAATGCTAGAGAAGAGACATTCATTGTTACAGCATTTGCAGCAATTGTTGCTGTACCCAATCCTGCAACCATTGCAGTATATATAATCTGACTGCTCTGACGTGCAAACTGCTCAACAGCTGCTGGTATTCCAATTGTAAGTATATCTTTTATAATAGCAAAATCAATTTTAAATTCAATATATTTCAAGTCAAGTTTTATTCCTTTTTCACCTTTTATTAAAATGGATATTCCAATTAAAAATCCAACTAGTCTACCGATTCCACTCCCGAGAGCTGCACCAGTGATACCAAGGGTAGGAAAGACACCAATACCAAAAATTAAAAGATAATTAAAAAGAACATTAATAACATTACTTATAAACATAATAAAAAGCGGTGTTTTCATATCACCAATACCCTGAAGTATGGCATTGATAACCATCATCGGCAGTCCAACCAGCATAGATGCTAAAACAATATTTAGATAAACTGAACCATTATCAATTATAAAAGGATTGGCTTCTTCCATCAAAAATGTCATTGATAACATTAATTTTTCTGAGAAAACTATCCCCAAACCACCTATAACTGATGCAGCAATGAATCCGAGCATTAATGACTGCCACATAATATGGTTTGCTTCTTCTTTATTACCTGCACCAATATGATGGGCAACTAGTGCAGTAGCCCCGATGGTTAAAGCCATTAAAGTTCCGATTAGAACAAATACTATTCTATTTCCGATGTCTACTGCAGCAATTGCAGAAGCACCAAGCTGACCTACCATTATTACATCTACCACTCCAACGATACTCTGCAGGAACATCCTTAATATTGCAGGCCAGGCTAAATGGAATATATTTTTTCGCATTTCCTTATGATTTTTAACATTAGTTAATTCTGACAAAACAACTCACTCCTAATATAATATCTCTATATAGACTAAAGACTATTATATGCTATCAATTAAATATAAACAAGTAAATAGATTTTATTTAGATAAATGCAATTAGATTCATCTTATATTTGAGACTAAATAATTATAAATATCTAATTTCTGTTTTTTAATAATTCATCAATAAATTGTCTGGCACTTCTGCCTGAACGCCCATTGTTCCATTTGCTCCACTCAAGTGCTTTTTCTTCTAATTTATTTCTATCTATTTTTATGTTTTCTTGTTCTGAAATTTCTCTTACAATTTTGAGATATTCTTCTTGAGCAGGGGTATTATACATCAATGTTAGTCCAAATCTTTCTGAAAGAGAAAGTTTTTCATTTAATATATCATTCTTATGAACTTCTGATTCACGATCCTGCCATTTTTCTCTAACTAAATGACGGCGGTTGCTGGTGGCATAGAAGAGCACATTATCTGGTTTTAGTTCTATGCCTCCTTCCATAACAGCTTTTAAATACTTATATTCTGTTTCAAACTCTTCAAAAGAAAGATCATCCATAAAAATAATAAAATAGAGACCGCGCTGGCTTAGATATTCTAAAATTTGAGGCAGTTCTTTTATTTGCTCACTATTAATTTCTATCAATCTTAAACCCTGATTTTTATACTTATTTAATAGTGCTTTAACAGAAGAAGATTTTCCTGTACCACTATCACCATATAGTAAAACATTATGAGCTTTTTTTCCTTTCAAAAAACTTTCAGTGTTTGAAATCAGTTTATCTTTTTGTTTTTGATAGGCTATTATTTCATTAAAGGTTATCTTATCTGGATTTTTAACTATTTTTAATGAGGAATTTTTCCAGTAGAAGGCAGAACTTTTATTTAATAATGAAGCTCCATTTTTTTTATAAAATTCACTTAAAGAATTGATAATTTTATGAGTATCTAATATAAAAACTTTATCTTTGATATTTTCTATACTGCTGAATAAATCTTTATATATTTCTAAATTATTTTGCTTTTCTTTATTTGCTTTATATGGATAAAGAAAACTATAGTGATTCATTTTGAAAAAGTCTAAAAGATCTAAAAAAGATATATTAAAAAGACCAGCTAATAATTCAATATCTTTTAAAGTAATATTGTATAAGCTTGAATCTCTATTAATTTCTCCTTTTTCTGCCTGTTCAGAGAAACTATTTAAGTCATTTATGATAATCCCTTTGATATAATTATGCCAGATATCATCATTAAGTCCTTTTTTTTCGCTAAATTTTATAAGTCTAGCAGTGATATCAATAAATTTTTTCTTTAAACTCGATTTATCTAAATCATCTTTATTTAAAATGATATTTTTTAGGTCAAAGATAATTTCATCTTTATTTAAATCCCTGTAAATAATTAAACTATTTAAAGAAGAAAAGACCTTTAATATGTAATTCTTATCAATAACATTATCATTTCTGCTGCTTTGCTCAATAGTCATAAATTTTCACTTCCTATTTCATTATTTTTATGATGATAAAATTTTAAGTTGTTATTATATATTATAGCAAAAATATGATTAAATTAATATCAAATCTATTTATTAATTATAACCGCTTTTGCACTAATGTTAAATGAGGTTAA
>JAGYNO010000028.1 GCA_018399955.1 Halanaerobium sp. | reverse complement strand
GACCTGTAAATTCAAAAAGACTAAATGGATGATCAATTAAACGCTCAGAAACCTGACTTGCCAGCAGATTTGTTGAAGTACCAATCAAGGTTACTGTACCACCTAACATTGCTGTATAAGATAAAGGGATTAAGAGCTTTGAAGGTGAAACATTGGTTTTTCGGCCTAACTCTCTAACCATTGGAATCAATGCTGCAACAACTGGTGTATTATTAATAAAACCAGAAGTTGAACCTGTTAAAGCAGAGATTAAAGCAATCTGACTTCTTGGATTTTTACCTGTTATTTTTGAAATCTTATCACCAAGCAGCTGAACTGCTCCACTTCTCTGAATTCCAGCACTAAAAACAAACATAGCCATAACTGTAATAGCTGCTGAATTACCAAAACCGGATAGAGCTTCTTCTACTGTCATATTACTCATTCCATTAAAAACAGAAAGAGTAATTGGCACTAAAACAGCAAGCAGACTTATCGGCATCGGCTCCCACATAAATAAAATTATTAATATAAATATCATGGTCAAAATAAAAATCACACTTTTATCGAGGGTTTGTTCTTCTTGAACCACGTTTTCTGTATTTTCTATATCTATATCCTGTGCATAAATATTAAAACTAAAAACTGAAAACAGAGCAAATGTTATTAATAATATTAAAATGACCTTATTATTAATTAATTTCACCAATTGACCCTCCTTAGGGCAAGCCAGCGAGGATTCCTGTTTTTAATAAGTGTAATCCAACATCTCCACAGACTTAAAATCCTGTTACCCCAAAAGTGTATCCTCTAACTTGCCTGCTTAATTTTTAACCTTCATTTAATATATTTTAACAAAATAATATAATTATTTCTATGATTAATATTGAATATACTTAGCTTAGCTGTTAAACTATAAGCAAAGAATTTTAAGCTGAAAATTCGGGGGTGATATAATTGAGAAATTTGCAAACTAGATTTGAAAAAATGATACCTAATGTTATCAGTGGTTTAACCACTGCAACAATTGCCCTTCCCCAGAACATGGCATATGCATTAATTTTAGGAATAAATCCTATTTATGGTATTTATGCATCTATATTTTCAATGCTGACTGCATCAATATTTAATTTATCAAGTTATATGATTGTTGGCCCAACAAATATGATGGCAGTTGCTTTATACAGTAGTTTAAGTAATTTTCAAGAACAAAACTATCTTCAAGTTATTTTATTAACAACTTTTTTAATCGGCTTATTTCAGTTTCTACTTGTCAGCTTAAACTTAAGTGAACTTGTAAAATATGTTTCACATCCAGTTGTAGTTGCACTTTCACATGGAGCAGCAGTACTGATTTTATTCAGTCAAATAGAAAACTTTACTGGTGTAAGTGTCAGTGGTTCTAATGTACTTACAAAAGGCTGGCAGTTTATTTTAAATTTTAACGAGATAAAATATTCTTATTTAATAGTAGGAATCATAACCATTATTTTCATTTATCTTCTCCCAAAGCTTAAAAAAGAACTCCCTGAATATATTTTAACAATAATTATTATGTCATTATTAACAGCAGTAACTGGCCTCAATAAACATATACCCCTTGTCGGAGAAATACCAAGCCGTATCATAGATTTTAATATAATCAATTTTGACTGGCAGATTATTGGTCATGTTTATACAAAGGCGTTTTCCATTGCACTGCTCGGTTTGATCCAGACAATGGCAGTTTTACAAGCGGTTGAACTTAGAACAGATGAGGCATCAAATTTCAGCAGAGAATTTAGAAGTCAAGGTATAACCAATATGGTGATTTCATTTTTCAGTGGTTTTGCAATTTCAGCTTCATTTTCCAATACTTTTGCAAACATAAGTGCTGGAGCAAAATCTAAAATTTCTCAAATTTTTTGTGCGCTTTCTATAATTATTTTTATACTCTTTTTAAGACCTTTAATTGCATATATACCTGTCCCTGTACTTGCAGGACTAGTAATTTCTGCAGCAGTAGGAATAGTAGATTTAAAAGAAATAGCTAATAATATGAAGACGACCAAAGGAGATGCCCTTATTTTCTGGTCGACTTTTGCAGCAGCAGTTGTTCTACCAAATCTTGATCAGGCAATATATTTTGGAGTTTTGGTTTCACTTGTTGTTGTTCTTGAAATATCAAAAAAGGCAGATATAGATATGCTCTATTATGATAAAAAAGAAGGAGATGTTGGCTATCACCTTCATCATGCCCATCATGAAGATCATGATGAATCAGCAATAGAGGCTAAACAGGCTAGAGTAATTGACCTTAAGGGAGCTGTTCACTTTAGTGCAGCTGATGATCTAAAAGAAAAATTAGATAAATTTTATGAAAAAGATGTGGACTATATTATTAGGCTGCGTAATGTTTGTCGAATTGACATAACAATTATAAGAGTACTTGAAGAATTTATCGATCGAGTAAAGGATGATGGAGCCGAAATTATTTTAACAGGAGTTAATCAAAAAATAATAGATATGCTCAAAAAAATTGGCCTTGCAGCCAAGGTAGGATCTGAAAATATTTACCGACCTGAAAGCGAATACTTTGCAGCAACAAATAAAGCGCTTGAGCTAACCTGTGATGAAAACATTGCTGCTGATAATGATATAAATGATAATAATACTAAAGAAACTGAGGAAGATAAAAATAATAATTTGTCATAGTTACTTAAACATAATATATTCACAAATATAGTTGAAAATCTCAATATAATATAAAAGGGCATCCAGCTTGGATGCCCTTTTATATTAAACTAATCTTTATATTTTTAAACTGTGACCTGCGTTTTGACTTACATATCTACCAAGTGAATTGATTATACTGCCAATACACTGTCTGCAGTCTCCTGCATCCTCACTGATACATATCTTATCTGGATAAATCTGATATTTCTCACGGTAACTGCTGGCTGTGACATTTGGCATAACCACATTTGCTCCAGCCTTAAGTGCTTTTTGTCTTCCCTGGACATCAATAGTTCCAAGTGCTGTAGTTGCTGGAATATGAACAAGCGGCATCAGCAGTCTGCAGAGAGAATTAAATTTTAAAGTCATCTCAACCGTACCTCTTCTGAAGTCTTTAAGAGGTGTCTGCTGATGGGGAATAAAAGGGCCAGCTCCCATCATATCTATATCCAGCTCTTTAAGCAGAAGTAAATCTTCAGCTAATATTTTTTTAGTCTGGCCGGGAAGTCCAATAATTACACCGCTTCCAATTTGATAGCCAAGATTTTTTAGATATTTCAAACTTTCTATCCTGTTCTCAAAACTCATTCCTGGATGGTATTTATAATATAATTTTTTGTCGGCAGTTTCGTGTTTTAAAAGATAGCGGTCAGCTCCTGCTTCCCGCCAAAGTTTATAAGCACCAAAATCTCTCTCCCCGAGACTTAAAGTAACTGCCATGGAAGTTCTTTTTTTAATTTCTTTTATTATCTCTGCAATCTCCTGAGCTGGATACTCATCTTCACCTGACTGAAGCACCACTGTCTTATAACCGATTTTGGCAGCAGATTCTGCACTTTCTATTATTTCTTCTTTTTTAAGCTGATAACGCTCAATATTTTGATTATCCTTACGGAGTCCACAATAATAACAGTTCTGCCTACAGTAATTAGAAAACTCTATTATTGCCCGCAGATGGACTTCATCTGAAAATACCTCTTCTCTTTTTTGATCAGCTTTCTTAAGCAGATAACCCAGATGCCTAAGCGGCTGCTCCAGCAGAAACATCAATTCTTTTTCAGCTAAATTTTGAGTCTCATAAGCTTTATCAACCAATTTTTTAATGTCATTTTTATTTAGATTGTTATTTTTTAAGTAATCTTTTCTGTTTAAATCTATTAAATTATAAGTCATTTTCTCTACTATTTCTGTACTTTCGATCAATTTTTATGATCACCTCAAAATTATTTATTTCTAATGATATTAATTATATTTTTAGAACATAATTAATTTAAAGATAAAGATCATGTTCTCCAGCTTCTATAGCTTCTAATTTCTCATTTATATTTGCTGCAAGTTTAGGATTTTCTTCTTTTAGTGACTTTTTAAGATTCTCCAAACATGTTTTCCCATATTTTCTACTTTGATCTGTACCATAATCTTCAAGGTACTCTTTAAAAGTTAGCATTGCATTTGGTTTGCAGAATTCCTGTATTTTACCCGGCTTAGCAAGATCCATAAAATCTTTACCAGTTCTCCCAAGTCTATAACAGGCTGTACAAAAGCTAGGAATATAGCCATCTTTTGCAATTCCCGTAATTATCTCATCAATTGGTCTCAGATCATGCAGTGAGAACTGTGCAAGTTCTTCTTTGTTTTTTTCTTTTTTATCATACCCACCAGGAGTAGTTCTTGAGCCAGCACTAATTTGAGAAACCCCATGTTCAAATAATTCATTTCTCATTTCTGTGGTTTCTCTTGTACTCAATATCATCCCAGTATATGGTACAGCAAGCCTTAATACAGCGACCAATTTACGGAAATCTTCATCAGAAACCGGATAAGGTACTTCATCTAGTGGTGACCCCAGGGCTGGATTAAGCCTTGGAACTGAAACTGTATGTGGGCCTACTCCATACTTTTTATCTAAATATTCAGCATGGAGAAGCATACCGATAACATCAAATTTATAATCATAGAGTCCAAAAAGAGCTCCTATACCTACATCATCTATACCGGCATCCTGTGCTCTATCCATCACAGATAATCTCCATTCATAATTGCTTTTAGGTCCTTCTGGATGAAGTTTTTTATACTGTTTTCTATTATATGTTTCTTGAAAACAAGTATAAGTTCCTATCTCAGATTCTTTTAAAAGCTTAAAGTCTTTTGTTGTAAGTGGGGCTATTTCTACATTTATTCTTCTTATTTCTCCACCATTTTCGGTTTTTACACTGTAAGCAGTTTTGATACTTTCTATAATATAATCAAGATCAGTAATAGGGGCCTCCCCTGTAAGGACTAATAATCTTTTATGACCTTCTCTCTCAAGTGCTTCTACTTCCTTCACGATTTCTGACTGAGATAATTTTTTGCGGTCAATCTGATGGTTGTCCTTGCGAAATCCGCAGTATAAGCAGTTATTTATACACTGATTTGCAAAATACAGGGGAGCAAAAATAACAAGTCTTTTCCCATATATTCTTTCTTTGATTTTTCTGGCGGCTTCAAGAAACTGATCAATTAAATTCTCATCTTCAACCTGTAGTAGGGTTGCAGCTTCTACAGGTGTTATTCCATTTAATTCTAAGGCTTTATCTATAATTCTCTTAACTTCAATGTCTGTAGGCTCATTAGCAGCATCTAAAATACTTTCAATTTTCTCGTCAGTAATATAATCACATACCTCTGTACGATATTCTTCTCCAAATTCTTCTTTATAATAATTTACCTCTGCAGTTTTAGTCATTAAATTTCCTCCTAGATTTTATTATTTTTCAATTTCAACCGATGTGAGTGCAGATTTAAGATTAACTCCTTTAATATTACCCAGCTGTCCTGTCATTGCACCAATTTCATCAGGAGTACCTTCAACAATTAAAGAAATCATCGATAGATCATGCTCAGCATGAGGGATCCCCATGCGGCCAATAATATTTTCGCCATATTTGCTTAAAATCTTATTGATTCTATCTCCAGTCTTCTCTCTTTCTTCAACTACTATTCCGACAACTCCTATTCTTTTTTTCACTTTTTCACCTCTTTGTGAATATTATTACTAATTTATTTACAAATATAAAACAAAAATCCTGCCGAAAATAGGCAGGGTAAAATTAGGCATAAAAATATCCCCTCCCCCGATTCTCAGGTTAAATCCCTTAAACTCAGGAAGTTTTATCATATTATATCCTTTCGAACAGGAAAATATCCCGGTCGATTAGATATCAACTTTTAATATATTATACAGCAAATTTAATGATTGTGCAAGTTTTCACTAAAACTAATTTAGTATAAATACACTTTGCTAAAATACCACCCGCACATTTAAAAGTAATTGTAAATATAATACACATATTTTTTATAAAGGAAATTTTAATCAATATTTAGATATGCGGCAGCTTGTGATCCTTGAATTATCAACATCTATCAAAAATAAAATCTTTAATCAGCTTCAGTTAAAAACCTTACAAGAACCTAACAATTTGCTTTTAGACTCAAAATATTGTAAAATAATATATAAGGCTGACATATTTTTTTTGCTCAGTTTAAATTATTTAATATTTTAAAAAGAAGAAGGGAGTAGATTTGAAAGATGTTAAAAGGTAAAAAGATTTTAGTATTAATCGCTTTATTTGCTGTTTTAAGTCTTAGTTTGAGCACATCTGTTCTTGCACAAGAAACTACCTTTGTTTCTCTAGCTACAGGGGGGACTTCTGGAACATATTATCCAGTAGGTGGTGCAATTGCTAAAGTTCTAAATGAAAACATTGAAGATATGAATGCTTCTGCTCAATCAACCGGTGCTTCTGTAACTAATACCCGTCTGATTTATAATCAGGAAGTAGAACTTGCAATTCTGCAGAACGATATAGCAAGTTATGCAGTAAATGGTGAAAATCAATTTTCTGACAATCAGGTAAATAATATGACAGGTATCGCTGCATTATATCCAGAAGTTATTCAAATAGTTGTTAGAGATGATGCAGGAATAAAATCTGTAGCAGATCTTAAAGGTAAAAAAGTAGCAGTAGGTGCACCAGGAAGTGGTGCTGAAGCCAATGCTAAACAGATTATTGAGTTTTTCGGTTTGACTTATGATGATATTGATGAAGATTACCTATCATTTGGTGAAGCTGCAAGTCGTTTAAAAGATAGACAGATTGACGCTGCTTTCTTAACAGCTGGTATTCCAACAGCTGCCGTAATGGATGTTGCTGCAACACAGGATATTTCTTTATTAAACTTCAGTGATGAAGATATTGAATCTCTAAACAGCAAATATCCATATTTAACAGGAGTAACAGTACCTGCAGGAAGCTATAATGGCTTAGAGGAAGATACTCAGACAGTGGCCCTTAAGGCTATCTTAGTTGCAGTAGATGATTTAACCCAGGAGACAGTTTACAATATTACTAAGGCAATTTTTGAAAACCGTCAGACATTAATTGAAGCTCATGATAGAGCTAGAGATATTACATTAGATGGTGCTTTAGATGGTATGACAGTTGAACTTCATCCTGGTGCTCAGCAGTATTATGATGAAGTAAAGTAATTTATTTAAAATATTATATCAAACCTCTATAAAGGAGGAAGTCCGGGTATTGAAAAATACCCGGCTCTAATTTATTATGAAAAAAAAATTCATTATAACAAAGTTCATATTGTTTTTTTTATTAATAATCATATTATTAACCACTTATTATCTTTATAATCAAGAAATCACTCTGCTTAAGATTATTGATTATAAAGAGAATAATATAATCTGGGAGATAAAAGCAGATGAAGGTGATAAATTCACAATTAAATATCTTCACTCTGTGGCAAGAACTCCAGTCTTAGAAATTTTTGAAATCAAAAATGGAGAAATAGTACTCACTTCCACTGAATATCAATCTTATGGAGCAGGATTACCATTTTTAGATGAACATCAATATTCATTGGAGAATAATAAGTTTATTATTCGAGAAATAAATAAACAATTACCTGATATAATGCTCAGAGTGAGTGATTATGCACTCCATGAATTAATATTTGAAAATGAAATCTATAAATTATATGAATTAACTAAAGATGAAACATTATTAGAAATTTCAACTGAAAAAACTAACAATCTTTATCATTATAATAGGGAGGTTAAAGGATGGCTGAACCAAAAAACAAAGAACATCTTAAAGAAGACGAGCTTTTAAAAAAATATGATCCCAGTACTGATTACCGAAGCTATACTGGTATTGCAGCTGTAATTGTCTCTACAATTGCTGTTGTTCTATCACTTTTCCACTTATATACAGCCGGTTTTGGAATTATGCTTGCTTTAAAACAGAGGGCAGTCCACCTCGGATTTATATTTACACTTATATTTTTGCTGTATCCTGCTCTCAAAAATAAAAAAGATAATAAATTTATATTAAGTCTTGATCTGCTTTTAGCTTTGGGAAGTATAGCAATTTCTTCTTATATAATTGTAAATTATGAAGTTTTAGTTCGCAGAGCAGGTATGTTTACACAGCTTGATTATTTTATGGCGATTCTTGCTATTATAATAGTTTTAGAAGGTACAAGAAGGGTGATCGGACCTGAACTGCCGGTTATCTCGATTTTATTCTTGATTTATGCGCGTTTTGGTCGGATCATGCCCGGTATGCTTGCCCACAGAGGTTATTCCTGGTCAAGAATTGCCAGCCATATGTACTTTACCACAGAAGGTATTTTTGGTATTCCACTTGGTGTATCAGCTACATATATTTTTCTATTTTTACTTTTAGGTGCTTTTGCAAAAAGAACAGGACTAGGTGATTTATTTATTGACCTGGCAATGTCTTTAACCGGACGCAGCACAGGTGGTCCTGCTAAAGCTGCTGTTGTCTCAAGTGGTCTTATGGGTTCAATTTCCGGTAGTTCTGTTGCAAATACAGTTACTACAGGTTCCTTTACAATTCCACTTATGAAAAGAGTCGGTTATGATTCAAAATTTGCAGCTGCTGTAGAAGCTTCTGCCTCTACAGGCGGTCAGATCATGCCTCCAATCATGGGTGCTGCTGCATTTATTATGGCTGAATTCATTGGGGTACCTTATGTTACAATTGCAAAAGCAGCAATACTACCAGCAATTCTATATTATATTACTGTTGGTTTGATGGTTCACTTTGAGGCTAAGAAAACTGGTTTAAAGGGTATGAGCCCCGCATTAATTCCAAAATTTTTAGATGTCTTAAAAACAAGGGGTCATATGATAGCACCACTGATAATTATTTTTTATTACTTATTTAGAGGTTATACACCTTTAAGGGCTGCTTATCTTGGTATTTTGGTATCATATGCTCTAAGCTTTTTAAAAAAAGACACCCGCATGAGCTTGATGGATTTAGTTGATACTTTAAAAGAAGGGGCAATATCAGCACTTGGAGTTGCTGCTGCCTGTGCAGCTGTAGGTTTTATTGTTGGTGTAACAACATTAACAGGTTTAGGCCTTAAATTCACAAGTATTACAGTAGCTTTAGCACAGGGCAATTTATTTTTAGCACTATTTTTCACCATGATTGCCTGTACTATTCTTGGTACTGGACTTCCTACTACTGCAACTTATATAGTTCTTGCTACAATGGCTGCTCCAGCTTTAACTCAGCTTGGAGTTCCTATTTTGGCATCTCACTTATTTGTACTCTATTTTGGAGTAGTAGCAGACTTGACTCCACCAGCCGCCTTAGCTGCTTATGCTGGAGCAGGTATAGCTGGTTCTAATCCATTAAAAACAGGTATCACAGCCGTTAAATTGGCAGTAGCTGGTTTTGTTGTACCATTTGTTTTTGCATATTCTCCTTCTCTACTGCTGATTAACACAACCTGGACTGAAGTTTTAATCATTACAGGTAGTTCAATACTTGGTGTCTTCGGCCTTGCTGCTGCAGTACTTGGCTATTTAAATAGAAAAACAACAATCATTGAAAGACTGCTGCTTTTAGGTAGTTCAGTTGCTTTATTATTTCCGGAAGGATATTCTGATTTTCTTGGTATAGCTATGCTCGCTCTAGTAATATTTATGCAGTACAAAGATAATTTAACAGCTGATGCTTAAGCTGCTTAAAATAAAAGTTTGATTTTCTTAGAATTATATATTTAGAACTATGCTAAAAAATATTTATAAATAATTATCTAGCTATTTAAAAACCTCTAAGTAATAATCCACTTAGAGGTTTTTATTATATATATTTCCATAGGAAGTTAATTAGGAAATCAATATATAATGGCCTATTATTTTGACACATAATGTGCTTCTAAAAATTTCCTTGCTGAATCAGGAAAAAGTATATATGATAGCACATCTTCTTCTGTTTCTGCAGTATCTTTAATTTCTTCAGCTTTTTTAGCAAAAATAGGTTCTAGATGATTTGCAGGCCTATCGTTTATTATTTCTTCTTCCTTAATTAATTCTTTTCTTAAATCTTCATTCACTTTTCCAGGTGGTCTTCCATATTTACCGCGCAGATATTCTTTTACTTCTGTTGGAACAACACTATATCTTCCATCTGCTACAATATTGAAAACCGCCTGAGTGCCAACTATCTGACTTGTTGGAGTTACAAGAGGTGGATAACCAAGATCTTCACGAACTCTAGGAATTTCTTCTAAAATTTCTTGATATCTATCAAAAATACCCTGAGTCTTAAGCTGACTTCTCAGATTGGAAATCATACCTCCAGGAATCTGATTTGAAATTATACGGGGGTCAACTTCAAAAGAACCAAGAAAATCATCATATTTTCCTCTAATATCTCTGAAATACTTAGCTATCTTAACCAATTCATCAAATTTAATATTTGTATCGAAGCTGCTGTTTTCCAATGCTGCTGTCATACTTTCTGTGGCCGGTTGAGCAGATCCAGAACCTAAAACTGAAATTGAAGTGTCAATAATATCAATTCCTGCTTCTGCTGCCTTAAGATAAGTCATTGCTCCCAGTCCAGCAGTATTATGGCTGTGCATTTCTATCGGAAGATCAAAGTTTTCTTTTAATCTTTTAACAAGCTCATAAGCTTTAAATGGTGTCAAAAGACCTGCCATATCTTTGATGCAGAGGGAATCTACACCTTCATCAACCAGTTCACGAGCATTTTCCATAAATTTGTCCATTGTATGGATAGGACTTGTCGTATAAACTATTGAACCCTGAACATGGGCACCATATTTCTTGCTGTAATAGATCGCCTTCTCCATATTCCTGATATCATTTAGAGCATCAAATATTCTAATAATATCTATCCCATTTTCTACTGCTTTTTCTACAAACTTTTCCAGAACATCATCAGGATAATGTTTATAGCCAAGTATATTCTGACCTCTCAAAAGCATCTGCAGCTTTGTGTTCTTTACATTTTCTCTAATTATTCTCAGTCTTTCCCAGGGATCTTCATCTAAATATCTCAAACAGCTGTCAAATGTTGCTCCTCCCCATACTTCAAGAGCATGGTAGCCAACCTGGTCAAGATCACTGAGAACCGGCAGAATATCTTCCATTTTTAATCTTGTTGCGATTAAAGACTGCTGTCCATCTCTCAGAATAGTTTCTGTAATTTTCAATGTCATTTATTTCTCCTTTCGTTTTCTTTTCCAGCATTTTTATTATTTAATCATAAAAGAAAGCCTCTAATACTCTATACTAGACCAGTTCCATTCTTTTAAGACTAAAATTATTTATGATCTTTTTTTAATTTAATTAAAAATTTTTTTAATTTATCAATGAATTTAGTACTGGAAAATCCTAAATAGAGAAAATAGCTGACAACAAAAATTATACTAATTCTAATTATTGAAATATTCAACTGCTCGGCACTCATAATAGAGGCTCCTAGTCTGCTTTAACTTTAGGAACTGTCAAACTACCCTGAGGAAGAATTATACAGCTGTACTCTCCATTATATTTATCTTCAACATAATCCACAGCATCCTGAAGTTCCGGCATTTTTTTGATAAACATCTTTTCTGTTTCTTCTCTGCTTAATTCTGAAATAAGTATTACTTCTTTATCTTTAACAACTTTTGATATCGCAAATGCTTTATGTCCACCAATAACAAATTTTTCTTTAATTCTCTTTTCATTATCTTCAGGTTTTTCTGCTTCTTCCATCCATCTTTCAAAAGTTTTTTCACCAAGTCCCTCACTACATTCGGCAGCCCAGATAATAGTTCCACCTTTTTTAGTACCATGATCTGCATGGTCAAGTGCCTTCTGAGACTGATAAACATTAATATCTCTGGGAAACCCTCCAGAACTAACAATCGCAAGATCAGCTTTTTCTTCTAAATCTACATGATACATCTCAGCAGACACTTCAATTCCTTCATACCAGGCTTCTATAAGATCACCTGCAGTAATTTTAACAATTTCTCTGCTGCTGTTTGTCACAACATTGATTATAAAATCAACACCAATTTTTTCTGCTGCTTCAATCATCTCTAGACTAACCGGATTTTCTTTTTGAGGAGGTAAATTCCCCATCAATTTTACCATCCAGGAATGATTATTTTCTATTGTTTCTCTACCTGCAACACCAGGTAGAATAGATTTTCTTCCACCTGAAAAACCCGCAAAATAGTGTGGTAAAATAACACCTGTTGTGATCACAAAATCTGCTTCATAAACCTTTTTATTTACCTTAAAGTTGTTGCCTGAACTCAAATCACCCATATCAACAAGTTCCCCATCACAATCATGATGAATAAATTTATAATTATTATGAACTTCTTCACCAAAAATTTCAATATTCTGCTGATCAGTATGTCTGTCGTGTACTCCAGTAGCAACTATAAATGTTACTTTTTCTTTAGCTATTCCAGCCTCTTCTATTGTATCTAAGATAGGCGGCAGCATTACAGAATAAGGTGTAGGTCTGGTTACATCATTTACAATAATGACTATATCTTCAGGCTGTTTTTCATTAAGCAGATCCAGTAAAGGTGGACCTGCTGTTGGCTCCTTAACTGCTTTTGCTGCTGCAGAATGAGGATCTTTTAATCCATCTTTTTCATTAGCTTTTAATATTTTATTTATTCTCTCATCTTTGATGGAAAATGAGACAGTACCACGTCCATAATTCAGTTCCATCATAAAACCTCCTCGGCAATATTTTATACAAGATTGATATATTATTAATAGTTTTCTTTAGCTTCAAATATATCTTATCTATTCTTTAATATATTATCAAATTTATTTTTAGTCAATTAAAAGAATATCCCCTGTGGAAGAGGTACCAGCAGCAATCTTGAGAAAATCATATAGAAAAATGCTACTTCAATACCACCAATCAAAAAGTCTTTAATTAGAGTTTTAATATTTCTTTCTTCTTCAAGAATAAAAATCGCAAGGCTCAGTGAAAAAAAGCTTGTTACAGCAAAACCAATTCTATTTAAGAGCAGTACCCAGGCTAGTCCAAGAGCTGCAACTAAAAGCATCTTTGATCTTTCTTCCATTGCAAACATTTCTGCATAATGTGGATTAAATTTTGCTTTTAAAAGCAGTCCAAACCCCAAAATCAGCAAAATGACTATTATTGCCCGAGGAAAAATTAAACCGAAATTGGTAAAGTTGCCGATTTGTGAATAGAAAAATAGAGAAGAGAGAATCATTACTGCTCCACCAATTATATCTGTGTTGATAGCTCCATCTTTTTTTAACATCCTTAATTCTCTCCTTTCTGTAATTTTGATTTTAGTTCTCTATAAATAGGCCAGCCTGCGGACAATAAGGTGATCACTATTAAGACAATAGAAATCGGCCTTGTAAAAAATATCATCCATGGATTAGGTCTGGATAAGCCCATCAAATAACCCTGAACAAGGCCTTTCTCTGCTATTGGTCCTAATATCAAACCAAGTACAATCGGTCCAGGATGAAAATTAAGCTCTTTAAGCAGATACCCTACAAGTCCACCTACAAGCATTACTACAACATCCATGATGTTGTTTCTGATTGAATAAGAACCAAGAATTGTTAAAAAGATAATAGATGGTACAAGAATTTTTGCTGGGATAATAGTAACAATTTTAAATATTGAACGGCCGCCAAGAATTCCCACTATAAACATCATTAGATTAGCAACCAAAAAGGAAAGCATAAATGCATATGTAATATGAGCACTACCTGAAAAGAGCTCTGGGCCAGGTCTTAAACCCTGCAGCATTAAAGCACCATATATTATGGCTGCTGGAGGTGCTCCTGGAATACCAAGTGTTAGTAATGGAACCATACCACCCTCAACAGTTGCATTATTTGCAGCTTCTGTTGCAACAACACCCTGGGGATTTCCAGTTCCAAAAGTCTCAGGTTCTTTTGAAGCGCGCTGTGCTTCATTATATGCAACAAGATTAGCAATGTTTCCACCAGCACCTGGTAAAACACCAACAAATGCACCAATAATTGAACTCCTGATAAAGTTCATCGGTTTTTCAAAAACATTTAAAAATGATCTTTTTAACACACCTGTTTGTTTTTCTACATTAACAGCCTGCATTTTCTGTTTCTGTAGATTACCCGCGATTCTCAGCATTTCCGGTATACAGAAAAATCCTATCAAAATAGATATCAGCTGCACACCACCCTGAAAAGCAGGTATTCCCATCGTGAAACGGACATCTCCACCAATTGGTGCAATACCAATCATACTGATCAAAAGTCCAAAAGCTCCACCTGCTAATCCTTTTAGAATATTCTTTGAAGCAAGACTAGCGATTATTGTTAATCCAAAAACTGTAATCCAAAAATATTCAGGTGGACCAAACCTTAATGCAACTCTGGCCAAGGGCACAGATAAAAAGATTAAAATAAATGTACCAATAATTCCACCACCTGCTGAAGCGAAAGTAGCAGTAAAAATTGCTTCTTCACCTTTTCCCTGCTGTGCCATTGGATAACCATCAAAGGTTGTTCCAATAGAAGAAGGTGTTCCAGGTGTATTAACTAATATTGCCGAAAAAGCTCCACCAAAAATTGCCCCACAATAAATTGCCCCTAATGTTACCAGACCACTAACTGGATCCATAGTAAAAGTAAAAGGTACTATAAGTGCAACTGACATAGTCGCTGTCAAACCAGGCAGAGCACCAGCTATCATACCTGCCGAAACTCCAAAAAGCATAAACAACATATTTTTAACAGTAAATATAGCTATTGTTGCTGTTAATAAAATTTCCCCCATCTGCCGTTACCTCCTTTTTAAAAGGGCACCTGGTAGTCAGGTACCCTTTATTATACTTCTTAGAGAAGTCCTACATCTACTAAAATTTCTTTGTAATATTCTACTCTATCAGCAATTAATTCTTCTGCTTCTTCAGGACCAATATTGAGAATCTGGAATCCCATATCTTCAAGCTGATTTTTAAATTCAGGCATTTCATTTACAGCTAAATTAGCATCAGCAAGTTCTGCTACTAGATCATCTGGAGTATCAGGTGGTGCAGCCATTCCTCTATAAGCACCTTCAACATATTCATAACCAAGTTCTTTAAATGTTGGAATATCTGGCATAGCCGGAACTCTTTCATCAGCAGCAACTGCAAGAACTCTCATTTCATCACTATGTCTGATTCCCATAGTTGTATATGTCATAAGTGCACTTACGTGCTGTCCCAATAATGCAGGAACCGCTTCTCCTGATCCTGTAAATGGAATATATGTTGTTTTGATTTCAGCTTCCTGATTAAATTCTAGTGTTCCCAAGTGATTAGCACTGTAACTTCCACTACCACCAACAGTAATTACACCAGGATTCTCTTCTGCATAAGTTACAAAATCATCTAATGTTTCAAAAGGACTGTCTTTGTGAACTGCAAGAATATTTGGAGTAGCTTGAAAAATAAATACTGGTTTGATATCTTCAGTTGCATAACCAGGATCTTCTCTAACAAGTGGCTGTAAAATTATATGTGGAAGATTAAAACCTGCAACTGTATATCCATCTGGTTTAGCATTAACAAGTTCTGACCAACCAACTGCTCCTCCACCACCAATTTTATACTGAACAACTACATCTTCGCCAAGCACTTCTTCCAGTGGTTTCTGCTGTGCTCTTGCAGTAATATCAGATTCTCCACCAGGATTAAAACAAACAATATAATTTAGAGGTTTCTCCGGAAATTCTGCCAAAACACTAAAACTAAATAATGAGATCAATAAAACTGACACCAATAAAATACTGAATAATCTTTTACTCATTTTTTTCCTCCTTTTTTTTAAAAAAAATATAAAAATTGTTCCCCCTTCCTAATATCCCAAAATTAAGAATTTTTAATAAATAACAGCCCTAACACTTATCAATATACACTATCTAATTATAAATTCAATATTTTGTTAATATTGTTCATAAAAATCTCAAGCATGTTTTGCCTTATAATATGGAATAACTCCACCAGCTTTATAAATTTCCAGAATATTTTCCGGCAGAGGAGTAAATTCAATAATACTGCCATCTGCTCTTTTTATATATGCTTCTTCCAAATTGACTTCTAATTTTTCATTTTCCTTGAAATCTAGATCTTTTATCTGAATAACCGGCAGAGCCAGATTAACAGCATTTCTGTAAAAAATTCTAGCAAAAGATTTTGCTATTACAGCCCCAACTCCCGCCTTTTTTAAAGTAATTACCGCATGTTCTCTGCTGGATCCGCAGCCGAAATTACTGCCGGCTGCAATAATATCTCCTGCTTTTACCTCAGCTGCAAATTCAGGATCAGCTCCCTCCATCGCATGTTCTGCAATTTTTTTGTGATCACTAATATCTAAATATCTGCCTGGATAAATTTGGTCTGTATCAATATTATCACCAAATTTATGAACATTACCTTTTCTCATTTACTCTGCACCTCCAATTAATTTTCCATACAGGGCACTATAAGCTGCAGTAGCCGGTGAAGCACTGTATATTTTGGCTCCCGTACTTCCCATTCTCCCCGGGAAATTTCTGCTGGAAGTAGATACACAGGTTTCTCCATCTGCAATAACACCCTGATGTGCACCCAGACAAGGACCACAGCCAGGAGCAGAAATTGCAGCACCACTTTCCATTAGACTATCTATATAGCCTTTTTTCATGCTTTCCCGCATAACTTCATCAGAAGCAGGGATTACAATTAATCTAACACCTTTAGCAATTTTCTTACCCTTTAATATTTCAGCTGCAGTTTTAATATCATTTACCCTTCCACCAGTACATGTACCTATAAATACCTGGTCTATTTTAACATCACCGGCATCTTTAACATTGATCACATTGTCTATACTGTGAGGTGCAGCTGTAACCTGTTCAAGATTAGAAACATCAAATTCATAGGTTTCATCATATTCAAAATCTGCATCTGTCTCGTAAACTGTATAATCATGATCTACCCGTTTATCTATATATTCTCTTGTAGTCTGATCAGGTTTAATATAAGATGTCTTAGCTCCCATTTCAACTGACATATTACATAAAACCATTCTTTCAGCCATTTCTAAATTATCAACAACAGGTCCAGCAAATTCTACTGCTTTATAGACAGCAGCATCCTGACCTAATTCTCCAAGAATATGTAGAATAATATCTTTTGCCATTACACCTTTTTTGAGGCTGCCCGTAATATTAATTTTAATAACCTCAGGCACTCTAAACCAGAGCTCTCCTTCTAATAGAATAGTTGCTAAATCAGTAGCACCTACTCCTGTTCCAAAAGCACCAAATGATCCATGTGTAGTTGTATGAGAATCAGTAGCTGTCAGCAGCATACCTGGATAAACCAGACCTGCTTCCGGCATTACCTGATGACATACACCTTTATTGATATCAAAAAGTTTTTCTATATTCTGCTCATCACAAAACTCTCTCATTTGTTTATGATTTTCAGCAGCTTTAATAGTTGGGGTTGGACTATAGTGATCAAAAACAAATGTTACTTTATCTGGATCCCAGACTTTCTTACCACCCATCTCATAAAAAGATTTTATTACCTGTAGATAAAGATCATTCACTTCTGCAAGATCAATCTCAGCATTTACTATTTCTCCTGCTTCAACATTTTCTTGACCTGATTTTTCAGCTAATATTTTCCATAATGCGTGCATGCTTTATACTTCACCTCTCTGTTCTTTATTTAATTCTTAAATAATCTTAAAGCTTAGAATAATTAAATTATATTATCTACAGTTCACAAAACAAGTATAAGTACATAAAGTTCAAAAAAATCTCAGCACTTAAATTTGCCACCATTAATTAAAAATGATAAAGCAAAATACTGAGATTTAAAAATCAATTCTATACTTAATTTATATTATTCGGGCAGTTTATAAAAATGCTTGGGTCTACCTACACTTCCATATTCCTTTATGACATCAAGCTCATTTTTTACTGCAAGATATTTTAAATATCTCTGTACAGTAACCCGAGAAAGTCCTAGACCTCCAGCAATACCCTGAGTGGTAAATTTATTAACTGCAGAATTGTTTATATATGTCTTAATCTTCTTTAATGTTTCTTTATTAAGACCCTTGGGAAGCTCACGTATATATTTATTTTTATCATCTGCATTATTAGCTTCAGCAGTATTATTTTTTTCAGAATTTTTAACTTCTTCAACTATATTTTCTTTACCCATTAAAAAATCAATATCATCCTGATTAAGACCATCACCACAGCAATTTAATTTATCATAGAGCTCCTTATAATCAGTCAAAGATTTTTTAAACCTATCAAAAGAAAATGGTTTAATCAAATAATCTACAATACCCAGCTGCATAGCTGTACTTATATGATTGGTAATTTTAGAGGCACTGATAATTATTACATCAAGTGCTGTATTTTCTTTTCTTATATCTTTTAAGAGTTCTATACCGCTTTTGCCGGGAAGATATATATCAAGCAGAAGTAAATCAGCAGCTTTTAACAGTTCAGCATCAATTTCCATAT
>JAGYNO010000027.1 GCA_018399955.1 Halanaerobium sp. | reverse complement strand
TTACAAAGCTATAAAGAAGGCTGTGTTCAACTTGAATCAGGAAGAGAAGTTAAAAATGCTTTTTGTATTTGGTCTGCCGGAGTAAAAACTTCTAATTTTGTTCAAAGTTTAGATGCAAAGAAAATCAAAGGAAGGCTTGTGGTTGATAAGAATTTAAATCTGATTAAAATTTGATAAATATATTCCATATTTAATTAAGGGGCTGATAAATTTGGGTTTGCTGATTAAAAATATTTCTGAGTTATACAGTGGAGAAAAAGATAAAATATTAAAAGATGTATTTATAATAGTTGAAAATAACGAGATTGAAAAAATTGCATCCATGCAGAACTGCCCTGAAGAAAAAGAATTTGATAAAGTAATTGATGCAGACGATAAAATTGCTCTGCCGGGATTCATCAATACACATACTCATTCTGCTATGACTTTGATGCGGGGATATGCAGATGATATGCCTCTGCAGAAGTGGCTGGAAAACAAGATCTGGCCATTTGAAGCACAATTAAGCCCTGATGATATATACTGGGGAAGCGCACTTGGAATTATAGAAATGTTGAAAAGTGGGACCACTGTATTTTCTGATATGTATTTTTCAATGACTCAAGCTGCAGAAATAGTAGAAAAAAGTGGTATTAGAGCTGTACTTGCAGAAGGTTTAATAGAGGCAAATGATGGTATAGATGGTTTGGAAAGCGCAGTTAATTTTGCTTTAGAATATAATAATACTGCAGATGGTAGGATTACAACCATGATTGCACCACATGCACCTTATACTTGCTCTAAAGAATATTTACTTGAGATTAGAAACAGAGCTTTAGAAACAGATATTCCTGTACACATACATCTCTCTGAAACTAGAGATGAAGTAGATAATTTTCTTGAAAAAGAAGGTAAATCACCTATTAAATTTTTAAATGATTTTGATTTTTTTAAAAACCATGTACTTGCAGCACATTGTGTACATTTAGAAAAAGGTGATATGGAAATTATAAAAGAAAATAATATTCATGTTGCTCATAATCCTGTGAGCAATGCAAAACTGGGCAGTGGTATTGCACCTTTAGTAGAATATCTTAAAAACAATGTTAATATTAGTATTGGTACAGATGGTGTTTCAAGCAACAATAATCTCGATATGATATCGGAAGCCAGAATGGCAGCTTATCTGCAGAAGGTTAATAATCTGGATCCAGCAGTAATTGACAAGATGGATCTTCTGCAGTTTATTACAAAAAATGGTGCAGAAGCACTGGCTTTAAAAAGATTGGGAGTTCTTAAAGAAGGGAATAAAGCAGATTTGATTTTAATTGATACTCAAAGAGAAAGCTTTTCATTTCCACATCACAGTAATCTCTCTAATTTGTTTTATGCTTCAGACAGCAGGGTTATAGACACAGTCATAATTAATGGAAAATTAGTAGTTGAATCTAGCAAAGTTTTAACTTTAGATACAGAAAGAATTTATTATGAAGTAGAAAAAAGAGCAGTAGAAATTGCTGATAATTTAAAAAAAGGTTAACCTGCTTTGAGAAAGGAGTAAAAAATGAGTAAAAAATTCAGATTTTTCATATCAATAGTTATTGCTGCAGTAATTTTGCTGACAGTATTTATTTCAGCTGGAGCCAGTATTTATACTGATTGGCTTTGGTTTGAAGATTTAAATTTCGAGAAGACATTTACGATAATGTTTTTATCAAATTTTATTTTAAGATTAACAATAGGTGTTTTGTTTACGACGATAATTTATTTAAATTTACATTTTACAAAAAAACCAATTATTAAACATTTAAATATAAAAAAAGATTCAAAAGTAGAATCAATGTTTGGAGAGGAAAAAAATCAAATTTTTGACTGGTTAAATAAAAAACGCTTAAATATAATTTATATTGTAATCAGTTTAATATTTGGGTTTCTTTTCAGTTCGATTTCAACTGACAGCTGGAAAATGGTTCTTAAATTTTTCAATAGAACGAGTTTTAATAGTGTTGATCCGATTTTTAATAATGATATAGGATTTTACGTTTTCACCCTCCCATTTTTATCCTTCATGAGAGAAATGGGTACTGTTTTAATAGTTATTTCAATTATTTTAGCAGGTGCAATGTATATCATATTTAGTGGTATTCATTCATTTAATGATATTTCCTCAAAAATGACAAGTAGAGCGAAAAAACATCTTTCAATTTTAGTATTTGTATTTCTGCTTTTTAAAGCATGGGATTATAGATTGATGATGTACGATCTTTTATTTTCACCGAGAGGTGTAGTATTTGGAGCAGGTTATACTGATGTTAATGCTAATCTGTTGGGTTACCGTATTTTGTTCTTTGTTGTGCTATTTGTTGCACTGGCTGTACTCTACAGTTTATTTAGAAAAAATTATAAACCACTCATCTGGGGTATTGGTGCCTGGATTATTCTTTCTATAATATTTACGGGCTTATATCCTGCTTTTGTTCAGCAGTTTAGTGTTGAACCAAATGAGATAGATAGAGAAGAGCCTTTTATTAAAAATAATATTAATATGACTTTAGAGGCTTATGGACTTGATAAGGTTAGAAAAGAAGATTTTGAGCTTTCTGGAGATGGTCTTTCTTATGATGATTTAATGGAATATAATACTGTTGTAAATAATATCAGGCTCTGGGATAGAAGACCCCTTTTATCCACCTATGGACAGCTGCAGGGTTTAAGACAGTATTATAAATTTCAGGATGTAGATATCGACAGATATGATATAGATGGAGACTATACTCAGGTCATGCTTTCTGCAAGAGAACTGGATCAAGATGCTCTGGCCTCTCAGGCACAGACATGGGTTAATAAAACATTAAAATACACCCATGGTTTTGGAGCAGTAATGAGTCCTGCAGGTAAAGTTGGCTCAGATGGGCAGCCTGAATTTTTGATTCAGGATATTCCACCGAAAACTGATGAAGGGCTGGAATTGGATAATAGTTCTGTCTATTATGGTGAAAAAACGAATAATTATGTAATCACAAAAACTGATGAAACAGAATTTCATTATCCAATGGGTTCAGATAATGTTTTTATAAAATACGAGGGTTCTGGTGGAGTTAGTATAAATAACTTTTTAAGAAAAGCGATCTATGCTCTGCGTTTTAATACCCTAAAAATATTTTTATCTGATGAAATAAACGAAAAAAGTCAGATAATGTATCACCGCAATATTCATGAGCGGGTTAGAAAAGCAGCACCTTTCCTAAAATATGACAGTGACCCTTATCTAGTAATTGATAGAGGTCGTTTGTTCTGGATTTATGATGCCTACACCACTACTAATCTATTTCCTTATTCACAGCCGTTTAACAGAAGCGATAATTATATAAGGAACTCTGTTAAAGTAGTAATTGATGCATACAATGGTACTCTTGATTATTATATAGTAGATGAAGAAGACCCAATAGTTTTAACCTATAATAAGATATTTGATGATCTCTTTACACCAATGGAAGAAATGCCTGATTCATTAAGGGAACACCTTAGATATCCAATCGATTTATTCAAAATACAATCAGAAATTTACAGTAATTATCATATGGAAGATCCAGTTGTTTATTATAACAGAGAGGATGTCTGGAATATACCTGAAGAAAGTTATTCTGGTTCCACCATTAAAATGGAGCCCTATTATATAATGAATAACTTACCTGGGGAAGATGAGGCAGAATTTATATTAATGACACCATTTACTCCAGCAAATAAAAATAATATGGTAGCTTGGTTGGCTGCCCGCAATGACGGAGATAATTATGGCGATTTATTCCTCTATAGTTTTCCAAAAGATCAGCTTATCTATGGACCAAGACAGATAGAATCTAGAATTGATCAGGAATCAGAGATCTCTCAACTGCTTTCTCTCTGGAGTCAGCGCGGGTCACAGGTTATCAGAGGTAATTTACTTGTTATCCCTGTAAATAATAGTATTCTATATGTTGAACCAATTTTCCTCCAGGCTGAAACAAGTGCACTTCCTGAGTTGAGGAGGGTTGTAGTGGCTTATGAGGATAAAATAATTATGAGACAGAATTTAGAATCAGCACTAGAAGCTATGTTTGAAGATGAAGCTCCAACTGCAGTAGCTTCTGAAGATATAGAAGAAATATCTGAAGAAACTGGAGTAGCTCCAACCGAAGAGGATACAGCTGATTTAACTGAAGAAACTGAAGAAGACATGCAAGCACCATTTGTAGAAGCCGATGATTATCAATTGATCGAAGAAGCTAATGACCTTTATAAACAAGCACAAGATGCACTACAGCAGGGTGATTTTTCCCGCTATGGAGAAATAATAGAAGAATTAGGAAGTGTATTAGAACAATTATCCGGAACAGGAGAATAATAGATGAATAATGATTTGGAATTTACAAATATTAAGAATAGATTTAATATCCACAATTTAGCAGTTGATAAATTCAAGACTAATTTAATTCAATTGTATTTCATGCTGCCTCTTAAGAATCATAAAGAGGCAGCCATGACTGCTCTTCTTCCTGCTGTATTAAAGCGGGGAACAGAAAAACTTCCCAATAATCGTGCTTTGAAAACTCAGCTGGAAGAATTATATGGTTCAAAATTAAATTTCAATGTTTTGAAAAGAGGAGAAAATCAAATTTTAAAATTTTCACTAGAAATTGTTAATGAAAAATTTCTGCCGCACAAAGCTAATTTAACTGAAGAGGCGTTTGAGCTTTTGAATGATATAATTTTTCATCCTTTACTTGAAGATGGTATATTTAAGGAAGATTTCGTTATCCAAGAGAAGGAAAATCTAAAAAATAACATTATTTCTTTAATAAATGATAAATATAGCTATGCTCTGGAGAACTGCATAAAAAAAATGTGTAAAAATGAGAAGTATGGAATTTATAAACTTGGTGATGTTAAATCTGCTGAAACGATTAGCAGCAGAGAATTATTTAATCATTATCAAAAAATAATTAATAAAGCCAAAAGATCTTTGTTTTTAGTGGGAAACTTTAAAAGCAGCTTTATGGATAATATTTCTGAAAAAACTCCACTTAAAACAGGAGAAGAAATTTATGATAATAATACTGAAGTTGTTTATAAAGAAAAAGAAATTGATTTTTATGAAGAAGAAATGCCGGTAAACCAGGCTAAATTAACATTAGGCTTCAGAACCGGCATTACAAGAAAAATGGATGATTATTATGCTCTTATTGTTTTTAACAGCTTACTTGGAGGCTCTACTCATTCAAAATTATTTCAGGAAGTTAGGGAAAAAAGAAGTCTGGCCTATTATGTTAATTCTTCTATTGAATCTACAAAAGGACTGCTTTTTATTAACAGCGGCATAGATGCTGAAAATAGTGAAAAAGTAATTGAATTAATAAACAGAGAAATAAAGGCTATTATAGATGGGCAATTTAGTGAAGAAGAATTTTTAAGATCGAAAAAAAGTATTGTTAATAGTTTAAAAGAAGACTTTGACAGCAGCAGAGCCCTTGCAGCTCAATACTTATTAACATTAATTAATGAAAGAGATGAATCCATTTCTGAGACAATTGAAGGTATTAATTCTGTAGATATTATTGATGTACAGGCTGCAGCTAAAAAATTAAAGATGGACACAGTTTATTTATTAAAAAGTGAGGAATGATTAACTTGGAAAGAATATACAACAAAAGAATAGATGAAACTTTAATAAAAGAAAAATTACCAAATGGTTTAAATATATATATTTTTCCAAAGAAGAATTATGTTAAACAATATGCTGTTCTTTCAGTAGATTTTGGTTCAAATGATATAAATTTTATTGATTCAAAAAATGGGAAAAATAGAAATATGCCTTCTGGTATAGCTCATTTTTTAGAACATCAATTATTTGAAGACAAAGAAAAAAGTATATTCGATAAGTTTGCTGATCTTGGAGCTTCAGCAAATGCATTTACAAATTTTGATAGTACAAACTATCTCTTTTCGAGTACAGAGAACTTTAATGATTCTCTTATAAATCTTTTGGATTTTGTACAGGATCCTTATTTTAGTGAAGAAAATGTAAAAAAAGAAAAGGGTATAATAACTCAGGAGATAAAGATGTATCAGGACAATCCCTACTGGAGGTCATATTTTAATCTTCTTTCTGCTTTATATTTAAATCATCCTGTAAAAAATGACATAGCAGGTACAGAAGCAAGTGTTAATTCTATTACACCTGAGGATCTTTATATCTGTTATTATAATTTTTATCTGCCGACAAATATGGATTTAATTTTAGTAGGTAACATTGATGCTGAAGAGATAATCGACTCCATAAAAATTAATCAGGCAAAAAAGAGTTTTCCTCATTTTAAAAATCCAGTTAGAATTATTGCTGAAGAGCCGAATAAAATATCGAAAAAACTTATTGAAGAAAATATGAATGTAGCTAGACCAATTGTTCAAATTGGGTTTAAAGATACCGAAATATATAAAGATCCAAATAAGACAATCCAGAAAGAATATGCTGTAAATATTTTATTAGACATTATTTTTGGCAAAAGCAGTAAAAATTATAATGAATTATATGATGAAGGGATTATAGATAACAGTTTTTCCAGTACTTATCACATAAAACCTGATTATGCTTATATACATTTATATGGAGAAAGTAGTCAGCCTGATTTAATGAGAGAAAAAGTAAAAGAAAAAATGATTGATATAGATGAAAAAGAAATAAGAAATAATTTTAAAAAAATAAAATCGAAATACCAGGGTAGTTTTATCAGACTTTTTAATAATTTTAAGCCGCTTGCATCAGAATTTATTAACTATAGAAGGCTCGGCATAGATATTTTTGATATTTCAAATATTATAGAAAATATTACAGCTGAAGATATATTAATCTACAAAGATAAAATATTTGATAAAGATCTAATGGTAGAATCAATTATTTTAGATAAGGACTGATAGTTTTGGCTTTTAAGCTGTATAATTTTATATTTTATATAACAATGGCTGCTTTTGGTTATTTCAATATTTATTTTAGGGATATAGGATTAGATTCTTTTCAGATTGGCCTGGTAAATGCAGTACCGAGAATATTTGCGCTTTTATTGATGCCTATTTGGGGAGTCTTAACAGATTATTTTCAAGAAAATAAAAAGGTTTTATTTATCACCATGAGTGGGACATTAATCACAGTACTAATTTTCCCTTTTGCCCATTCACTTAAGGCATTGATGTTCATTATGTTTTTGTACACTTTATTTCAGAATCCCATTCTTCCGTTATCAGATAGCCTGCTGCTTGATTATTTAGGTGATAAAAGCAGTCTGTATGGAAGATTCAGACTCTGGGGTTCATTGGGATATATGATAACTGTATCACTACTCGGTTATTTTTTAGAAAAAACAGTTTCTGTTAATCTTTTTTATGTCTATGCAGTTATATTAGTAATATCTTTATTTTTACTTAAATTTTTGCCAAAAAGCAAAAGAGATATTAAAGTTATAAATTTAGTAGATTTTAAAAAGGTTTTTCGTAAAAAAAGGCTTATTTATTTTTTGATTTTTATATTTATTTTGCAGACTTCAATGAATGCTAACTATACTTATTTTCCAATATATATCTTAGATCATGGTGGGAGAGAATTTCTGCTCGGAATTGCTATGACTATTTCTTCTGCAAGTGAAATTCTAGCTTTCCTATTTTCTGATAAAATAATTAAAAGATATCGCTTCAGCAAAATTATATTTCTGATAAGTGTTTCTTTTATGTTCCGCTGGTTTGCGCTTTCATTCTTTCCTGTTACTCCAATTATATTAATCTCTCAACTTCTTCACAGTATAACCTTCGGCCTCTTTTTTGCAGTTGGGGTAGATTATGTGAACAGATTAAGTGGAGAAAAGTTTAGAGCTACTGGTCAGAATATTTATTCTGCTGTATATATGGGCTTAAGTGCTGTTTCCGGCAGTTTACTTGGTGGATGGATTTATCAGTTCTTTGGTGGAGAAATGATGTATTTATTTTGGGGAATCATTGTTATCATAACAGGTATTATCTATTCATTATATTTATATAAACTTGAAGAAAAAAATGAAGTGGTATCATAAATTTAAAGGAAGTTTTTAATGATTAAAAATAGTACAATTAAAGAAACAGCTAAAAATTTGGGTATAAATATCTGTGGGATTACAGATGTAAAAAAATTATCTGTGGAAAGAGAAAGATTATTACTTAGAAAAGAAAAGGGTAACTGGCCTCAGCCTTTTACAAATGAAAATATAGATGAATTAACCAATTTAGCTCTTCATCTTGAAAATATCGAATCAACTATTGTTATTGGTTTAAATTATAATAATCTTAGTTCGGCAAATAGATTTTTATCTGCTTATATTACAAAAGAGGACTATCATTTTGTTCTAGAAGAAAAAATGAAGCTGCTGGTCCATGAGATAAGTAATAAAACAGGCAGAGTTCTTAAAAAAAATAAAAATTATAAAATATATGTAGATACTGCTCCATTTTTAGAAAGAGCTGTCGCAGAAAAAGCGGGAGTTGGTTTTATAGGTAAAAATTCTATGTTAATTAATCCTCAGTATGGTTCATCTATTTTCCTTGGAGAAATTCTGATAGATATAAAAATAGAAGCTGACAAACCGCTTGATATTGATTGTGGACAATGCAGAAAATGTCTAATTAATTGTGAAGGTGGGGCACTTAAAGCTCCTTATTATCTTGATGTAAATAGCTGTATCAGTTATTTAACTCAAAAAAAAGGGATGCTCTCTTTTGCTGAGAGAAAACTTATCGGCAGTCATATCTGGGGCTGTGATAAATGTCAAAAAATCTGCCCCTATAATAATATTTCTACTGATATAAGCAAAAAAAGTATTGATCCAGCTTTAGAGTATTTTGATAAAGATTTGGAATATTTTTTAACTTTGGATAGAAAAAACCCACCTGAGGAATTAAAAGATACTGCAGTTATGTGGAGGGGCAGCAGAATATTAGTGCGAAATGCTATTATAGCTGCTGTAAATTTAGATAAAAGAGAGTATTTTAGTTTAATTAAAGAAAAGTTAAGTGATAATTCTCCAATTATTCGCTTTTATGCAGTCTGGGCATTAAGTGAACTTGACTATAATAGAGCTGAAACTTTTTTAAAAAAACAGCTTAATATAGAAAAAGACACCAGAATAACAGATGAAATCAGAATTATTTTGCAGGGAGGGAATTAGATTTGGATATAAAAATTGATGGAAAAACATATAAGATTTTTGAAGAAAAAAGTATTGAAGAAATTATAATTGAAAATAATATAGATGACAAAAAAGAAATTATTGCTGCAAAGATAAATAATGAGATTTATGATCTTAATAAAGTACCTCAAGAAGAGCTTGAAATAGAATCGATAAAAATAAACAGTGAATATGGAAACAGAATATACCGCAGAAGCTTATACTTAGTATTAGCTAAGGCTGTCTATGAAATTTTCCCAGAAAGTCTGCTTAAAATCAGAATTTCTATAAGTAATGGTGTATACTGTGAAATTGAAAATAAAGATAGTTTAAGAAAAGAAGATATAAGAACAATAAAAGTAAAGATAGAAGAAATAATTAATGCTGATTTAAAGATGAATAGATTACGTCTAAAGAAAGATGAAATAATAGAGATTATTAAACAGGGTAAGTGTCCTTTAAAGGCTGAATTAATAGAGAGACAGGACAAAGATTTTTATACTATTTATGAATTAGATGGATATTATGATTACTTTTATTATAATATGGTACCTTCTACTTCTTATTTAAATGAGTTTGATATTCATCTGCGTATTCCTGGTTTTGTACTGCTTTTCCCTAAATTTTTCAGTGAGAAAAAAGTGCCGCAATTTAAAGAACAGCCCAAACTGGCCAATATATTTTCAGAGTACTCAAAGCTGGGTGAGATACTTGGTGTTAATAATGTTATTGATTTAAATAGAATAATACAAAATGAAGAATATAGTGAACTTATTCGTATTGTGGAGGCATTTCATGAAAAGAAAATTGCCCAGATAGCAGACCAAATAAAGCAGGGAATGCCGCGCAATAGAATTATTTTAATCGCTGGGCCAACTTCTTCTGGTAAAACAACTTTTACTCATCGTTTATCTACTCAACTAAAGATTAATGGCTTAAGACCTGTTCAAATATCTACAGACAATTATTTTGTCAGCCGAAATAACACTCCCACTGATGAAAAAGGCAAACCAGATTTTGAGGCTCTTAAAGCAATAAATTTAGATTTATTTAACAATCACCTATTAAAATTAGTTCAGGGAGAAAGTATTGAACTACCTAGTTTTGATTTTGAAAGAGGTATAAGAAAAAAGAGCGGCAAAATTTTAAGATTAGAAGAAGACCAGCCAATTTTAATAGAAGGAATACATGGTCTAAATGATAATTTAACTGAAGTAATTCCACAGGATTTAAAATTCAAAATTTATATAAGTGCTCTTACACAGCTTAATATTGACTGTCATAATAGAATACCAACAACAGATACAAGATTAATTAGAAGAATTGTTAGAGATAATCAATTTAGGGGTCTAAGTGCTTCACAAACACTAGATTTATGGGATTCTGTAAGAAGAGGAGAAGAAAAAAACATTTTCCCATATCAAGAAAATGCCAATACAATGTTCAATTCAGCTTTAATTTATGAATTATCAGTTTTAAAAAATTATGTTGAACCCCTTCTCAAAAAAATAGATAAAATAGATAAAAATTATTATCAGGCACAGAGGCTCATAGAAATGTTGAGAAATTTTAAAGCTATGCCTGATATAGAAGTCCCACATACTTCAATATTAAGAGAATTTACCGGCAGGAGTATTTTTAGAGAGCAGTAATTTAATTTTTTTTCTAATCTCACTCCAATTATCAGCTTTTAAAATATTACTGCTTTTTTTAAAATTAAGATTATGGTATTTGTTTACTAGGATAACAGGGATATTTTCTGCTGCAATTTGAACAGCGTTTTCTTTTCGGTCATCTATAAATAAAGCAAGCTCTTTTTTTACTGCAAGTGGTGCCTTATCATCATCATGATGAAGTTCGTTGTAAGGAATTTGATGTTTTTCTAACCAGTTTTCGGTTAAATCTCTAAAAATTTCATTTCTTGCTGTAATTAATATTAGATTATGGCCTGCCTGATGCAGTTCATCTAGTGTTTCTTTTGCACCAAGAGCTGGCCCTACATTTGCATATACTTCTGGAAGTTTAATTTCTAAAAAATGATTTAATTCCTGTTCTGTAAGTCCAAATGCTTTTCGCAGATCATAGGTGTATTCTTTTAGAATGATTTCTCTATCAAATAATTCGTTCATTTTCTGCAGCCAGATGCTGTTTTCTCTTTCACCTTCGTCTGTAAGTACACCATCAATATCTATACCTATATTGTATTTCATAATTTCACCTCAATTAAATAAAAATATTTGTTAAATTTCTTTAAATTATAAACTATTTACTTGATTTTTCTCTTAAATAATCTTATCATTTTTATAACTTCAAGTCCAGTTCTGATTTAACACTACATTTAATATTTAGGAGGGTTTTTAAACTTGGCAAAAACAAAAAATAAAGAAAAAACAGAAGAACTTATAAAGCTTTTTTCAAAACATTATCCCGAACCTGGGACTTCCTTAGATCATACATCAACTTTTGAGCTTTTGATTGCAACAATTCTTTCTGCTCAAACAACTGATGTTCAGGTAAATAAAGTAACTGCAGAGCTTTTTAAAGAATATAATAAACCAGAAGATTTTGCCTCACTAAGCAGAAAAGAAATGGAAAATAAAATAAAGAGTATTGGTTTATACAGAAATAAAGCCAAATTTATTATTAAAACAAGTAAACTGCTGCTTGATGAATACGGTGGTCAGGTTCCAGATACAAGAAAAGAACTGCTCAAATTATCTGGTGTCGGCAGAAAAACAGCTAATGTTGTACTTGCAAATGCTTTTTCAAAAGCAGCATTTCCAGTCGATACTCATGTATTTAGGGTTTCAGCAAGACTTGGTTTAAGTTCAGGGAAAAATGTTGAGCTTACAGAAAAAGAATTAACAGAAAATATTCCAAAAAAATACTGGATTGACTTACACCATTGGATTATTGATCATGGAAGAGCATTGTGTAAAGCACAGAATCCAGATTGTGAAAATTGCTTTTGTACTCATTTATGCACATATTATAAAAATCAAAAGAAAGGATGATATTTATGTCTAAAAAATTAAAAAGACACGAGGTTAAGAATACTTATCTGTTGAGGCTGGACAGAGGTGATGATTTAATTAAAAAATTAACAGAAGTTGTACAAGAAAATGATATTCGTTTAGCAACAATATCTGGACTTGGTGCAGTTTCCAAAATAGTATTTGGTTATTATGATCAAAAGGATTGGGAATATATTTTTTTAGAAAAAGAAGGTCAATTTGAAATTTTAAGTCTAAATGGTAATGTTTCAATTAAAGATGGTGAAGCAATGGTTCATGCCCATATTATGCTTGCAGATGAAGAGGGAAATGCATTTGGAGGTCATCTTGGTGAAGGCACAGTAGTTTTTGCTTCAGAAATAGAAATACAGGAGCTTTCAAATGCAGATAAAATAAGAAAATATGATGAAGATACAGGACTTCCCCTCTGGTAGATGGTTTTTATTAATAAATATTAAAAAAATATATACTAATAAAATAAATGGGAGGTTTTTCAATGAAAAAAATATTTGTATTAGATACAAATGTATTATTAAATAATCCCAGGGCAATCTTTAGTTTTGAAGAAAATGATGTAATAATTCCTCTTGCAGTATTAGAAGAAATAGATAATCTAAAAACTCAGGGTTCTGATCTGGGTTATAATGCAAGAGAAACTTCCCGCATTTTAGAGAGCTTAAGATTAAAAGGTGATCTTGATCAAGGAGTAGAACTTGATGAAGGAGGAAAGGTTAAAATCTTAATTAATGGTGAGATTAGGATACCAGAAAACTTAACTTCTAACAAAATGGATAACCGTATTATATCAACTGCTATTCACCTGCAGGAAGATAATCCTGAGCGAAATGTAATAATGGTATCAGAAGATATTAATATGCGTTTAATATGTGATGCTTTTGGAATTAAGGCTGAAGAGCATAACTCAATCCGATTAAGTGAAGAACAAATTTATACAGGTTTTAGGGAGCTTATGGTTAGTTCAGATTTGATTGATAGATTTTTTGAAAATAAAAGTGCTGCACCTGAAGATTTTGATAAAGAAGTAAGGGATAAGCTTTATCCCAATGAATTTATTCAGTTAACTGCAGGTGATAGAAATAAAAAAACTGCTTTAGCTAGATTTGATGGCAATAACTTAATAGATTTAAAATATAATCAGAAACAACCTGTAAAAATTAGAGCAAGAAACAGAGAACAGCAGCTGGCTATGGAACTTCTTTTTGATGATGAGCTAAGACTTGTTACCATTTCTGGTAAAGCAGGAACAGGAAAAACTCTGCTAGCTCTAGCAGCAGGTTTAGAAAAAGTTGTAAATGAAAAAGCTTTTTCAAAATTGCTTGTTGTAAGGCCTGTTATGCCGATGGGTAAAGATATTGGCTATCTACCTGGTGAAAAAGAGGAAAAATTAGCTCCCTGGATGCAGCCAATCTTTGATAATCTTGATTTTATAGTTCATAGGAATAATGACAGCAGCTTAATTTATCAAAAACTTCAAAAAGAAGATTTAATACAAATTGAAGCTCTGACATATATTAGAGGACGTTCAGTTCCAAATCAGTATATTATTATTGATGAGGCACAGAACCTATCTTTACATGAGGTTAAGACTATAGTTACTAGAGCTGGTGAAAATACTAAATTGATTTTTACAGGTGATCCCTACCAGATAGATAATCCTTATTTAAATTTTCATAAAAACGGGTTGAATTATTTAGCGCATAAGTTTCATGATCAAAAAATATCTGGTCATATTATGCTAAAACAGGGCGAAAGATCAGAACTTGCTGAAATAGCAAGTGGACTTCTTTAAAGATGGAGTTGTAAATAATGAAAAAATATTTCCCTATAATTATTACAGCAGTATTACTGGGTATATTTTTACCTTTATTTGAATTTTATTTAATTCAAAATACTGCAGCAGATGTGACAATATCAGAACAAAGTAAAGAGAGGAATATAAAGCATCTCTTAGATTTGGCAGAACAAGCATATTATGATGGTAATTTTGAATCAGCAGAAAATTATTACAGAGAAGTACTGGAATATGATCCTTTTAATTTAGAAAGCCGTAGAAATCTTGCAGTAATCTATAATGAGTTGGATAAGCTTGAAAAAGAAAATGAAATTTTACTAAAGACTGCTATTTTAAGTGGTAAAACAGATGACTTGCTCGAATTAGCGCAAAGTTTTTATAAAATAAATAATGGGCATGCTGCTCTCTATTTGCTTGAAAATAAAATAGAAGCTGAAGAGTTAAAATCAGATGAAGAGCTTTTTAGAAAATATTATTATTCAGTAAAATCTTCTTTAGTAATTAATGATTTTGATAAAGCAGATAAAATTTTGGAAAAAATGCTAAACTTAGAAATTAACAGAGCACAGATCTTCCTGCTTCAGGCTGAAGTTTCAGAAATGAAAGGTAATTATATGGCTGAATATGATTACTTAAATAAATCTTATCAGGCAGATAAAAGCCAGACATTTTTGTTCAAAGAAATGGCTGAAGCATTAGAAAAAGCAGATAAAGAAATCGAAGCATATAATTACTGGCAGAGAAGTTTATCATATGGACTTTTTGAAAATACTGCTTATAAAAGTATAAATTTTCTTCAAGATAAATATCCTTCTTTAAGGCCTGACGAAGAGGAGGAAGAAGAAGTTGAGGAAATAAATCCATTTAATTTAACAGCTAACTGGAAGGATATAAGCAAATTATCTGAAAAAGGAAGTTCTAAGTTTTTAAGAATCGGATTACAGGATAACAACAGACATCTTTTATTTCAATATTCTAACCCATTTTCAGTTGTTTATGATGGTAAAATCATCTTTAAAGGTCAGGCAAAAAGAAACTATCTATTGGAAATTATTGAAGATGATTTATATATAAGAGATTTAGATAAGAGAACAAAAATTGGTAGTTTGAGTGGGGAATATGAAATATACAGCAGTATAGATAATTCTTCATTTTATGTTTATAATATAGGCTATGGAGAAGGCTATTTCTGGCAGAATAGAGGAAATAGACAGTACAGGGGGAATATGATAATTCTTGCTGAAGAAAATAGTTTTTCTTTGATTAATAGAGTGGAATTAACAGCATATTTAATTTCTGTTGTTCCTTCTGAGATTTATTCAAGCTGGCCCGAGGAGTCTTTAAAGGCACAGGCAGTTGCTGCTAGAAGTTATACTTTAAGCAATCTTGGCAGACACAGCAGTCAAGGATATGATCTCTGTTCAACAGTGCATTGTGCAGCTTATAATGGAATTCAAAACGAAAATCATAGAACTACTGAGGCAGTTTTAGCTACTTACAGAGAAGCTGCTTTTTATAATGATAACGTCATAGAGGCAGTATTTAGCAGTAATAGTGGTGGTCAAACAGAGCGAAGTGATCAGATATGGTCAGCAGATTTACCTTATTTAAGAGGTTCAAATCAGATGAAAAATGACAATTACCAATTTCCTCTTAATCCGGTAGAGTTAAAAGAATGGATAAGAACATCACCTGCCTCTTTTTCTAAAGATTTTGGAAGCAGTAATTATCGCTGGCATATAAAAATTCCAGCAGAAGTTATTGAATCTAAAAGTGGTATTGATAAATTAAAAAATATAGAAATTTTAGATAGAGCTGATGGAGGTACAGTAACTTCTCTAAGAATTAGAGGTGAAAACCAAGAAAAGAATTACGGAAGTTCTGGTATCAGAAGACTACTTGGTGGGATAAGAAGCAGTCGGATTTATATCGAAACATTTAGAGATGAAAATTCTGATATCAAAGAAGTTTATATATATGGTGCTGGATGGGGACACAACCTCGGCTTAGATCAGTCAGCAGCAGCAGGTATGGCAGAATCAGGCTGGGATTATCAGCAAATAATTATGCATTTTTATCCGGGTGTTGAGATAAAAAAATATGATTAGCAATTTTTATTTGTAAAATTGATAAAATTACTTGAGATTAAGATAATAATCTTATATAATATTAATTAGTTAAATATTAGATCTTCAGGGTTTGGTGAACTTAACAGTAATTCCAGACCGGTGGTTATAGTCCACGAGCAGATGCTGAACTGGTGAAACTCCAGTACCGACGGTAAAGTCCGGAAGAAAGAAGATTATTTAAATTTATGCCCTGATTATATTTTCAGGGCTAATTTTTTTGTCTAGATAGTTTAATTTAATATTACACAATAAGGAGAATGAAAATGGAAATAAAAAAACTAACAAATATCGCAGTTTTATCCGGATTTTCTCTAGCATTAATGCTTTTGATTCGTTTCCCATTATTTTTACCTTTTTTGATTTATGAACCAGGTGATATTCCAATCTTAATTACAGCCTTTTTATATGGTCCTGGTGCAGCTCTTGGAGCCACATTTATTTTATCTATTTTGATGGCTGTTTTTACCGGTTTAGGAGGTCCTTTTGGTGCTTTTATGCATTTTCTTGCAACTGGAGTATTTGCAGGAGCTGCAGGTTATTTTTATCAAAAACACCACAACCGCAGAGGTGCTGTTAAAGGCCTATTAATTGGAAGTATAGCAATGACAGCTGTAATGGCTGCTGCAAACTTAATATTTAATCCTATATTTTATGGAATTCCAAGAGAACAGGTTATGCAGATGATGCTGCCGGGGATATTGCCTTTTAATTTAACAAAAGCACTGTTGAATTCAGCTGTGACAGTATTAGTTTATAAAAAGATGGCTAACTTTTTACGGAAAAGGGGTTTGATAAGAGCTTTAGAAAATAATTAAACTTTACTTAAAGAAAGTTTAAAGTAGATATTATGCAGAAAAGCTCTCTTAAGTTGACAAAAATGCTTTGCTAATATAAAATTCTTATGAAGGGAGATGTTTTTTTGCAGATAACATTTTTAGGAACAGGTACTTCTCATGGGATACCTGTTATTGCCTGTGATTGTGAGACATGTCAGTCTAATAATCCAAAAAACAAAAGAAATAGAACCTCTATTCATATTAAAAGCGAAAAATACAATTTATTAATAGATACTCCACCTGAAATGAGATTAGAGCTTGTCAATAACAATATAAAAAAAGTAGATGCTGTACTGATGACTCATGCTCATGCAGATCATATAATGGGTTTTGATGATATTAGGGCATTGAACTGGTATCAGGAAAAAGAAATGCCGGTTTATGCAGATCCAGGTACACTTGAGCATATTAAAAGGATTTATCCTTATATATTTTCTGATAATAATCCAGGTGGTGGAGTACCACAGGTGGTATTAAAAGAAATAGAAGCGAAGTTTAAACTGCAGGATTTAAACATCAAAGCTGTACCGATTTATCACGGAGACAATTTAATTTTAGGTTATAGAATAAATAATTTTGCTTATTTAACTGACTGCAGTAAAATTCCTGAAGAATCATTTGAACTTCTTGAAGGAATAGAATATGCAGCAGTTGATGCACTTCGCTATAAAGAACACCCTACCCATATGTCTGTTGATCAGGCAGTGGATCTGGTAAATAAGCTAGGTTTAAAACATGGTTATTTAACCCATATGTCTCATCGAGTTGAGCACGAAGACTTAGTTAAATATTTACCTGATAATGTTAGTCCAGCATTTGATGGACTGGTAATTGAAGTTTAAAAATTTATAAAATACATTTAAATTATAAAGGTGATATTTTTGAATATAGTACTTGTAGAACCAGAAATACCTCAAAATACCGGTAATATAGCCAGAACCTGTGCTGTAACAGATTCAAAGCTGCATTTAGTAAGACCGCTCGGCTTTTCAACATCTGATAAATATTTAAAAAGAGCTGGTTTAGATTATTGGGATAAACTCGATATAAGTTATTATGATGGCTTAGATGATTTTTTTAGTAGAAATATCAATGCCCGTTTTTTTTATGCAACTACTAAAGCAGTTCAATCTTATGATAAACCAGAATATAAAATTGATGATTACTTTCTTTTTGGTAAAGAAACAGCAGGACTACCGGAAAAATTATTAAAAGAAAATTTAGATAAATGCATCCGAATACCAATGAAAAAAAGTTTACGTTCTTTAAATCTCGCTAATTCTGTTTCAATTATTCTTTATGAAGCATTAAGACAGAATAATTTCGTTAACTTAAATAAAAATGGTATTTTTAAAGAGGAAATATAACTTTTATGTAGAAATATATAGTATAAGATAGAGAGGAGGGGAGATATGGCAAAAAAAAGAAATATAAAAATATTTTTCTTTTCATTAATTTTAATTTTAATTTTTTCAATAAGTGTTTCTGCTTTTCAGGTTAAATTACATGATCGTGGATCAAAAGTAACTGAAATACAAAAATATTTATCTGAACTGGGATATGATGTTTCAACAGATGGTATTTTTGGTAGAACTACAGAAGATGCAGTTAAAAATTATCAAAAAGATAATAATCTTCAGGTAGACGGAATAGTTGGAGATGAAAGTTATCAAGATCTTAAAGCTTTGGTTTCTAAAAAAGTACCTTATGAGCTTTATATTGTAGGTAGTGGAGATAGTTTATCAAAAATTGCTAAAAGCAGAGATATTTCAGTTTCTAAATTAAAAGAATTTAACAATTTACATTCAGATCGAATAAAATTGGGACAGGATTTGAAAATTCCTAGAGAAGAGAAGAGCATTAATTCAAATTTGTCCAGTGATGTTGGTGAACAGAAAAGTAATAAGATTTACTATACTATACGACCTGGTGATAGTATTTCGACCATTGCTGCTAAGAGAAATCTTACGGTAGAAGAGGTTATGGATGCAAATAATTTAAGATCTGATTTTATAAAAGCTGGACAGGAATTGGTACTCCCGATTGTTAATACTAAGAGTGATACCACTTCAGTTAAAAGTGATAGTGTTTCTAATAGCAATGAAAATAAAACAATTACATATGAGGTGCAGCGGGGAGATGCGTTAAGTACTATCGCACGAATTTATGGCACAGAAGTCAATACAATCAAAAGAAATAATAATATTTCTGGAGACCGTATTTATATTGGGCAGAAATTGATTATTGAAGATACAGATTCAGGTCCTTTTAGACTTGAAAAAGATGCTTTTATATGGCCTGTAAGAGGTCGTATTTCATCTGGCTTTGGCTGGAGAACTCATCCTATTAAAAAAACACGACTTTTTCATAATGGGATTGATATTGCAGTAGCAGCCGGGACAAAGATTAAAGCTGCGGCTGCTGGTAAAGTAAGTTACAGCGGATGGATGAATGGATTTGGTTATACAGTAATTATTGATCACGGAATAGGTGTAGAAACACTTTATGGACATAATTCGCGTATTTTAGTTCGTAAAGGTTCATATGTACATAAAGGGCAGGATATTGCTCTTTCTGGTAATACTGGTTTAAGTACAGGACCTCATCTCCACTTTGGAGTATTAAAAAATGAAAAACCATTAAACCCCAGAAATTATTTACCTTAAAAAAATGCAGGCAAGAGATTGTCTGCTTTTTTATTTTTTAATTTTTCTTGACAAGAGTTATTATTGGTGATATTATATAAAACGTCGCAAGATAAATGGGCCATTAGCTCAGTTGGTAGAGCACCTGACTTTTAATCAGGTTGTCGGAGGTTCGATTCCTCCATGGCTCACCA
>JAGYNO010000026.1 GCA_018399955.1 Halanaerobium sp. | reverse complement strand
TTCTCCATATTTAAGAAAGTTCCTGCATAAATTTAGAAATTATTTCTATTTGTATTTATTTTTAATTATAATTACAAAATATATCTTAAAAAGTAAATTTAATGTTTTTACTGTTATCTCGCTATTAATAACTAATGTATACATTAGTAATAAAGCAAAAAAAATTTTTTAAAAAAATAATTATTTTTTTTTGCTTAAAATATATTTTTGACATGAAATAACAAAAAAAGACAGCTGAACAATTAAGTTCAGCTGCCTTGAAATTACTATAATTTTTTAATTAAACCTCTGCTGGTTTAAGAACTAATTAAAATATAAATCCATCTTCAATGAGCAGCCAGTATTCTATACTGTCTATTAAAGCATCCCAGGAAGCCTGAATAATATTTGTAGAAACACCAACAGTTGTCCAGGATTTTTCCAGATCTGCTGTTTCAATAAGTACCCTTACCTTTGCAGCAGTACCATCATTTCCGTTTAATACCCGCACTTTATAGTCGATCAGTTTTGTTTCTGTTATTTCTGGATAAAAAGATACAAGTGCCTTACGGAAACAGTTATCAAGAGCATTAACAGGTCCATCTCCATCAGCTGCAATATGGACTTTTTCTCCATCAACCTTCATCTTTACTACAGCTTCAGAAAATGTTTCATTTTCACG
The DNA here is from genome assembly GCA_018399955.1 of Halanaerobium sp. Taxonomy (GTDB): domain Bacteria; phylum Bacillota; class Halanaerobiia; order Halanaerobiales; family Halanaerobiaceae; genus Halanaerobium. The sequence continues at coordinate 19,245 of JAGYNO010000026.1, read as the reverse complement.
ATTAATGCTGTGGGTTCTAAAGTCTTCAACTTCAAAAAAGGGCTTATAATCCTTAAATTCTCTAAAAGCAAGCAGAATCAGTGAAGCTTCTGAACCTTCAAACTGATACCCCTTATTCTCCAACTTTTTAACCCGTTTAATCAATTTTCTAATCATTTCACTAGAAAAATCATCGAGATTGAAACCAATTTCTTTCAGCTTATACTTTAAATTACTTTTACCGGCAAGTTCAGAAACAAGTACCCTGCGTTTATTACCAACCAGTTCTGGAGTAATGTGCTCATAAGTATGTGGATTTTTTCTAACAGCACTTACATGAATTCCACCCTTATGTGTAAAAGCACTTTTACCTACATAAGGCATATTGTTTTTTGGAATCAGATTTGCAGTTTCAGTAACAAAGAAATACAGCGGCTTCAGCAGCTTTAACTGCTGATCTGTAACAAGTTTTTCACCATATTTAAGCTGTAGTGTTGGTATTATACTGCAGAGATCCGCGTTACCACAGCGCTCTCCAAGTCCACCAACTGTACCCTGAAACTGTACTGCTCCTTCTTCATAAGCAGCAATTGAATTTGCTGCAGCCATCGCACCATCATTATGAGCATGAATACCGAATGGTGTATCAAAATCAGCTTTGATTTCCCGCATAATTTCTTTTATTTCTGAGGGAAGTGTACCACCATTGGTATCAGCAAGCACCAAGATTTCCGCTCCTGCATCAGCAGCAGCTTTTAATGACTTTAAAGCATATTCTCTATTATTTTTATAGCCATCAAAAAAGTGCTCTGCATCATAAATTACCTTCAAATCATTTGAACGTAGATAAGTAATCGTATCTTTTATCATGTTCAAATTTTCTTCTAATGTAGTTTTTAAAGCCTCTGTTACATGGAGATCCCAGCTTTTACCAAAGATCGTCACATAATTTACCCCTGATTTAACCAATTTTTCAATATTAGGATCTTCAGAAGCTTTAACATTCGGCCGCCTGGTCGAACTAAATGCAGTCACTTCAGCATGTTCAAGCTCCATGTTCTGAACCTCTCTAAAGTAGGCTTCATCTTTTGGATTTGAACCAGGCCAACCGCCTTCAATAAAGTCAATACCAAAACGATCTAACTGTCTTGTGATTCGCAGCTTATCATCAAGTGATAAAGAAACTCCTTCACCCTGTGAACCATCTCTTAAAGTTGTATCATAAGTTGTTAATCCCACTAAGCATCATTCTCACCTTCCTCATTAGATTTAATGCTATCTACTAAATAATCTCCTACTTCATCTGTGCTGAGGTCACCACCACAATCACAGGTTAACATGTCATTAGCCAGTGCATCCTTAACAGCTGCCTCAACTTTTTGTGATAAACTGCCGAAGCCTAACTGCTGCAGCATCATTCCAGCTGCAAGTACAGAAGCTAAAGGATTGGCAGTGTTTTGACCGGCAATATCTGGTGCACTTCCGTGGACCGGCTCAAACATAGAGATACTGTCTGGATTAATGTTTCCAGATACAGCAAGTCCCATACCACCCTGAATTTCTGCACCAAGGTCAGTTATTATATCACCGAAAATATTACAGGTTACTATTATGTCAAATATCTCTGGATTACGTACCATTTTCATGGTTATAGCATCAACAAGATAATGATTCTGTTTAACATCTGGGTAATTTTTACCCATTTCTTTAAAAGAACGCTGCCAGAGATCATGTGCATAAGTTAATACATTACTTTTATCACAGACAGTCAGTTTGGGTTCTCTCCCAAATTCCTGTGCATACTCAAAAGCATATTTAATAATTCTATCTACACCTTTACGGGTAGAAATCATCTCCTGAGTTGCAATTTCATCTGGAGTATCTTTTTTTAAAAAACCACCAATACCTGCATAAATACCCTCGGTATTTTCTCTAACTACTGTAAAATCAATATCCTTAATTCCTTTACCTTTGAGTGGACAAAATTCTTTTTTATATAATTTTACTGGACGTAAATTAATATACTGATCAAAATAAAAGCGGATTTTTAGTAATAATCCTTTTTCTAAAATACCTGGCTTTACTCTTGGGTCACCAACAGCACCAAGATAAATTGCATCAAATGTTTCCAGTTTATTTAGTACATCATCAGGTAATACTTCTCCTGTTTTTAGATATCTTTCTGCACCAAGGTCAAATTTTTCAAATTTTAAACCCAGATCATATACAGAATTAAAATAGTCTAAAACCTTGATTCCCTGTCTGGTTACTTCTTCTCCAATTCCATCTCCAGGTATATAGGCGATATTACTCATTCTATATCTCCACCTTTTTAATATGTGCTATTAAGCCGCCATCTTTAATGATCTCCTGCATAAATGGAGGGAATGGCTCGGCTTCAAAACTCTCTCCAGTGCGCAGGTTTTTAACAACTCCCTTATCGATGTCGACTTCTAATTTATCTCCAGCTTCTGTATTTTTTACTGCTTCTGGACACTCCAGTATAGGAAGTCCGATATTTATTGAATTGCGGTAAAAAATTCTGGCAAAACTTTCTGCTACAACACAGGAAACACCTGCATATTTGATAGCCAGAGGAGCATGCTCCCTGGAGCTGCCTGAACCGAAGTTTTTACCACCTACAATTATATCCCCTTCTTCTACCTGATCAGCAAAGTCCTCATCAATATCTTCCATACAGTGAGCTGCAAGGTTTTCTGGATCAGAAGAATTTAAATAACGAGCAGGGATAATTACATCTGTATCTACATTATCTCCATATTTAAATACTTTTCCTTTTAATTTCATTACTACATTACCTCCTCTGGACCAGCGATATATCCTTTAACTGCTGTAGCTGCTGCAACTGCTGGACTTGATAGATATACTTCACTACCTGTTGAACCCATCCGGCCAACAAAGTTGCGGTTTGTAGTAGAAATAGCTTTTTCTCCATCAGCCAGGATACCCATATGTCCACCAAGACATGGTCCACATGTAGGAGTACTTACTGCAACACCGGCATTAATGAAAATCTCGACAATACCTTCTTTCATCGCCTGCTTGTAGATCTCCTGTGTACCAGGGAAAACAAGACAGCGAACATTTGGATGTACTTTGTTAAATTCAAACACCTTTGCTGCTTCTCTTAAGTCTTCGAGGCGGCCATTTGTACATGAACCGATTACTGCCTGATCAATCTTAACCTCTCCAACTTCACTTAAACCCTTTGTGTTTTCAGGTAAACTCGGGAAAGCAATTTGAGGTTCGATCTCACTTACATCAATTTCTATTACTTCTTCATATTCTGCATCTTCATCACTGTGATAGATGGTGTAATCTCTTACTGCTCTGTCTTTTAGATATGCTTCAGTTTTTTCATCTGCTGCAATCAGACCGGCTTTTCCGCCAGCTTCGATTGCCATATTGGCCATTGTCATTCTGCCTGCAAGAGATAGATTAGAGATAGCCTCACCAGTAAACTCCATAGCCTTGTAGAGGGCTCCATCTACACCAATTTTACCGATTGTGTAGAGAATTAGATCTTTACCGCTAACCCAGGGCTGTAATTCTCCAGTATAAACAAATTTAATTGTAGGGGGGACTTTAAACCAGGCTTTACCTGTCGCCATGGCAGCTGCCATATCAGTACTTCCAACCCCTGTACCTAAAGCACCAAGTGCTCCATAGGTACATGTATGAGAATCTGCACCAATAATAATTTCTCCAGGCAGAGCCAATCCTTTTTCGGGAAGTAAAACATGCTCTATTCCCATCTGTCCGATTTCAAAGAAATACTTCAGATCATGTTTATGCGAAAATTCTCTGATCAGCTTGATCTGTTCGGCAGCCTTAATATCCTTGCTTGGAGAAAAGTGATCTGGTACGATAACTACTCTCTCTTTATCAAAAACTGTGTCTACACCAATCTTTTTAAATTCTTCAATTGCAACCGGGGTTGTAATGTCATTTCCTAAGACCATATCAACATCTGCATTTACAATCTGGCCCGGTTTAAGCTCATCATACTCGGTATGAGCGGCAATGATTTTTTCTATCATTGTCATTCCCATCAAACAATCAACTCCTTATTTATTCTTATAATTTTATATGATTTTAAATCACTTTATATAATTGATTTTCTTTTAAAAATATAATTAAATACTGCTTTTCAAACTGCTCTTTTTTTAAACTACGGATATATATACTGCAGAGCCTGAAGAAAAATATTTTCTCCACTGCTCTGCAGCTGCTGTTAATTTACTATTAGCTGTTGTAAACTAGATATTTATTAATTGCATTAAGATATGCGATTGCACTGGCCTCTGTGATATCTGTTTCTGAGCAGTGGCCTGTATAGATTTTACCATCTATTTCTGCTGCAATAAACGCCTCACCAAGGGCATCTTTACCCTCTGTTACGGCATCGATCTTATATGAGATCAGCTTAATATCTTCCATACCTGTCAGTTCATCAATGGTCTGGAATATTGCATCTACTGGTCCATCACCATTACAGGCAGCTGACTGAATGATTTTATCATCTTTTTTAAGCCTCACAGTAGCTGTTGGCAGCAGTCCTTTGCCGGTAAGTACAGAAATATATTCTAACTCATAAATTTTATCATAATCATAGAGCTCATTATCTAAGAGTGCAAATATATCTGCATTACTTATATTTTTCTTTTTATCGGCTAGATCTTTAAAGCGCTTAAAGAAGCTTTTAAATGTTTCTTCATCAAGTCTGTAATCATACTTTTCTAAAAAGTCCCGCAGAGCATGACGGCCTGAGTGTTTTCCAAGCACCAGTTTGTTATGATCTAAACCGATTGTTTTTGCATCCATGATTTCGTAAGTTGTTCTCTCTTTGATTACTCCATCCTGGTGGATTCCTGCTTCATGTGAAAAAGCATTTGCTCCCACAATAGCTTTATTTGGCTGGATACACATTCCGGTTGAATTAGAAACCAGTTTGCTTAACCTAGAAATTTGTTTTGTATTTTGTGTTACATCCAGATCATAATAATCCTGTCTTGTATAAAGAGCCATTACTATCTCTTCTAAAGCAGCATTACCGGCTCTCTCACCGATACCATTGACAGATACTTCGACCTGGGTGGCTCCATTTTCGACTGCAGCAAGTGAATTCGCAACTGCAAGACCAAGATCATTGTGGCAGTGCACACTTATTTCTGCCTGATCAATATTAGGAGTTTTTTCTCTGATTTCTTTGATTAATTTACCATATTCTGTAGGAACAATATAGCCTACAGTATCAGGAACATTGATAACCTTTGCTCCAGCATCGATTACAGCTTCGAAAACTTCTGCCAGAAATTCTACATCTGTGCGGGCTGCATCTTCTGCAGAAAATTCAACATTATCAGTGTACTGTTTTGCATGTTTTACACCTTCAACAGCCTTTTTCAGTACTTCTTCCTGGCTCATCTTAAGCTTGTGCTCAAGGTGAATCGGAGAAGTAGCTATAAAGACATGAATCCTCGGTTTAGCTGCATCTTTAAGTGCTTCCCAGGCTCTATCAATATCCTTTTTATTACATCTGGCCAGGGCAGCAACCTCTACATCATGTATATTTTCTGCAACCATTTTAACTGCATTAAAGTCTCCATCTGATGAGATTGGAAAACCTGCTTCTATAACATTAACTTTCATTTTTTCTAATTGTTTGGCAATCGCTAATTTTTCTTCTGGGATCAGTGTCACACCAGGTGACTGTTCCCCATCTCTTAATGTTGTATCAAATATTTTTATACTTGCCATTAATTCTCACCATCCTTAATTAGTCAATCCATGACATCATCTTTCTCAATCTTGCGCCAACTTCTTCTATAAGTGAATCTTCATCTTTTTCGGTTAAAGAGTTAAATACAGGTCTGTTTGCCTGATTTTCGAGTATCCAGCTGCGGGCAAACTCTCCAGTTTGAATATCTTCGAGAGCTTTCTGCATGTTTTCTTTGACATGACTGTCAACTACTTTTGGTCCCACGACTAGATCTCCATACTGCGCTGTATCACTAATGGAGTCACGCATTGTGGATATACCACCTTCAAACATTAAGTCGACTATTAATTTTAGTTCATTTAAAACCTCAAAATAGGCGATTTCTGGCTGATAACCTGCTTCTACTAATGTTTCGAATCCAGCTTTTACGAGTGAAGTTGTTCCACCACATAAAACAGCCTGTTCACCAAAGAGGTCGGTTTCTGTTTCTTCTCTAAAAGTTGTTTCAATAACTCCAGCATGTGTACAGCCGATGCCTTTTGCATAAGCTAAACCATAATTATATGCATCACCGGTATAATCCTGGTATACAGCTAATAAACCTGGAACACCCTTACCCTCTACATAAAGTCTTCTCACAAGGTGGCCCGGACTCTTAGGTGCTACCATGAATACATCTACATCAGCTTGAGGAACAATCTGATCATAGTGAATATTAAATCCATGTGAAAATACGATTGCATTGCCTGCTTCTAAATTGGGTTCTATATCATTTGTAAATACTGAAGCCTGTTTGATATCAGGGATTAAAATCTGAATTACATCGGCTTTTGCAGCTGCTTCTGCGGTTTCATATACTTCAAAACCATCCTCTTCTGCAATTGGCCAGCTGCTGCTTTCTTTTCTGAGGCCGATGATTGTGTTTACTCCACTATCTTTTAGGTTCTGTGCCTGAGCATGGCCCTGGCTTCCATAACCTATTACTGCAACAACTTTATCCTCTAAGTACTTTAAATCTGCATCTTTATCATAATACATTTCTACCATTATAATCTATCCCCTTTTATTTTATATTTACTAACTAATTTTTAAAAAATATCCAATTTATCTTTCTATAACCTGACCTCTACTTAAAGCAACAATACCTGTTCTGACAAATTCTGCGATACCAAAGTCGCGCAGTAATTCTGTCAGTGCTTCTAATTTATCCTCTGTACCAGTAGCTTCTATCATCAGGCTGTCTGGTGCTACATCAACGATTTGGGCTCTAAATGTATCTGCAATCTGAATAATCTCAGAGCGCTGTTGGCGTGTACACTTAACTCGAATTAAGATTAAATCACGCTCAACTATCTGTGTCTGATCAAGCTCTTTTATTTTTAGAACATTTATCAGCTTGTGCAGCTGTTTTTGAACCTGCTCAAGTGTTTTCTCATCACCATTTACAACTATTGTCATCCTTGAGATTTCAGGATTTTCGGTTCTACCAACATTAAGGCTTTCTATGTTAAAGTTACGGCGGCTGAATAGTCCTGCAATTCTTGTTAAAACACCTGGCTTATTAAGAACAGAAACTGATAGTATATGTGTCATTATTTTTCCCCCTCAATCATATCTTTTAATCCAGCACCTGCTGGAACCATCGGGTAAACATTTTCTTCCTGTGGTATGTGAATATCCAATACAGCCGGTCCATCATGTTCCATTGCTTCTTTGAGAGCTTTATCTAGATCACTTTTCTTATCAATACTTCTTCCCCAGATTCCGTAAGAGTCTGCCATTTTAACAAAGTCTGGTGCCGGTATTTTTGTAGAAGCATATCTTTTTTCAAAGAAAAACTCCTGCCACTGCCTTACCATACCAAGATAGTTATTATTAAAAATAATTACTTTAATCGGAATATTATAAGCGGCAGCTGTACCGAGTTCCTGAATATTCATCTGAATACTTCCATCACCTGCAATTAAAACTACCTTTTCATCAGGCTGACCAACCTGTGCTCCTACTGCAGCAGGAAGACCATAACCCATTGTTCCAAGTCCACCAGATGTAATAAACTGGCGTGGTTTTTGATATTTGTGATACTGAGCAGCCCACATCTGATGCTGGCCCACTTCTGTTACTATTGTTGCATCACCTTTAGTATATTTATCGATTTCTTCCATTATATATTGAGGTTTGATTGTTTCAGAACCATCATCTTCATATTTTAATGGATAGCGTTTTTTTAGGTCAATCACATATTTCTGCCATTCTCCCATTTCTTTTTCTTCTATATATGGAAGCAGTTCTTTAATTACTCTTTTTACATCACCGACAATCGGAATATCAACCGAAACATTTTTTCCGATTTCAGCAGGGTCAATATCTATTTGAATAATATCTGCACCTGAAGCAAATTCATCTAATTTACCTGTAACCCTATCATCAAAACGGGCTCCAACAGCAATTAAAAGGTCTGCTTCTGTTGTGGCAAGATTGGCATATTGAGTTCCATGCATACCCAGCATTTCTAGAGCTAGCTCTTTATTTTCTGGATAAATACCAAGCCCCATTAAAGTTGTAGTTATCGGTATTTTTGCCTTATCAACTAATTCTCTAACTTCTTTATCAGCACCGGAAATAACTGCTCCACCACCAACATAAAGCAGCGGCTTTTTTGCTTCATTGATCTTTTTAGCTGCTTTATTAATCTGCAGTTTATGCCCTTCAAATGTTGGATTATAGCCGGGCAGATCTACTTTATCTGGATATTCAAATTCCATTTCTGCCTGAGTTACATCTTTTGCTAGGTCAATAAGTACAGGCCCAGGTCTTCCAGTTCTAGCAATGAAAAATGCCTCTTTAATAGTTTTGGCAAGTTCTTTGACATCTGTTACTAAAAAATTATGTTTGGTTATCGGTAAAGAAATACCTGTAATATCTGCTTCCTGAAAAGCATCTTTTCCAATTAAAGAGCTGGGTACCTGTCCAGTAAAAGCTACAATTGGCACGGAATCCATATGTGCATTTGCAAGCCCAGTTACTAAATTAGTTCCCCCTGGTCCAGATGTAGCAATACAGACTCCTACTTTCCCACTGCTTCGTGCATAACCATCAGCTGCATGAACAACACCCTGCTCGTGGCGTCCCAGATAATGTTTAATATCTGAACTATATAAAGCATCATATAGATTGATAACTGCTCCTCCAGGATAACCAAAGACTACATCAACATTTTCTTTCTTAAGAGATTCGATTATTATTTGTCCACCATTCATTTTTGGCATCGATTCACCTCCAGGTAATTTTGAAAACTAAAACTTTAAAGACTAATAAAAAACTTTAAGATTACTCTAAATTATATGCTTTAAACAAAAACAGCCCTGAATAAAGATATCCAGGGCAGAAATTTATCTAAGATAATTTAATAATTTATAAACAACTAATTAATAATCTCAATAGATAATCTCAAGAATTTAAGGAATATATTTACTAATAAAAAGCTTTAAAACCTCAAAATTAAATTTTTTAGCTGCAGTTTCTTTTAAGCTTTATAAAAACAAAGCTCTTATTTTATTAAACACCTTAAATGAAGTCAACCCTTCTCTACTACTTGATAATGTTAAAACTCCATCTTTATTTGTTTTTAAATACACATCTTAAACTCTAATACTAATTTAATCATTTTTATCTTATCCCTTACTATACTAGATTCTAAAACAATAATCAATCTCAATAATCAAATAATTTAAATTAATTATTATTTAAGTAATTAAATGCTGTTTAAGTCTCTAAAATAGACTTTTTAATCTAAAACAGCACCCTTTGCAGCTGAGCCAACAAGTTTAGCATATCTTTTTAAATAGCCGCTCACATCTGGTAGATAAGGTTCAACATCTTTCATTCTTTCAGCTAATTCTTCTTCAGAAAGTTCCACTTCTAAAATAAATTTATCTATATCAATATGAATAATATCTCCTTCTTTTAAAGCTGCAATTGGCCCACCTAAAGCTGCTTCTGGAGATACATGACCAATGGCTGCACCTTTGGTTGCACCTGAAAATCTACCATCAGTTATTAAAGCCACACAATCATCTAGACCCATTCCAGCTAAAGCAGAAGTTGGTGACAGCATCTCTCTCATACCAGGACCACCCTTTGGTCCTTCATTTCTGATTACTACTACATCACCAGCTTTGATTTCTTCACCTGTAATAGCTGCAATCGCATCTTCTTCTGATTCATATATTCTGGCCGGCCCGCGCAGTTCTTTCATATTTTCTGAAACGGCAGCCCTTTTAACCACAGAACCAGCTGGGGCAATATTACCCTTTAAGACGGCTAGTCCACCTCTTTTGTGATAGGGATTGTCCAGAGGACGTATTATATCATGATCAACATAGTTAATTGCTTCTAAGTTTTCTCCCAGTGTCTGACCTGTAACAGTCTGAACATCAAGATTGATTAGATCTGCCTTTGTTAATTCCTTGATTACTGCGTGAACTCCACCTGCCTGATTTAAGTTTTCCATATGGTTTAAACCGGCTGGAGTTAGACTGCAGATATGGGGAACCCGATCACTTACTTCATTGAATTTATCTAAAGGAATATCGATTCCTGCTTCATGGGCAATTGCCGGCAGATGTAGAGCTGTATTTGTAGAACAGCCTAATGCCATATCAATTGCAATTGCATTTTCAAATGATTTTTCGGTAAGTATGTCAGAAGGTCTAATATCTTTTTCTACCATTTTCATAACAGCTTTACCTGCTGCTTTTGCTAAACGAACTCGATCAGCTTTAACAGCTGGGATTGTACCATTACCAGGTAAGGCAATACCCAGGACTTCTGCCATAGAATTCATCGAGTTAGCAGTAAACATCCCTGCACATGATCCCGAGCCAGGACAGGCTCTGCGGGTGATTAATTCTAGTTCTTCTTCATCCATCTTACCTGCATTAACTGCTCCGACTGCTTCGAATACATTGTGTAAATCAATTGCTTCACCACAATTATTACCTGCTTCCATCGGTCCACCACTGATTACTACTGCCGGGATATCTAATCTGGCTGCTGCCATCATCATTCCCGGAACAATCTTATCACAATTGGGAACCAGTACCAATCCATCTAACTGGTGACCGCTTACAACTGCTTCTACTGAATCAGCAATGATCTCTCTGCTTGCAAGGGAGAACTTCATTCCCTCATGGCCCATTGCTATTCCATCACAGACACCGATTGTAGAAAATGATAGAGCTGTACCTCCAGCTGCTGTGATTCCATGTTCAGCCGCTTTTGCTATATCATCAAGGTGTTTGTGACCAGGAATTATATCATTTGCAGAGTTTGCAATCCCGATAAGTGGTTTATTTATATCATCATCTGATAATCCTAAAGCATAAAGTAGTGAGCGGTGTGGTGCTCTCTCTATACCCTTTTTTATTATATCACTTCTCATTAAAATCCTCCTTTGAACTTCTAAATACTAAAGAAAAAAACCTTAAATATATTTTATTGTATCCATGTATTTATTTAAAATCAGATAATATCCCTGCTTTTTTAAAAGGCATTTCTATTATCTGAAATAATTATTCGTAAATTTCTCTACCTGTTGAATTAGCAATCTCTCTAAATTTAGCGATCAGCTCAGTTGTTTTACTGCCGACATCACCATCACCAACTAATCTGCCGTCTACTTCAACTACCGGAATTACCTCTGCTGCTGTACCACTTAAAAAGCATTCATCAGCATTGAAGACATCATGTCTGGTAAATAATTCTTCTTTAACTGCTAAACCCATTTCTGCTGCTATTTCCAGCACAACTTCTCTTTTTGTTCCTTTTAAGATTCCTGCATATTGTGGTGGTGTATAGAGAGTTTCTCCATCTATGATAAAGATGTTGTCTCCTGTGCATTCTGCAACATAACCATCACTATTTAGGATTATTGCCTCTGGAGCATCATGTAAATTGGCCTCTATTCTGGCCATAATGTTGTTTAAATAGTTTAATGACTTGATGCGGGGGTTTACCATCTCTGGTCCATTGCGGCGCGTAGGAACCGTTACAAGCTTTAATCCAGTCTCATAGAGTTCTTCTGGATAGAGCTGAATAGCACTAGCTATGATAACAACTGTGGATTCAGGACATTTTCTTGGATCCAAACCTAAATCACCAACACCTCTTGAGACAACTACCCTTATGTAAGCATCTTTTAATTCATTAGCGCGGATGGTTTCTAAAATAGCTGCTTCCATTTCTTCTGGTGTTAATTTAATATCAAGCATAATTGTTTTTGCTGACTCATATAAGCGCTCAATATGCTCATCAAGCATAAATACTCTACCATTATATGCTCTAATACCCTCAAAAATACCATCCCCATATAAATAACCATGGTCAAATACGGAAATTTTCGCCTCATCTTCAGGAACAATCTCACCGTTTAGATAAATATTTCTACTCAACTTCGTGTCCTCCTTATTATATGATAAATTTTTATTAAAAACTGTTTTATTTATAGTTTAAATTTCTATAATAAATTAAGGAGCTATTATATATGTATTGCTTATAAATTATATAGTTAATCACTTTAAATGTCAAGAATTAGCTGCAGAAAAAAAGCCCCTGAAAACTGGGGACTTACTGCTTTAGATTAAGGCTTAAATTTTTAGATAATTAAGCTGATTTATTATGATAAATATTTAATAAAAAAAAGACCGGTGACCTCTCACTAGGAATCGAGATGGCCCGGTCTTTTACTTTTTATTTTTTGAATTTTATATATCCACCACTAGTTACTCCAGTTTCAGCTCTATGGTTGTTTAATAAAATAGAGGTATTAATTGAAAAACCATCGACATGGTTTATATTCAAGTCTAATTTACTGCTGTTTGAATAGCTGCTTACACTAAAATTATCTATTATAATATCAGATATTTTTCTAGTATTACTACTAGAATCTTCGATTATAAGGCGGCTATTCTCAAGATAAATTAAAAATTCTCCAGAGTTTAAACTCGGTTTATTTTCTGCAGCTTCAACTTGATCAGCAAATTTAAGATTTTCATCAATATAATTTGTAATAAAACGCAGCTCTCTCTGAATTTCTATTCGCTCATTATCTTGAAAAAAGAAACTGCTGGAACTGGAAATCAAATTACCTATAGAAAATATCACTACAGCAGATATTACAATTACAATTAGCAGTTCAATGAGAGTAAAAGCCTTTTCATCTTTAAAAAATTTATATAAATTACTCATTTTAAACCTCCTTATCTAAGGAGAATCAGGAAGATAAATATAATACAGCAAAGTTAAATCTCTACTAACATTTTTGGGTAGTTTATATTCAACTGTTTGTGATCTTTTTTCAACATCAATATTAGTAAAAATATTTGAATTATCATCTTTACCTACTAAAGTCATTGTTATATTGTTGCTTAAATCACCATCTTCGCTTTTATTAACAAGAGAATTAACAATTAACTGCTGAGCTTCGAATGTTGCTTTTGTTTTATCACCAGCACTAAAAACTCCCGCAAATATATTGCTGAAAACAGGAATCACAAATACAGCGACTATCCCTATAATTAAAATAGTGAGAATAAATTCAACCAATGTAAAACCATTCTCTTTTATACTCATAATTATTGAACCTCCTCGGGGCAAGCCCACCTGCTCTGCGAGCAGACTTTAGCTTCTATAACTAACCTACTCTGCTGAATAGCGATCCCAATTAATAATATTATATTTAGCTTTTAATTTTATTATATTTTCTATATATGTCAGTTCATCTTCATCAAATGCTTCATATATAAAATTACCCATAGCAAGCTTACCCTGGCCTTCAAAACTATCTACAACAACTGCTCCACCAAAAGTAGTTTGATTTGACTGCATAATAAAGTTAGAATCAGGCCCATATACAAAAATACCTTCATCATCTGGAATGTTGCTGTTGGCAATTAAAGTCATTGTACTTCCTTCAGCCAAGAAAAAATTAATATTTGGTAAATCAACATTAGGTGTCTGAAAAACTATTGAATCTTTGACATATATATTTAAAAACTTATTTTCAGCATCTGTAAAAGACATATCAGATTTTAATGTGAAGTTATCAACAGCAATATTTATTTCATCAGTTACACTGCTGAAGTCGATTTCTAAATTTCCATTATTATATTTGATTTCCTTATAATAACCACTGCTGGATATTCTATCATCAACTATTGCTTTTTCATCTTCTATACCATCAGAATCAGGGTCTATTAAAGTTTTAATTTCACTATCAATTTTGCCATTTGTCTGCCAATTATCATCCCATTCTATACTGGGGAAATCCAGACCAGCATTTGTTACTTTTTGATCATCATTTTTAATAAAACCCTCTGGATCATTTATTGTACTTCCATTTGTTAATACTGTACCTGAAGCTAAATCAAGCTCATCAAGTTTTGAAAAATCTAAATTACTTTTTGCAAAAATAGCTACACCTTCTAAACTGGGTATTGTTTTAGCTATTAGAGCTTTAATTGATTTAACTTCTCCTTTTACTTCAGCTGTAGATATAATATCATAACTATCATCTAAATTATCAATTATTTTAATATCACTAATTTTTTCATCATCTTCTTTTAATTCCATTATATCCTCATTACTAATATAACTGTTCATTTCAGTAATTGCAGTATCACCATATTGATTAATATACCCTGCCATTACTTCTGCACCTGACCTTGCAAGAAAATATGCTTTAGTGCTATTTTTATTTTTTTCAGCCTGTGAATACTCATTAGCTGCTATATTAACTAATACAGAGATAAATATTAAGACTATTATGATCATCAGTAGCGAATAGAATAAAGTAAAACCATCCTTTTTTTTAAAATAAGCATAAATCTTCATTTTGCACCTTTCCTTTCATATAATATAGATGACATTATAGATGCACTAAGAAATTATATTTTTCAAATATCGACTAATAACAATAATAAAATAAACAGCCGCAAGCAGTTAATTGAATAGCCTGTATTCCCCAAATTAAAGTTAATGAGTTTTAAACATATGACTGCAAAAATATAATTAATGAAGTAATATTAAGAAGGATTTATGCTTTAAACTGCAAATCTATTTATATTTTTTGCTCAAAAAATAAGCTGAAAAGAGTCAAATAAATCCTATGATCTCACAACCATAGGATTTATATATTATCTCTATATTCTTTTTAATTATTTAGAGCAGTTACTTATTTAAAATCTCTTCTAATTCTTCTTCTGTAAGACCCTGAAAACCCGTTTCTTCAGACTTATCTTTGTATTTTTCTAATATTTCTTCTTTTGTTTTAGCATTCTCTTCTGCAATAGCAGCTTCTTCATTAATTTCTTCTACAGTATCCTCTGTAACGACTTCTGTGTTTTCAGTTTCAATATCTTCTTCATTTTCCAAATTTGTAGAAATTAAATGTTCTTCTTTATCGACCAGCTCACCATATTTAATAATTCTTGGTTTTACAAAAATTATCAATTCAGTGCGCCCTTCTTCATTAAGTCTTGATTTGAATAATTCGCCTATAATTGGTATATCACCTAATAGAGGTATTTTTGTGACTGAGCCGGATTCATCAGTTTGGATTAGCCCACCAATTGCGAACATCTCACCATCATTTAATCTTAATTTAGTTTCTACACTGCGGCTGCTTGTTGCAGGTGGAACCTGTGAATCAGGATTAACTCTTGTAAAATCACTTACTTCTGGAGCAATACTTAATTCAACTTCTCCATTTTCAGTTATCCAGGGAGTAAATGTCATTGAAACCCCAGCTTCTGCGTAATCATAAGTTATGCTGCTGCTTCCATCATCATTAATCTCTTTTACTGGATATGGTTCTTCCTCTAAAATTGACATTGTAGCTTCTTCTCCATTTAAGGTCATCAAACGTGGATTTGCTAAAGTTACTGAATCATTGCTCTGATCCAATAATCTAAACAAATCAGGCCATGTAAAATCTATCTCATTTATGTCACCATCACTATCTTTGTTAAAGTTTATGGTAGAGATGCTGTCTAAATCTTCTACTCCCATCTCCCTAGCCAAACCAGAGCCAATTTCTTCAACTCTGATTTCTATCATAACCTGATCCTGTGGTATATTTATCTCTTTTACTAATTCTACTACTCCATCAAGCTTATTTTTTGCACCATTAATTATAATTTCTTTTCTTTTCACATTAACATGTAATTTTATATCTGGATAAAAGTTACTTACAATCTCACTGATTTGTTCTGAATCAACATAATCTACTCTAACTACTCTTGTGGCTGGCTCTAGACTTTCATCATAGGTTTCTGCCATCGACATAGCTTCTTTTACATCTTTTTCACTACCACTAATTGTTATGGTATCAGTTAATGGATTTGTTCTAATATCCAAATTATAATTTATCTGCTTTAATTTTTCTTCTAGGTCAGCTAATTCTGCATTTATAAGCTGATAACTTTCTGTATAAAATTCTTCTTCCACTACTTGTGTTTCTTGGCCGGGCACAGCTGAATCTGAATCTTCAGAACTTTGATCTGTTTTATCTAATCTTTTGATCATAGCTTCTACTTCATTAACTCTTTCTTCTTCACCTTTAAGTATAAATTGTCTTCTTAAATTATCAACTGTTATCTGTGTATCTGGAAAAATATCTTTTATTATAACAGATATATCTTCAATATTATTTGAAGTTATCTGAACAAATTTAGTTATTATATTTGCATAAATGCTGTCAATTTTTTCTGGGGGAGCTACAACTATTGTATTCTCATCCCATTTATATGTCAGCCCTCTTGTCTGTGTTATGAGATCTAAGGCTTTTTGGAATGTAATATCTCTAAGATGAACAGTAGTCGTACCTGATACAGTACTATCTGTTATTAAATTAACATCAGCCACCTCAGCAATAGCTCTTAAAACATCAACTGTTTCTGTATTTTTAAAATTCATATTTTGTATTTTATCCTCTGGTCCTGCACTAACTGCAAAAGAAAAAGTCAAGATTAAAATTAAAGATAAAACTAGAATTTCTTTTTTATATTTCATCTATTTCCCCTCCAATCTTTAACCGGAGCCTAAATCCACGATTTCTAACAATTACACTATCTCCCTGAATGTCAATTACTTCATAACCTGCTTCTTTATAATAGCCGCGGACAAACTCTGTTCCTTCTCCGGTATTAAGCAGTGCTATTCTTTCTTTATTACTGCTTATAATTCCACTTAAATTAAAAGGCAGTCCATTTCTTACCATTTCAAAAGTAATTACAGGTTCTGGAGGCTCTTCTGAACCATCCATAGTTTGTGCGTCCTCATTACCAGAAGCAGCTGCATCATCATCGGGTTGAGGAACAGGTTCTGGTTCTTTGTATTCCAAAAATGGATTTCTAAATTCCTTACCCTCATAAAGTTCTTCATTATCTTCTTCTTGAGCCAGGGCAGTCATAGAAAAAACTAAGCTAATTATTAAAATACTAATAATTAAAAATTTATTTTTTTTAACCATCTGCCTCAACTCCTTTATTAAGAAGTTCAACATCAACTAAACGGTCATGGTAGAGTACATTCATAGAAATCATGACTCCATTATCACCACTTCTGCTGATATTTACATTCCTGAATTCAAACCAGTAATTCCAATCTTTAAAATCTTCTAGTAAATTTATGACTTCTCTAAAACCACCTTCTATATTAACAGCCATGGAAATATTAGCTGTATTCTCAGACGGCCTATATAGTGTAAGTTCTAGTTCATTCTCTTCAGCAGTGTCTCTAAATTCGATTAAAAGATCAATTAAATCTTTATCGACATAGACTCCTCTTGCTTCAAGTTCCATAACAATCTGTCTGTATTCTTCTTTAATAGCAGGCAGCTGTTCTGCAAATCCCATTGCTACAGCTAGTCTATTATCTTTTTGGTTTTTTTCATTTTCTAATTGTGCTATTTCTTCAGTAAGTGGAGTATAAAAATAGAAATAATATACTGCACCAAATGCGATAATAAAAGCCAGCAGGAGGAGAATCTTTTCTCTATTACTTAAATTACTCAACATATTATTCTACCTCCTCAAAATCTGCAATATCAGCAGTAAGTACAAAGCTTACCACTTCTTGTTTTTCCATTGTCTGCAGATCCACATTGATAAAATATGGGGAATCAATTAAATTTTGCCTAAATTCCCTCAGCTCTTCACCGATTATTGTTCTACCCCTGATATTTAAACTCGTAGAGGTTAAAGAAAAAGTATCTATTGTACCTCTTAATGGAGTCAAATAACCGAGTGCTTCAATTGGACCATCCCATTTATATTCTGGAACAGTCGGTGTTGCTTTTAATTGATCAACTATAGCTTTAAATTCTTTATACTCTTCTTCTTTTGGTAAATAAAAATCTAAGTCCTGCTCTATTCTAGTTATCTCATCCTGAAGAAAATTTCTTTCAGTTATTAGAGAAAACTGCAGGTAAGCGACCACTAATATTGGTATAATAATACCTAAAGTGACTGCTATTCTAAATATATCAAATTGGAGGGCTTTTTTTTCTTTTCTTATTAAATTAACTCTCATCACCCATCACCTCACTAATAGCTAAACCAAGTGCTACTGCAAATTCTTGGTTGCAGTCAGTACAGAAATCTTCATTCTTGTTTTTGTATGCTGTATTTTTAAAGGTGTCAATTTCTCTAATTTCTGTACCCAGTTCTTGAGCAATAAAATCTTTTAGACCTTTTAGTCTTGAGCCTCCACCAGTAATAAACACTTCAGAAATTTCTTCTCCTCTTTTTTTAATATTGAAATAATTAAAAGACCTTGTGATTTCTGATGCTAGCGAATCTGCAAGTGTTTCAAGTCTTTTCTCTTCACCTATTGCAGAATCTAATTGAAAAGTCTCAAGAGAATCAGCCGTTTGAGCGGCATTTTCTGCATTGAGCCCATGTTCGATTTTTTTCTCTTCTGCATCTTTAAAATCACTTCCGTCAATTTCCATTAAAGTTTTGGTAAAATGCTGGCCCCCGGTATCAATAGTTCTGGATAAGATAATATTATTTTTATTAGCTATTGTTACCTGACTGGCAGTTGTACCAATATCAATTACTGCAATATTACCTTCTATTTCTTCTTGAGATTCCAAAAGTGATATCAAGGCCATCGGCTGAATATTAACAACATCAACTTTAAGATTAATGCGTTCAAAAGGTGACAGATAATTGTTAACAATATTCTTTTTTACAGCAGAAATAAGATATTCAACACCTTCTTCATTTTCATCAATCTTTAAAAAATCAATTGCAGCATTTTCTACCGGATAGGGCAGCTGTTCATCAGCTTCCCATTTAAGAGATTCTTTTATTTCTTTATCTTCCATTTTAGGCATCTCTATATTACGGATTAAAAGTTCATTACTTGGAACGGCTGTAACAATATAGTTGGCCTTTTTCTTCAACATATTGAGCAAACTTTTAATTTCTGCTGCCATTAGTGACTCATCTTTAATTATG
>JAGYNO010000025.1 GCA_018399955.1 Halanaerobium sp. | reverse complement strand
GAGCCCTGCTTAGAGCAAGTGCCTATGGAAACATCAAGGTGATGTTCCCGATGATCTCCTCGGTAGTAGAATTAAGAGCTGCCAAAGAGAAGATAAAAGAAATAAAGAAAGAGCTTGATGAGGAAGCTAAAGCATATAATGATGAGATGGAGATCGGAATGATGATCGAGATCCCAGCAGCAGTGATGACAGCAGATCAGCTGGCAGAAGAGGTGGACTTTTTCAGCATCGGAACAAATGACTTAATCCAGTACACAATAGCAGTAGACAGGATGAACGAAAAGATAGCTGAGATGCACACACCTTACCATCCAGCAGTGCTGAGGATGGTCAAAAAGACGATCGAGGCAGGCCATGAAAAAGGCATCTGGGTAGGGATGTGTGGAGAAGCAGCAGGAGATGAACTCTTATTACCGTTTTTACTGGGAGCAGGCCTGGATGAGTTCAGCATGAGTGCAGTCACAATCTTAAGGATCAAAGAACTGCTCACAAAGTGGACAGAAAAAGAAGCAGCTCAAAAGTCAGCCAAAGTGCTGGAGCTAAAGACTGCAGAAGAGGTAAAAGATTACTTGAAAGAAATAAAGAAGTAATTGTCGAATATGATTGAAAATTCTTGGTACCTGGTACCTCAATTACCTTAATTATAATTGAGATACCTGGTACCAATTTATTTATTATATTTTAAGGGTATATTTTCTTCTAATAATATTTCTACTATCCATTTCGACCCATTACCAACTACTGCTGTACACTTATCCTTGTGAGCACCTGCATTATTCATTTTCATTTTCCCTTTTTCAGTTAACATATTAAAAGAGCGTCCAAAAATTTTCTCTTGAATTTTAGAGCAAGTTTCAGCCTGATATTTTTCATGAAATTTTTTTCTGAGTATATTGGTTAACTTTTTATCTTTAAATTTACTACCACTTATATTTGTAGATTTTATATCACGACCAAAAAAATAAGAAAATATAACTGCTCCTGCTAAAAAAGCGCCACAGCTTCCCCTGCTGCCTTCAGATATACCCCCAGATAAAGAATTTGCAGATTTGAATATTATATCTTCGATTTCGAAAAAATTTTTCACCGCTAAAATAGCTGATTGTGCACATCCATGCATATTTTTTTCATATTTAAATCCTAAATCATAAGCATCGTTTAAAATATTTTCCTTTTCAATATTATTCACAGTACTAAGCCTCCAAACAATTATTATTAAATCAAGACCTCCAGTTAACCAGAGGCCTTGTATTTTTTATGCAGAGAGAGTATTATCTTTTGCACCTTTATTTTTATATACATAATATCCTAAAGCGGCTGTAGCTGCAGTTAATATTCCAAATCCTATGTAACCAATTTCCATAAATTTAACAATTAACCAGGTTAAAGGATTTCCACCATCACATATACTTGATATAATATTAGCACCTTCTGGGAATTCGAAAGTTGTTGTCTGAGCTGCTGCCGTAATCATTGGTGCTAAATTGGTTGCGATTAATAATCCTACTCCAATAATTATAATTCCAATTAAGGTTGATCTGAAGATGTTTCCTTTTGTAATTGGAATAATCATAACGAGCATAAATGGTAGGGTAGCCAAATCACCAAAAGGAAGCACACTATTTCCAGGTACTATAATAGCTAGAAAAATAGTAAGAGGTACTAAAATTAAAGCTGTAGAAATAGCACTTGGATGACCTATTGCAATTGCTGAGTCTAAACCAATATAAAATTCTCTGTCGCTGAATTTTTCTCTCATAAATTTTTTAGCTGATTCAGATAATGGAGTTAAGCCTTCCATTAGAATTTTTACTACTCTTGGGAATAAAAGCATAACTGCTGCCATATTTACACCTAATTGAAGAACAGCAGGTGATTCATATTGTGCCAACAAACCAACAATAATACCAAGAATTAAACCCATGAAAATTGGTTCACCAAAAATACCAAATTTATCTTGTATTGTTTCTGGATCAAGTTCTATATCATTAATTACAGGAATCTTGTCAATTAATTTATCTAAAGGAAGAGCAATTGGAACATAAGCTGCTGAAAATCCATGTGGTAATGATATATTGGGTATATTATAGAACTTTTGAACCATTGGAGCTGTCCAATCAGCAAGTACTAAGACTATTGCTGCATTTATTGCAGCTGTAGCTAATCCCCAAGCAAGACTATCTGTAACCCCTGCAATTAAAGCACCTGTAAAGGCAAAGTGCCAGTAATTCCAGATATCTACATTTAAAGTTTTAGTAAGTTTGAGGAATATCATTATAATATTAACCCCGAGTACAACTGGTATTACAAATGCACCTACCTTAGTTCCATATGCTATTGCAGCTGAAGCAGGCCAACCTACATCGATTATATTTAAGGATATGCCAAAATTATCTATCATCTGCTTTGCAGCAGGACCAAGATTGCTTACCAAAAGATTTAAAACAAGATTAATACCGACAAAACCAATTCCTATTAAAAGTCCTGATTTAAATGCTTTACCCGGTTTTTGTCCAAAGATCAAACCCATCACAAAAATAATAATTGGCAAAAATACTGACGCACCTAAATCCAAAAAATATTGAATAATAGCTTGCATAAACTTTCCTCCCCTATTTAATTATATTTTAATCTTCTAAAATTTTTATTACTTTTTTAATTGTTTCTTCTTCTCCGACTCCACTTATAAAGGGCAGTCCTTTTACATATGGAACTTCAACTTCGAAAGGTAATTGAGTTGTAGCAATTAAAAGATCAACTTTATTGTCTTTGATGTGACTTTTTGCTTCTGTTACCTTTACTTGATTAATATTGACATCAAATCCGTTTTCTTTAGCAATTTCTTTAATCTTTTCCCCAACAACAGTAGAAGTTGCAATACCAGTTCCACATACTAAAAGAATATTTTTTTTCAATCAAATCACCTCCTTTTGAAAATGGATTTAGTTAATTATTTTCTAATTCTTTATTTAATCTTGAATTTTAATTAGCTGAGTTCTTTTACTGCACGTTCTCTAATTTTTCTTGCATTATCATTATTTTTGATAAATTTTAAAAAATCTTTATTTTGAATTGCAGTAATTAATTTGCTGAGAAATTTACTCTGTTTTTCTTTTTTATCAATTATCAAAAAGAAAACAATTTCTACATTTACTTTACTATCTTTATTATCCATTTGATTAAATGGGATTGAATTTTTAGTTTTCACAATTACTAGTGCTGCTTTATTAACATGTTCTGGGTCAGCGTGTGGTATAGCAACATTTATTGGCTTTGTATTAATACCTGTTGGAAATCTATTTTCTCGATTAAGAATAGCTTTATAAAAGCTAGATTTCACAATATTTTTCTTTTCTAGAATCTCAGCCACATTTAAAAATAATTCTTTTGGAGTATTAGCTTTTTCGTTAATCAATATTAATTCTTCAGTAATCATTGAACTAACATTTAACAGGGTAGTTTCCTTTTGCATAGTTGAATTTCCTCCTTATATATATTGTTTAGGAATGACATCTAATATTATTTTGAAGATAGCAGCTTAAAGATTTGTTCAGCTGATTTTGCTTTTAAAATTTTATCTAAAAATTTTTGATTTCTTACTATTTGATTAAATATTATAAAAAATTCTTTTGCCTTTTCTCTATTTTTTAAAGCAAGAAGAAAAACAAAATTAATTGATCTTGATTTATTTTCACTCCATTGAATAGGTTTTTCCAATCTAGCTACAGCAATTTTAGATTTTAGAACATATTTTTTGTCTCCATGAGGTATTGCAAGACCATTGATTATCTCGGTAGAGGTTAATTTTTCTCTTTGTTGTACGGAATCGAAAAACCCTTTTTTAACTATTTTTTGTTTTGTTAATTGTTTGCATAGGTATTTAAGTAAATCGTTTTTTGATTTGAAATCTAGGTCTAAAAATATTAAATTTTTATTAAATATATTGTCATTAAATGTTTTGGTTTGTACTTTATTATTTTTTGGAATCAAATTATTGAGTTTGTTTTTTACAGATTTTATATCTTCTTCTAATAAAAGCGGATTAACCTGCAGATATGGTTTATCCAATGAATTAATTGGTACAGTACTTATAATTAAATCAATGTTTTTCAGATCATATTTTTTTAATTTATGCATTGCTATAGAATCACTGATTTCAATATTTGCAAAATTTTCATTGAGTTTAGACGACAATAATTGAGCAGTTCCGATTCCACTTCCACAAACTAATAATAATTTCATATTTTCATTTTTTCTCTCTAGAGCTGCTCCTAAATGTAAAGCTATAAAGCCTACCTCTTCTTCTTTGATCTGTATACCAAGAGTTTCTTCAAAAAGTATACTAGCTGCCCAGGCAGCACCAAAAACATTTGGATAATTTTCTTTAATATTATTCAGGATAGGATTGCGGAGGCTGAGGCCATATTTAAGCCTGTTAACAGCTGGGCGAAGATGCAAAACTAAACCAGTTAAAAGCTTTTTGTCATCTTTAAGTTTTACATCTAATATATCTTCTGCCATTTCAATAATGTTTTCTGCAAGGGAAATTATTTGAGGCTCAACTGCAGATAAAAGATGATCCAGATTGTTCTGATCAATATTTTCTAATGATTTTGATCCGAGAATATGTAGACACATATATGCAGTTTCAGAATTAGGAATATTGATATTTAACTTTTCTTTTATTTTATCAGCTATAAATGAAGCGATTTGATATTCTTTTTTCTCTTTTAATTTATCAATAATTTCTTTATTCATAAATACACTATTATTATCTTTTAATCTTTCAATACCAATTGCTATATGAATTATAAGTCCGGTAAAAGTTTGATCTGTAAATAAGTAATTAGTTTCTGATTCGACTTCATCTAAAATGCTTTCCAAAGTTTTAATTAAATTTTTAATTTCAATATCATCAAATAATTGAATTAAAGAATTAAATACTTCACTATCAATTCTTGAACTATTATTGTCTTGATTGAACAAATCAGACAAAATATTCTGATTTTTAAAACTAACTAATAATTCAGCTGTGAATTTTCTCCAATCTTTTTCTCTGCCTTCTATTTTTAATTTATGATTATCTTTTATTAATTCTAGATTATATTTATCAATTAGATTTTCAATTCTTTTAAGATCTTTATATATAGTTGCATTGGAAACACAGAGGTTTTCTGCTAATTTATTGACTGTATAATTCTTTTTATCTATTATTTTTTTTAGGATATTATACTGCCGCTGTTCAGGACCAAGCTGTTTGTTATTTTCAAAGATATTTAAAAACTTATTTTGTAAAGAACTTAAGTTTAGATTATCAATTTCCAACCAAACACCAGCACCTGGCTTTATAATTAGAGTAATATTTTCTTCGGCTAAATAATTCTGCAGTTCTTTAAGATCTTTGCGTATAGTTCGTTTAGAAATATTTAATTTTGCTGCCAGTTCTTTTATAGTTATTTTTTTATTGTTTTGGAGTAATATATATAATATTTGATTTATACGGTCATTTGTTGTTTGCAGCATATTTACCTCCAGTTGTCTTCAAATAGAAATTTACGATAGTTTATTTTGCTGACTATATAATAACATAAGACATATAAACTAACAATTGTTTTCAATGGATGATATTTCCTCATCATTCTGGCAGAATTTTATAATTGCTATATGTTATAACATATGTAAAAATATTAAATAAAGAAGTAATTGTCGAAAATTATTGATTATTCTTAGTACCAGGTACCTTAATCATGATTACGGCACCTGGTACCAGCAATGTATTTTTGCTATTTTTCTGATATTATTTTATAATTAATATATAGTAAATAATCTTGATTATATAAGTGGAAGGGTGAGCCAGTTATGGAGAAGGTAGATACAGTTCTATATTGTGTGAAATGTGATGAGGAGACTCCACATACAATAATTTATATCGAAGATGAGATTCAGAGGATTAGATGTAATAAGTGTAACAGTGTTCATGGGATTAATAAAAAGGAACTGCTGGAACACTATACAGTAGAAACCGTTGAGCATATTTTAAAAGAGCCTTTTAAATTAAGCAAACAGCTCAAAGATAAGAAGTTATCTATTATAAATTCACTGCCGAAAAGATTATTGACCAAACCTTATAGAATTATAAAAGAGGTTAAAGATATATTGGATGAGGAATAATGGTTAAAACTTATAATAATATTTTTTACGCCTGCTGAAAAGCAGGCTTTTCTTTTTATAAAAGATTAAACTTTTAACATAAAATAAAAATCCACCTGAATAAATTATTCAGATGGAGAACTTAATTCTGTATATTTAATTAAATAAGTATTTGGCAAGAGTTTTCTGAAGTTCATAAATATCATTTGATTTTTTTGCAAATTTTTTAATTACAGGTTCATTAATTCCTGCTATCCAGAGTTTTAATTCTGAATCTCTAGCAAAGAAACCCGCCGATTCAATGCTGAAATGCCTAATGTTTTTATATGGGATCGAATGGTACTCGATTTTCTTACCGCTTATACCCTGTTTATCTATTAATATCAGTCTTTTATCTGTAAAAACAAAATAATCTCTAAAAATATTATATCCAGCTTCAATTGTTTCATATTCTATAGTGATCTTTTCAAGTTTCTTTTCTAGTTCTTCTATATTTGTTTTACCAGCATTACCAATTATTCTGTCTAAAAAATTCATCATCAATTGACCTCCCTTTTACCTATATTGTATATTGACAATATAAGTATTAAATAGGGTGAATACATTAAATGCTAAATAATAAAGCATATTTTTTGTCTATATTTTTAAGTAATTTTGACCCTCCTTGGAACAAGTTCAAGAGGTATATATAAAGATATTAACTTTACAAGTGAATGAAATATATTCTAAAAAATAAAAATATATTGTGATTTAATTGTATTTAAAATGCTGCAGAATGTCAATATAACATAGCTTTTTATGAAAAATAATTTATTTTTCCTCATATTAAATGATTAAAAATATTTAAAGCGAATAATTAATCTGATATAATCAGTTTAATATTGAAAGATAGTATTTATTTACATAAAGGTGGGGTTAAATTGTCTATACAGAATATTATTCTAATTCTGGCAGCCGGAACAGCTGGGGGTTTTATTAATACAATGGCTGGTGGAGGTTCTCTTATAACTTTACCACTTCTTATTTTTTTGGGTTTACCTTCTGCAGTGGCAAATGGTACAAATCGTATAGCTTTAATGGTAGAGAACTTAACTGCAGTGAGCAATTTTAAAAGTAGAGGCTATTCGAATTTTTCTTTGAGTATAAAGTTAGGAATACCTGCAGTAATAGGTTCAATTATTGGGGCTAGATTGGCAATCACTTTAGCTGATGATCTGTTTAACAGAATTTTAGCTGTTATTATGTTTATTATGCTGGTTGTTATACTCTGGAATCCTACTCAAAAATATGCTGAAGCAAAAGAAAGCTTATCATTTAAAAGAGAATTGACTGCTGTGGCTGCTTTCTTTTTTATTGGAATTTATGGTGGATTTGTTCAGGCAGGAGTCGGTATTATAATAATAGCAGCCTTATCTCTTATTACTGGTCTCTCACTAATAAAAATTAATAGTATTAAGGTGTTTGTTGTAGCAATCTATATGCTTTCTTCACTTTTAGTTTTTATTATAAATGATAAAGTAAACTGGACAATGGGTTTAACTCTTGCAGTAGGAAATGGGTTTGGCGCATGGTTAGCAAGCACTTTAGCTGTTGAAAAAGGGGATAAATTGATCAAGATTGTTTTAAGCTTTGCTGTAATTATAATGGCACTTAACCTTCTGGGAGTTTTTTGATTTTTATCTAAATGAAGCAAGAAAATTAATCTAAGCTGATAGATTGTATAATATAAAAAGTAATTTGACAAATTTTTCAGAATAATATAAAATATTATGCAAACGATAACGTAATCGTTACCGAAAGGTTGCATTCTCGGATCTTTTTTAGGAGTTGATACTATTGGGGATAACAATAAAAGATATTGCTGCTGAAGCAAATGTTTCTACAACTACAGTATCAAGAGTTCTTAATGATAAACCAGATGTAAGTAAAGCTACCAAAACAAAGATAAAAAAAATAATGGAAACACATAATTATCAACCTAATAAAATTGCGCGTGGTCTTGTAATGAAAAAAACCAAAACAATCGGTTTAATAATACCTGATATTAGCAATCCTTTTTTTCCAGAAATTATTAAAGGTGTTGAACATAAAGCTAAAAATTTAGGATATTCAGTAATAATATGTGATACCGATAATCAGCTCAGTGAAGAAAAAAGTTCTATTGATTTAATGTTAGCTCAGCAGGTTGATGGAATGATAACTGTTCTATCTACCACTACTGCTAAAGAATTTAACAAAGCTAAAGTAAATGATTTTCCTGTTGTACAATTAGATAGAGATATCCCTAAACTGAATTATCCTACTGTGAGTATTAATAACAGACTTTCGGCATATGAAGCTGTAGAACATCTAATTAATTTAGGACATAGAAAAATTGCTCATGCTGCAGGTGATCTTAAGACAAAAACTGCTCAAGACAGATTGGCTGGATATAAAGAGGCTTTAAAAGCCAATAATATAGAGTTTAATACGGAATATATTATAAAAGGAGATTTCAGCAGGGAGTCAGGTTACAATGCATTTGTAGAATTGCTCGAAATTGGACTTCCGACTGCAGTTTTTTTTGCAAATGATTTGATGGCAGTAGGAGCTTATGAAGCTGCAGACAAATATAATATTAAGATACCAAATGATATCTCAATTATTGGTCATGATGGTATAATTCTTTCTGAACTGGTAAATCCCAGACTTACTACTATGGTGCAGCCAAAAAAGAAATTGGGAGAAATTGCTGCTGACTTACTAATTAATATAATTAGAGGGAAATCAAATCATCCAGAGGATGTAATATTAGCAGCAAAATTAATTGAAAGGCAATCTACATGTGAACTTTTTTAAAGTAATTAGACTTTCATATTAGTAAAGACAGGAGGTGGTAATGTTTTTAATAAATTATTTTTCAGAAAATTATCATAAATAAATGAGGGAGGTTATCTTGATGAAAAAATATTTTAGTTTATTTATTTTGACAGTTATCTTTTTATTATTAACAGTTTCGGTAAGTGCTGCACCAATGAGAGTAGCATACATAATTAATGGTGCTTTAGGTGATCAGTCTTTTTATGATTCAGGTCAGCGTGGAATTGATCAAATAGCAGAAGAATATGATGTTAAAACTACGACAATCGAATGTAATTTTGATACTGCTAAATATCAGCAGTCCCTTCAATCTGCTGTACAGTGGAATGCAGATGTAATATTTATAATTTCTTATGGTTTTGAGGATCTTTTAAAACAATATGCTGATATGTATCCAGATAAAATTTTTGTAAATATTGATACAGTGGTCAAGAATAATCAAAATACAATAACAAGTGTTGATTTTATTGAAGAAGAAGGAGCATTCATGGCTGGTGTAACTGCAGCAATTGTAACAAATGATCTTACTTTAGAAGGGGTTAATAAAGAAAAAATAATTGGCTCTGTAGGTGGAGATAAAGATCCGGTTATTGATGCATTTATTTTTGGTTATAAACAGGGAGCAGAATATATTGATGAGGAGATTGAGGTAAAAAATATTTATGCTGGTACCTGGACTGATCCAGTTAAAGGTAAACAGGCTGCAAATCAGCTTTATTCTCAAGGTGCAGATATAATTTTTCAGATAGCTTCTTTAACAGGCAATGGTGTATTAGAAGCTGCAGCTGAAAATAATAAGTATGCTATTGGAGTAGATTCCAATCAAAATGCTATGGAACCTGGCCATGTAGTTACTTCTGATTTAAAAAATGTTGGAGATGCTATTTATGGAGTATACCAAAGCATAGTTGATGGAAGTTTCGAAAAAGGTAAAGTTCTTGAATATGGAATCAAAGAAGGTGGAGTTGGTCTGGCAATTGATGAATACACACATGATATACTTTCTGAAGATCAAATAAATATGATTCAAAGAATAAGTGATTTAATTGCAAAAGGAGAAATTGAAGTAGAAAGATATGAATAAAGTATGTTATTGAAATATGAATAGTTAGTTTTGGGTGCTAAATCAGTATTATAGTTATTAACTTGATTGGTTAATTTTTTAAAATCTGGTTTAGTGCCTTTTATCAATAAAGTTCTTTGTTTAATATATCGAAAAGAGGTGTTTTTATTGGTAGAAGCGTTGATAGAAATCGATTCCTTGGTAAAAATTTATCCTCCGTCAACTATTGCTGTTAAGGATTTTGACCTTAAAATTAATACTGGGGAGATTCATTCAGTAATTGGAGAAAATGGTGCAGGCAAATCAACACTCATGAAAATGATTTATGGGTTGACTGAACGATCATCAGGGAAAATAAAAATTAATAATAGAGATGTAAAATTTACCTCACCTCAGCAAGCTGTAAAATATGGAATTGGAATGGTACATCAGGAATTTATGCTTATTCCCAGTTATACAGTTTTTGAAAATATAATACTTGGAGTAGAACCTACTTCTAAATTAGGTATAATTGAAAAAAAAGAAGCAGAAAAGAAAATAAAAGACCTCATAAAACAATATAATTTTAATCTTAAATTAAAATCAAAGATATCTGAAATTTCTGTAGCTGCACAGCAAAAAGTTGAAATACTTAAACTTCTCTACAGAGATGTTGATGTATTGATATTAGATGAGCCTACAGCTGTATTAACACCCCAGGAAATAGAGGATCTTTTTTTGCGTCTGAAAAAGTTAAGATATGAAGGTAGAACTATTATATTTATCAGCCACAAATTGGATGAGGTTCTGGAACTTTCAGATGTTATAACTGTCATGAGAAAAGGAGAAAAAATCACTACATTAGAAAACAATAATTTAGGAAAAGCTGAATTAGCAAAAGCAATGGTTGGGCGTGATGTTATATTTTCTATCGATAAAACTAAAGCAAATTTGGGTGATGTTATATTTTCAGCTGTAAATTTAAATTACAAAGATGCAAATGGGATTCAGCAGCTCGAGGATGTTAGTTTGCAGATTAATTCAGGAGAGATATTAGGTGTGGCGGGTGTAGAAGGTAATGGTCAGTATGAACTCGTTAGAGCTATTAGTGGTCTGCTTGATTTAGATTATGGAGAAATTAAAATTAAAAATAAAAATATAGAAGATTTAGATATTCTGAAGCGTCGGAGAGAGATGGCATATGTTACCCAGGACCGTAAATTTATGGGAAGTGCTCAGGATTTGAATCTTATGGAAAACTCAATCATGACTCATCACCGCTTAAATGATGAATTGAGTTATTATCACCCGGTATTACTTTCAAAGTCTGCATCTATTAAATTTGCTGATAATTTAATTAATAAATTTAAAGTTATTTCTGAAAGCTCAAAACAGCCAATTAGTTCTTTATCTGGCGGTAATCAGCAGAGGCTGATTGTTGGTAGAGAATTTATGTTATCAGATCAGTTTATTATGCTTGATAATCCTACAAGGGGATTAGATGTCGGTTCCATTGAATTTATACAGGAAGAGATTATTAATAAAAGGGATAAAGGAGCAGCTGTGCTGCTTGTTTCAGCTGATTTGGATGAATTATTTAGTTTGGCTGATCGGCTGCTTGTTATGCATTCAGGTAAAGTAGTTTTTAATACGGATACAGCTAGAACTAACAAGGAAGAAATCGGTCAATATATGTTGGGTGCTGAAATGAGTGATAGTGCATGAAAAAGAATATTCTAACTGGTATTTTGGGAATAGTTTCTGCTTTAGTTGTTGGTTTAATAATTTTATTCATACAGGGCTATCCAGCTGTAGAAAGCTACAGACAGCTTTTTAATTACAGTATTCTATCTCGATTTTCTTTTTTTAGTACTTTGGCAAAGGCAGCACCACTTATACTTACTGGTCTTTCAGCTGCAGTCGGTTTTGGCAGTAATGTTGTTAATCTTGGCCAGGTTGGGCAGCTGCTTATTGGAGCGATGAGTGTTACAGTAGTTGGACTTTTTATTAATTTACCTGCTGTAATTATGATTCCTATACTTCTGCTTACTGCAGTGATTTCTGGAGCCTTATATTCTGGCTTAGCTGCTTATCTTCGGGTTAAATTTAATATGGATGAATTTATTACAACTCTTATGCTTAATTTTGTTGCTCAATATTTTACTCTTTATTTAATAACTGGCCCACTTATTGATAAAGAGATGAACTCACCAATGACTCAACAAATAAACAGCAGTGGCTGGCTTCCAATGTTGAATAGCCTGGAAACAACAATTTTTATTAGCATTATTATTTCTCTACTTATTTATTTTATCTGGCATAATACCAAGATGGGCTATGAATGGAAAGTTATGGGTAGTAATAATACTTTTGCTCTTTTTGGCGGTGTCAAAATTGATAAAAACTATGTTCGTGTTATGCTGATTAGTGGAGCACTTGCAGGTCTCGCAGGGGCTATGCTGATTATGGGTGGTCTACAGCATAGATTTTTAAAAGGAATAGGAGCTAACTATGGCTGGGATGGAGTTATGACTGCTGTAGTGGCCAATAATAGTATTATCGGGACTGTAATTTATGGATTATTCTTTGCAGTTCTACAGACAGGATCAATGGGTATGGAACTTGAAACAGCTGTTCCTTCTGAATTTGTACTAATTCTGCAGGCTATTACAGTACTTTTTGTAGTTGCAAGCAGAAAATCTGCTTATTTACTTTTAAATAAAATGAGTATTATTCTTAAAATACGTCAGCTTCGTTCAGGAGGTGAGCCGGAAGAAAATGAACTTGATGATTGAACTTATACGCTCAACATTTTTGGCAGCTGTACCAATTCTGCTGGCAAGTCTTGGTGGAACATACACTTATTATGCAGATATTTTCAATATTGCTATGGAAGGTATGCTTTTGATAGGGGCTTTTGCTGCAGTCTTAGGTAGTTATTTTAGCGGTTCCTGGTTAATTGGCCTGCTGGCTGGAGTAAGCGGAGGAATACTTGCTGCTATAATTTTTACTTTATTTGCAGTCTATTTGAAAACAGATGAATTTGTTACTGGTATTGCATTGAACCTTTTTGCCCTAGGTGCAACCACTTATCTATTGCGGCAGATATTCTCAGTTAAAGGTGCTTTTACTTCTTCAGATATTATAGCACTGCCTGATTGGCATATACCAATAATTGATAAGATTCCAATTATTGGAGAATTATTAAGCGGTTATCCATTTTTGCTTTATATTTCATTTTTAATTGCTATTTTAGTTGAATTTCATATATTTAAAACTAGATTTGGACTGCGCCTCAGAGCAACAGGTGAGGATGATTCGACAGTTGATTCAGTTGGTATAAATTCTGATTTGATCAAAAGCAAAGCTATATTGCTTTCTGGTGCATTATCTGGACTTGGTGGAGTTTTTTTATCGCTTGCTTATGTTAATATGTTTGCAGAAAATATGTCAAATGGACGCGGGTGGATTGCTTTGGCTGTAATTATTTTAACTCGAGGTAGACCAATTGGGCTGCTTTTTATGGCTCTTTTATTTGGTTTTTTTGATGGTTTGGGTTTTGCACTGCAGAATACTTTTATTCCTTCACAATTTACACAGATGGTTCCTTACCTGGCAACACTGGCAGCTTTATATTTCTATTCAAAGCAGAAAAAAGAAAAGATTAAGGAGGAGTTAGAAGATGAAAGCATGGCAGTATGAGTATGAAAAAAGGAAGAAAGCTAAACCTGTAAATTTAGACAATGCCGAGGAGGGCTGGTCTGGATTTGCTAAAATGATGGAGGAAAGAGAAAAGCTGTTAAATTATTTCTGGGATAGTAAGGTACCCGGTTCTAAAGCTCCAGAAGCCCTTTATATTGAAATGATTCAGGCATGGTCAAATCGCGGCTATGATGTTTCTGAAGCTGAAAAATATATAGAAAAAGGACTAGATGCTTTAGCAGAGGACAATATGCGTGAACTAGAAATAATTTCTTCTAGAATAATGCAGGAATTAAACAAAGCAGAAAAACTGCCTGATCACAGTTATTGGAAATTTGAAAATCCTGCTGATTGGCAAAATATAAGAAGTTCAATGGCTTTAGATCCTAATTATAGTTTAATAATTGAAGCAGAAGATGGAGAATATATATCTGATAAAAAGAAATTATATGATATAATATTAAAGGGCTGGCAGGCTCAAATAGTTGGTGGGGCTTATGGAACTGCTTTGGAAGGCTATACAGGGGAAGCATTGAATAATTATTATGGAGAAAGGCTAAATTATTATGTTGCTGAACCAGAAACATATAACGATGATATTACTTTTGAAATAGCATTTTTAAAAGCTTTAAGAGAAAACAAGGGTGGCTTAAAAGCTGAGCATATTGCTGACAAATGGCTTGAGCTTATTCCTTTTGGATGGTCGGCAGAATACTTTGCACTTGAGAATTTGAGGAGAGGAATTTATCCTCCTGATTCAGGTAATTTCAATAATTATTTTTCGGAGTGGATAGGTGCCCAAATGCGGACAATGGTTTGTGGTTTTACTGCTCCTGCTCAACCTTTAAAAGCTGCTTATTATGCTTATTTGGACAGCAGTGTTTCCCACAGTAAAAATGGAATATATGGTGGAATTCACAGTGCTGTTATGACTTCTCTTGCTTTTAAATCAGAAAACGCAAGAGAAATATTAAAAGAGTCAATGAAATTTATACCTGAAAAAAGTGAGTTTTATTATTATTTAAAGCTGGCTTTTGACAGCTGTAAGGTTAGTAAATCAGCTGAAGCTGCCTGGAATAATATTAAAGATGAATTTAAAAAATATAATTGGATTCATACATATCCGAATCTGGCTGCAGTTGTAATTGCACTATATTTTTCAGAAGATAAAATTGATAAAGCATTTAGAATTCTAGCTAATTGTGGATATGATGTTGATTGTAATGCAGGAGAAGTAGGTTCAATTCTTGGTGTTTTAGACAATTATGAACTTGATAATAAGTGGCTTGAACCGATTGGTTATACACTTAAAACTTATTTACCCGGATATGAAGAAATGAAGATAAGTGAGCTTGCTGATTGGACTTTAAATACTTTTTAGTTTAGTCAAAATATTTCCATCTGGAAAGGAGGATTTTTTTGAATAATATTTTAGTAGTTGGCAGTATTAATATGGACCTCATTGCTAAAACTGATCATCTTCCTGAAATTGGAGAAACAGTTATGGGAAGTAAGCTATTAAAAATTCCAGGCGGAAAAGGCGCAAATCAGGCAGTAAGTGCAGCTAAAATTGGCAGCCAAACCTGGATATGTGGTAAAATCGCGGGTGATGATTATGGAAAAGAATTAAAAGAGAGTCTGCAGAAAAACAATGTCAAACTTGATTATTTAATAGAATCTGAAAATGATCAGACTGGTACAGCTATTATCAATGTAGATGATAAAGGAAATAATACCATCATTGTTATCCCTGGTGCTAATGCAGAATTGAAAGATTCAGATTTAGAAATAATTGAAGACAAATTAGATGAGATTGATATTATTTTAGTTCAGCTGGAAGTTCCACTTAAAACAGTATTTAGCAGTATTAAACTAGCAAAAAAGTATGGTGTTATAGTTGTTTTAGATCCAGCACCAGCAGCAAAAATACCTGATCATATTTTTCCGTTAATAGATATTATAACTCCCAATTTAAAAGAAGCAGAAAGATTACTTGATATGTCCATAAGTAAAAATAATTATAAAGAAGCTGCTGAAAAATTATTAAATAAAGGGGTTAAATCTGTAGTTTTAACTTTGGGTGAAGATGGTGTATATCTGAAAAGTGAAACTGAAGATATCTATATCTCAGCAAAAAAAGTTAAATCTATCGATAGTACAGCAGCTGGCGATTGTTTTACTGGTGTTTTTGCAGCTGTTTATGATGGGGATAATTTAATAGAGGCAGTTGATTATGCAAATACAGCAGCAGCAATTTCTACAACAAAATTAGGAGCTCAGAGCTCTCTGCCTGATAGAAAACAAGTTGATAATTTTTTAAGAATGAATGATTAAATGATAGAAGATGATAAAGCATTGTAATAAAGCAGCTAAAATAAATAAGCCAAAAACTTGGAGATACAGCTTTTTGGTTTATTTATAGCTGCTGTATGATTTTTATTATTTCCGCTTCACTTTCGGCATTTATTAAAGATTCTCGATACTCATCAATTCTTAATTTACTAACTAATTTAGAAACCATCTTTAGATAATCTGGAGAATATCCTTTGTAGTCAGCTACCATAAATATTAAGTTGACCGGCTGATTATCAAGACTATTGTAATCAATACCTTCTTTTGTTCTTCCTACTGCTAAAGTTAGTTCTTTTACGGCATCGCTTTTACCATGTGGAATTGCTATTCCCCGGCCTAAACCTGTGGTCCCTTCTTCTTCTCGGGCAAGTATTGTCTGATAAAAGTCGTCAGCTGATGTAATTCTATTTTCTTTTTCAAATAGAGCAATCATTTCTTTTAAAACTTCTTTTTTGTTAGTTCCCTGAATATTTAAATTAACAAGGTTTTTATTTGTCAATTTATTGATATCCATTTATATTACCTCCTTCAATATTTTTGTAAAATTTATTACTATCTTTATTTATCATTATATATCAGATGCTAACTATTGACAAATGTTAACTATTACAGGATTAATTTTTAATTCAAAATAATAATAGCAAATAAGAGAGAAAATATGCTTTAAATTGCTTAATATTATTGTTAGAATTATGTATAAGATAAAAACAAATAGTTAATTAGCTTGTTTAAGTTTAGGAGTTGATATAATGAATAATTATATAGAAGCAGCTAAAATTATTAAAAAATCTTCTCATATTACAGCATTTACTGGAGCAGGTATATCAGTAGAAAGTGGAGTACCTCCTTTTAGAGGGAAAGAAGGACTCTGGAATAAATATGATCCAGCTATACTGGATATAAATAGATTTTATGCAGATCCCGAAAAGATATGGGGTTATATAAAAGAAATATTTTATGACTATTTTGCTTCAGCAAAACCTAATATAGCTCATGAATTTCTGGCTGATCTGGAAAATAAAGATTTAATTAAAGCTGTAATTACGCAAAATATAGATGATCTCCACCAGGAAGCAGGTAGTGAAAATGTTTTAGAATTTCATGGTAATTCTAAAAAACTAATTTGTATTAAATGTGGACAGAAGTATCCAGTAAATGAATCAACTTTTGATAATCTGCCGCCTAAATGTGATAAGTGTCAGGGAGTCTTAAAACCAGATTTTGTTTTTTTTGGTGAGGCTATACCTAATGGAACTCGCGAGTTATCGTATCAAGAAGCAGAAAGCGCTGATTTGTTTTTGATAATAGGGACAACAGGTGAAGTGTATCCTGCTTCGATGATACCAATCTATGCTAAAGATAATGGAGCTAAGATAATCGAAATTAATACCAAAAAATCAAATTATACTGATCAGATAACAGATATATTTTTAGAAGATAAAGCTTCAATAGCTGTAAAAAAATTGATGAAGACCCTGCCCTTTGATAAAAAATAAAGAGACGGAGTAAAAGTTGGATGTTAAATAATTTTGTTTGGTTTGACTGCCATAACTTTTTAATTTTTATTTGCTTTATATTTTCTGTAAAACTATTTAACATTAACTCTAGATTAAATTTTAAGCTTCATAAAATATTTAGCTGTTTTATAATTATTACTGATCTCATCCACGGACTACTTGTATATATAGTGTATTTGACTTAAAAAAATTCATTTACATTATATTTACTTAATTAGCTAAAAAACAAGAAGGATTTTGCATTTTATTGTTTAATATATAATGTATAAGTATTTTATTTACTTCTTAATTATTATAAATAAATAAAATCAGATGGAGGGGGAGTACAATTGAAAAACACTTTAGCATTAATTTTAGCTGGAGGAAGAGGAACTAGACTTGATATTTTATCAGCTCACAGAGCAAAACCCAGTGTTCCATTTGCAGGTAAATTTAGATTAATTGATTTTGCTTTAAGTAATTGTGTTAATTCAGAAATATATGATGTGGGAGTCTTAACACAATATTTACCGTTATCTTTAAATAATCATATTGGAATCGGTAAACCCTGGGATTTGGATAGAAGACGTGGTGGAGTAACTATACTGCAGCCGTTTAAAGGTAAACCAGGATCTACTGACTGGTATGAAGGTACGGCCCATGCTATTTATAAAAACAGAAGTTTTATTAGAAGTAAAAGTCCAGATAATGTATTAATATTATCTGGTGATCATGTATATGATATGGATTATGGTAAAATGATTGATTTTCATCGCGAAAATGGGGCTGATTTAACAATAGCGGCTCAACCAGTTCCATATGAAGAGGCGAGTAGATTTGGAATTTTAGATCATACAGATGACTGGAAAGTTAAAGCCTTTATTGAAAAACCAGAGGATCCACCAAGCAATTTAGCTTCAATGGGTATCTATGTTTTTGAAACTAATAAACTGCTAGAAGTTCTAGAGAAATACTGCAGTGAAGAAGATTCAGATTTTGGTCATCACATTATACCCCCAATGATTAGAGATGATGCTGTATACTTATATGCTTTTGATGATTATTGGAAGGATGTTGGTACATTAGAAGCTTATTGGCAGACTAACCTTGATCTAACAACTCAAATACCTGAATTGAATTTATATAATAAAAACTGGAAACTTCATACTAGAAGTGAAGAAAAACCTCCTGTTAAATTTGGAGATAATTCTATCGCATCAAATAGTTTGATTTCTAATGGTTCAATAATAAATGGAAAAGTAGAGAACTCAGTTATAAGTCCTGGTGTATATATTGAAGAAGGAGCTGTTGTTAAGAATTCTGTTATTTTCAATGATACAGTAGTTCGTAAAAATTCTGTTGTTGATAAGGCGATTATTGATAAAGAGGTGGAAATTAAAGAGAACTGTAAAATAGGAGTTGGTGATGACCTGACTCCAAATGAAGATAAACCCGATCTTCTTTATAATGGACTCAATGTTATCGCAAAAAGAGCTGTTATACCTGAAGGAA
This sequence comes from Halanaerobium sp., assembly GCA_018399955.1. Lineage (GTDB taxonomy): Bacteria > Bacillota > Halanaerobiia > Halanaerobiales > Halanaerobiaceae > Halanaerobium. Next base: position 1,331 of record JAGYNO010000025.1, on the reverse strand, counting down.
CAACTATTGAGAGAAACTGCCGAATCTTCTCTTATGTTGGAATTGAAAATTTTAAGGATAAACATATAAAAAGTGGAAGTACTCTTACTTCAGAAGTAGGACAGAAAGTTGCTGAAGGAGACGAAGATCAGGTTAGAGAATTAAATACCTAATATATATTGTGATAAATTAAAATTTATTAATAATGTTAAGGCTTTCTCTTTTTTAGAGGGAGCCTTTAATATTTAAAGTAGATTCGGTAAATGAAAATAAAGATTAATTAATAGATAAATATATTCCAACACATCAAGCTGGGTTTGGATAAATTATGAAATTATATAGAAAAACAAAAATAAAAAAACTGTATAATTTGTTGATTCTTAAATTTATGTTAAAATAATAATATAAGCTTAATTAATAATTTATTTTGAAGTTAAATTTATTTAGGAAATGAAAGGATGGTTATTATCAAATTAAGATGGCTTGGAAATGCCGCTCTAGAAATTACAGGAGACGAAAATATAATTATTGATCCAAATTTTGTAGTTGATGCTGAAATTAATGCTGATATTGTGTTGATTACTCATGAGCATGATGATCATATCAATTTAGAAGATCTCAAGAAAGTTATCAAAGATGATACTGAAATTTATGCACCCCAATCAGTTTATGATAAATTTGATTTGGATGGAGAAGTAGTTGAGAGCGGTCAGATAATTAAAGATAAAATAAAAGTTCTAGATGTTGACTGTTATAATTCAGAAGGTTCTGCAGCATATTTTTATAATGGAATTTATCATACAGCAGATGCGGCTGATTTTCCAGACCCAGGGGAGAAAATTAAAATTATATTTACAGCTTGTTTTAATGACTATTTTGCTGATTATATAGAAAATATTATAAAATTAGATCCAGAGATGGCTGTACCATATCATTATAATCCTGAGGAGAGGCAAGAACTTCTTCAGGCAAAGGGTTTGTCTGGAAAATTTAATCAAATAGGTTGTGAGAGTATGGTGCTCGAGCCAGGCGAAGAATTAGAAATTGAATAAATAAATATTGAATCCAATCCTGTATTTAGATTTTTTGTTTAGTATTATAATTTTAGCCTTGATCTAGAGGATTTTTCTATCTGCTTTTTAGTTATCAAATTTATAATTCTTATTATCATTCAATATATTTGGGGAGGTTTGAATTATGGAGACAAAGTTCAGTAATAAAAGACTTGTTCTTGTTTCTAATGGTGAACCATATAAACATGTGCATAAAAATGATAAGATTGAGATGGAAAAACTTGCTGGAGGTTTGACTACAGGACTTGATCCTATGATGCAGAAAAAAAATGGACTCTG
>JAGYNO010000024.1 GCA_018399955.1 Halanaerobium sp. | reverse complement strand
TGAGATTAAAGTCAATTTTTTTAGCATTATTATTAATAATTATTTTAGTGTTTATAGGTGCATGTGGATTAGAAGATGATAAAACTAATGTATTAGAAGATAGTAAGGTTGCTGAGGAAACATCTGAAATTAGTGATGAAAAGGATAAGCCTGATTTGGAAGTTGATACAGGTACAATTATAGATGATTATGAATCTGATGATATGCAAATTGATATTTCTGGAAAATCAGACTATAAATCTACTTCACCATTTACAGGGCTTCCACTTAAAAACGATTATTTAAATCGAGCTGTAGCTGTTTCTATAGAAAATTCCCCTGCTGCAAGACCACAGAGCGGTCTTGATGAAGCGGAAATTATATATGAGTTTATGACAGAAGGTGGGATTACAAGATTTTTAGCTATTTTTTGGCCGGAAGTGCCTGAAAAAATTGGTCCAATAAGAAGTGCAAGACCTTTTTTGATTGAAACAGCAGCTGCTTATGATTCTTTATTTTTGCATGCTGGAGCAAGTCCAAACGGCTTTAAAATGCTGTCAGAAGAAAATATAATGCATTTAGATCAGATATATCAGAGTCAATATTATTGGAGAAGCAGTAAAAGAAGTGCTCCCCATAATCTTTATTCTGGAAGGCCTGCATTATCATCATATTTAACAAATTTGGAAGAATATGAATATCCAGAGCAGTTTGATTTTATGACTGCTTCGATTATGAGCGATTTTGTTAAAGCAGAAAATATAAAAATTGATTACTGGGGTGATTATGAGGTGCTTTATAGATATGATAAATTGGAAAATAATTATCAAAGGTATTTAAATGATTTTGATAATCCACATAAATCTGAAAATGGCAGAGAACTTACAGCAAAAAATATTATTGTCCAGTATGTTAAAACTGATTTACAAGATCAGGAAGGAAGACTGGCGGTAGATTTAGATAGTGGGGGTAAAATAGAATTATTTAGAGATGGAATAGTAAAAGAAGGTAGATGGGAAAAAAATGGTGACTATAGAATAAACTATTATAATAATGACGGCAGCAGTATTGAAATTAATCCCGGCCAGATTTGGATACAGGTTGTACCAGAAAACACAGAAATTAGTTATTAGAAAAATAAAAGTATTAATATTTAAATTAAAGCTAATAAAAAAAAAGGCAAGCTTGTGGATACACCTTAGGTCTTATGGAATATAAAGCCTGTGGAGATAGTCGTCTACTACTTTTAAGTAGTAGACATTCTCTGGGGCTTGCCCTACGGAGGGTTAAAAATATGAAGGATGAAATTAAAGAGAAACTTTTTGTAAAAGCTAAAGAAGCTCAAAAAAATGCTTATGTACCATATTCAGAATTTCCGCTGGGTGCAGCAGTATTAACAGAAGATGGATCAATTTATAATGGAGCTAATATAGAAAATTCAGCATATGGTTTAACAAATTGTGCAGAAAGATCAGCAATATTTTCTGCTGTATCAGCCGGAAACAAAAAGATAGAAGCACTGCTGCTTTTAAGCAGTACAGAAAATCCAGTTACTCCCTGTGGAGCATGCAGACAGGTTATAAATGAATTTGCTGATGGAGAAATAGAAATCGTTATGATGACAGAACAGGGAAAAGAATTGAGTAAGAGTAATCAAGAACTCTTACCTGGAGCTTTTTCAGATAAATCAATGGAGAAAAATATATGAGTTATAAATCAGGTTTTGTGACAGTAATAGGTAGACCAAATGTTGGGAAATCAACTCTTATAAACTCTTTGGTTGGTGAGAAAATTAATATTATTTCTCCTCGTCCTCAAACAACTAGGAACAGTATTAAAGCAATTTATACTGGGGATGAAGGTCAAATAATTTTTATAGATACTCCGGGAATACACAAAGCTAGAAATGAACTGGATAAATATATGTTGGAAGAAGCATATGGAAGCCTGGATGGTATTGATCTAATAATTTTTTTATTAGATGGCAGCACCTACTGGGGTAAAAATGATCAAATGATTTATAACCAGATAAAAAATTCAAAAAGTGAAATAATCTATGTGATGAATAAAATAGATAAGATTTCAAATAAAGATCTTATCAAGAAACAGCAGAAATACAGTGAAAAAGTAGGGGAAGATGTAATACCTATTTCAGCTCTTAATAATAAAAATGTAGATAGACTTAAAAAAGAAGTTTTTTCTCATTTGCCTGAAGGTCCTCAGTATTATCCAGATGATATGATAACTGATCAAATAGAAAGATTTGTATTTGCAGAACTAATAAGAGAGAAAATATTCTATTTAACCCGAGAAGAGGTTCCATACGGGGTTGCAGTACTTGTTGAAGAGGTAAAAGAGAGAGAAAATGAAGATTATTATATTAGGGCTAATATTTATGTTGAAAAAAAATCTCATAAGGGAATTATAATAGGAAAAAACGGGAAAATGATAAAAAAAATTGGTAAAGATGCAAGAAAAGAAATTGAAGATTTGATGCAGACAAAAGTATATTTAGATCTCTGGGTTAAAATTTTAAAAGACTGGCGAGAAAAAGATAATCTTTTAAGAAGGATGGGTTATAAGAGTTAAGTTCAAGACTATCTAGTTTTATAATTTTTAGAAATTTTTATTGATAAGGTATTTTGGACAGAAAAGTTATTGCAAATGCAGGATTATTTGTGATTTTGAAGAATATAACTATTGACTCAAAGAAATTTATAGAAAATAAGGAGTGAATTTTAAGATGGCGATCAAACCTCGAGATATGGCTAAAATGATTGACCATACCAATTTAAACCCTACCGCAACGGTTGAAGATATTAAAAAACTCTGTAAAGAAGCAAAAGAACATGAATTTGCATCTGTTTGTGTAAACCCTATATATGTACCTTTATCTGCAAAATTATTAGAAGAAAGTTCTGTTAAAGTATGTACTGTTATAGGATTTCCATTAGGTGCAAACACTACTGAGACTAAATCATTTGAAACAAGAAATGCTATTAAAAATGGAGCACAGGAAATCGATATGGTAATGAATATTGGTGCCTATAAATCAGGTGCATATGAAATTTTCAAATCAGACATTAAAGCAGTGGTTGATGCAACAAAAACAGCTGGAGTTACTTCTGATATAATTGTAAAAGTTATTTTGGAAACATGTTATCTCGATGAAGAAGAAATTGTAAAAGCATGTGAAATAGCTAAGGATGCTGGAGTTGATTTTATAAAGACTTCCACTGGTTTTGGTAGTTATGGCGCTAGGATTGAAGATGTAAGTTTAATGAGAAAAACAGTTGGTAGAGATGTTGGTGTAAAAGCTTCTGGTGGAATCAAAAATTTTGAAGATGCCCTTAATATGCTTGATGCTGGTGCTAATAGAATCGGAGCTAGTTCTGGTGTTGAAATTGTTACTGATGAGAAAGAATAAAAATGGAGTTGAATAAATTTGGCCACTTTTGAGACAGAGGCAGTTGTTCTCAAACAATTTGATCTTGGCGAGTCAGACCGGCTTATAACACTTTATACAAAAGATCGGGGAAAGGTTAAGGCAGTAGCCAGAGGAGCTCGTAAAGGCAATAAATCACGCTCAGGTCTAGTGCTGCCTTTCAGCTATCATAATTTTATTTTATATAAAGGAAAATCACTTGCAAAAATTAATCACATAGATTCTATTTCTTTAAATTCAAAGCTGAGAGAAGATCTTGAATTTATGGCTTATGCAAGTGTTGTTTCAGAATATATTGAAAGATCTGGACTTGAAGATGAGGCAGATGAAGCTCTTTTTTCTCTTTTAGTAATAATATTGGCAAAGATGAATCACTGTAGTAGAGATGAACTGCTTTTTTATCTCTGCGTTTTTCAGGCTAAATTACTTTTACTTTTAGGAGTTAAGCCAGAAATTGAAAACTGTACTATCTGTGGAAATAAAATGAACTTAAGAGGCGATACAGCTTTTAGTATTAAAAATGGAGGTTCTGTTTGTAAAACTTGTCTCGATAACGAAATAAAAGATTATGATTATTTAACTTTAAATCAAATGCGAGCATTATACAAGATAATATTTGCAGAGATTGGCCAGTTAAAACCAGAGTATTTTTCTAAAAAATCACTTGAAGTATTTGAAGTTTTAACTGAAAAATTCTTGGCATATCATTTAGATTTAAAACCTAAGGCATTAAAATTTCTTTATACAATAAAGAACATGAGCTGATAAAAGTAATAGTGATTTTTGGGCCTTGTCCTATAAGGATGAGGTTTTATTTTGATATATTAATTTTACATGGAAGGAAGTGTATTTATGAATTTCCAGGAAATAATATTTGCCCTTGATAAATTTTGGAGTGATCAGGGATGTGTTATAGAACAGCCATATGATATTGAAGTTGGGGCTGGAACTATGAGTCCATCCACTTTTTTGAGGTCTTTAGGTAAAGAAGGCTGGGATACTGCATATGTTCAGCCCTGTAGGCGGCCGACTGATGGACGCTATGGAGATAATCCTTACCGTTTGCAGAGATATTTTCAGTATCAGGTAATTATGAAACCATCTCCAGATGAAATTCAGGAGATCTATTTAGATAGTTTACGAGCATTAGGAATAGAAGCAGAAAAACATGATATTCGTTTTGTTGAAGATAATTGGGAGTCACCAACTTTAGGTGCTTGGGGTTTGGGATGGGAAGTCTGGCTTGATGGAATGGAAATAACACAGTTTACTTATTTTCAACAGGTGGGAGGCTTTAAAGCCGACCCAGTAACAGTTGAGATTACTTATGGTTTGGAAAGAATAGCGATGTATTTACAAGAAATTGATAATGTCTATGATTTGACTTGGGTTGAAGGAGTTAAATATCATGATATTTATCATCAAAATGAAGTAGAACAGTCAACTTATAATTTTGAAACAGCAAATATTGATAGACTTTTTAAGATGTTTGATATTTATGAAGAAGAGGCGGAAAATTGTCTTGATTCTAAACTTACTTTAGCTGCATATGATTATACTCTAAAATGTTCGCATACTTTTAATCTATTGGATGCAAGAGGAGCAATTAGTGTTACTGAAAGAACCAGATTTATTAAAAGAGTTCGCAAACTGGCCCACAAATGTGCTGCCAGTTATTTGAATTCAGAGGATCAGGAGTGATAGAGATGGCAGAGAATTTGATTTTTGAAATTGGAACAGAAGAAATGCCGGCAGAATCTATGCAGGTTTTTAGAAAAGACTATTTAAGAACTGCTGAAGATATATTTAATAATAATAATCTAGAATATAATGATATGAATGTATATTCAACACCACGTAGACTGGTATTAGCTGTTAAAGAATTGAGTGAAAAGCAAAAAGATAATAAAGAAGTTGTACGTGGTCCTGCAGTAAATATTGCTTTTGATGAAGAAGGCAATGCAACTAGAGCAGGACAGGGTTTTGCACGTGGTCAAGGAGTTGAAGTAGATGATCTAGTTGAAAAAGATGGTTATCTTTATGCAGAGAAAATTGAAAAAGGTAAAAAAACTGTGCAAGTACTTCCAGATATATTAAAAGAAATAGTAAATAAGGTTCCTCTTCCCAAAGCTATGCGTTGGGGCAGTGTTAAGATGGAATTTATTAGGCCTATAAAATGGATTCTAGCTTTATTTGGAAGCAAAAAGATTGAATTAGAAATCGCAGATGTAAAAAGTTCTGATTTCAGCATTGGACACAGATTTTTAAGCAGTGGAAATATCGGAATAGAAAGTGCTGATGATTATTTTAATAAACTTGAAAAAGAATATATTATTGTGAAAGAAAACAGACGAAGAGATATCATAAAAAAACAAATTAGAAAACTTGATTTAAAAGGTGAAGCACTAATAGAAGAATCTCTTATGGATGAAGTTATTGATTTAGTTGAATATCCTACTGCTTTTAAAGGCAAATTTTCTGAGGAGTATTTAGAGCTGCCATCTGAAGTTTTAATTACAGCTATGCAGAAACATCAGCGCTATTTCCCAGTTATAAATTCTGAAGGAGAGCTGCAGGCAGAATTTGTAGGTGTTAGAGATGGTGGAAGTGATTATCTTAGAGAAGTTATTTCTGGAAATGAAATGGTACTTAAAGGTAGATTAGATGATGCTCAATTTTTCTTTGCTGAAGATCAGAAATATGGTTTTTTAAATAGAAGTGAAGATATTAAAGATATTGTATTCCAACAGGATTTAGGTAGTGTTTATGAGAAAGTGCAGAAATTGAAAAAGATCACAGCTGTTTTGGCTGATTTACTTGGTTATGATCAGAACAAAAAAGAAAAGGCTGTAAGGGCAGCTGAAATATGTAAAAATGATCTGGCTGCTGAAATGGTTAATGAATTTGCCAATCTTCAGGGTGTTATGGGTAGAGAATATGCTCTGCTTGCAGGTGAAAACGAGGAAACTGCGGAGGCAATATTTGAACATTATTTGCCTCGTCATGCAGGTGACAGTTTACCAGAGACAGAATCAGGTATCATATTATCTATGGCTGAAAAAATATTCAATTTAAGCAGTCATTTCTTGCTTGCTAATATACCTACTGGATCTCAGGATCCTTTTGCTTTAAGACGGCAGGCAGCTGGATTAGTAAGAATCATTCTTTCTAAGAACATAACAATCAACATTGAAGAATTAATTGAGAAAAGTATGTTAGTTATAAATATTAATTCCGAAGATAAAGGTGAAAGGGCAGCTCAACTTAAAGAATTTATTAAACAGAGATTAGAAAATCTACTTTCCGAATTGAATATTCGTTATGATATTATAAATGCTGTTATAGATGTAAATGATAGCAATTTGGTTGATCTTTATAAAAGAGCTGAAAAATTAATGGAATTTAGGTCTTCCAATCCTGAGTTATTCGTTGATTTACTTAGAGGTTTAGTACGAGCAAAAAATATCAGTGAAAAATTAGAATATAATATAAAAATAGATGCAGGATTATTACAGGAGGATGAAGAAAAAGAACTATATAGGGACTTTAAAGTAATTCAGCCAAAAATTAAGAATTATTTTGCTAAAAAAGATTATAAAAAAGGCTTTTATCTTTTGGTTGATTTAAAGGAGAATATAGATAACTTTTTAGATAATGTGATGGTAATGGTAGATGATGAAAAACTAAAGAAAAATAGGCTTTCATTACTTGCTGAAATTTCTGAACTAATGACTGATGTTTTTGATATTGAAAAAATAACACTTGATTAGCACATTATATAAGGGGGTAAAAAATGACTGATGAAAAAACGATGTTTTATGTGATTTCTGATTGTACTGGAAAAACTGCCAAGAACTTAGTTGAATCCGCCTCAGGACAGTACCCCGATTATGTTGTTGAGAAAAAGAACTTTCCATTTGTTCGTTCTAATGATAAAATTGATGAAATTATGGGAAAAGCTGAAAAAGAAAATGCTATTATTGTTTTCACCTTTGTCAAAGAATCGATGAGGAAACATTTAGTTGAATTAGCTGAAGCTAAAGGGCTAGAATATGTTGATATGATGACAAAACCAATTAATATTTTAACAGAAAGGCTGGATACAGAGCCTAAAGAGATATTTGCTTTGAAATACAAACTAGATGAAGCATATTTTAAAAGAGTTGAAGCGATGGAGTTTACTTTAAAATTCGACGATTTAAATGAAACAAAGGGTATAGAAGAAGCTGATATAGTTTTAGTTGGGGTTTCTAGAACTTCAAAAACACCACTTTCTATTCATCTATCGTATTTAGGTTATAAAACTGCTAACATTCCCCTTGTACCTGAAGTTGATGTAAACCCAGCTATTTTAGAAAATAAAGATGACAAAATTGTAGGTTTAACTATTGACCCTAAAAAGCTCAATAATATTAGAATAGAAAGATTAAAGAAAATGGGCTTAGGTGATGATGCAACATATGCAGCAAAAGAAAGAATAAAAGAAGAATTTGAATATGCAGATTCTATCATGGATGAAATTGGATGCCCAGTAATTGACGTAACAGATAAGACTATAGAAGAAACAGCAGTTGAAGTTCTTTCCTATTTTAATGAGTAGGAGATGATTATATGTTGGGAAGAATAGAACAAGAAGAAGTAGAGAAAGAGCAGCTTTCATCAGCTGCCTCTTTAAGTTCTGAGAGCAGAGGAAGATTGAAGGAAGAACAAGCATGTGATATTAGGACTGCTTTTCAGCATGATAGAGACAGAATTCTGCATTCTAAAGCTTTCAGAAGGCTTAAGCATAAAACTCAAGTATTTATTTCTCCAGAGGGTGATCACTACAGAACAAGATTAACTCATACTCTAGAAGTATCTCAAATTGCAAGAACGGCTGCTAGAGCATTAAAACTAAATGAAGATTTAGTGGAAGCAATTGCGCTGGGTCATGATCTTGGTCATACTCCGTTTGGACATGCAGGAGAAAAATCTTTAACTGAAATAACAAAAAAACCTTTTAAGCATAATCAGCACAGCCTTAGAGTTGTTGATTATATTGAAAAGAGAAGTAGTGGTGAAAGAGGTTTGAATCTTACAATGGAGGTAAGAGACGGTATTTTAAACCATACTGGTGATAATGTTCCTTTTACTTTAGAAGGACAAATTGTTAGAATTGCAGACCGCATAGCTTATATAAATCATGATATTGATGATGCTTTAAGGGCTAATATTATTTCAGCTGATGAACTTCCTAAAAATGCTGTAAAAGTATTAGGGAAAACTCACTCTGAAAGAATTGATAAGATGGTTAGAGATATTATAGAAGAGAGCTGGAAACAGGATAAAATAAAACGTTCTCCTGAAATAAAAGAGGCTACATCTCAATTAAGAAATTTTTTATTTGAACAAGTATATATTGGTTCAAAAGGAAAAGACGAGGTTGAAAAAGCCAATAGACTTCTTAAGCACTTGTATAGTTTTTTTATGAAAAATATCGACTATATACCAGAAGAATATCTGGAGTTTGAAAAAAACAAACAGCAGGCTGTTATTGATTATATTGCTGGAATGACAGATCGTTATGCCATTAATATAGGTCAGGAATTATTTATACCAAAACCATGGTTTGAAAAAAATATTTAATTGGCAAAAAGAAATTTTTTTAATATGAATATAAGTTATTACATGAAAATATAAAAATATTTATTGCAGGATAAATCACTTTTTTAGAGAAATATATTTACAAGAGAAGTATTTATTAAGGGTCAGGGTGGATAAATTGACCAGATATACAGAAGGATTTATAGAGGAATTAAAAAATAGTGTTGATATGGTGGATCTTGTTTCTGATTATTTAGAACTTAAAAGATCTGGTGAAAGATATAAAGGTTTATGTCCTTTTCATAATGAAAAAACTCCTTCTTTTTTTGTTAATCCGGATAATCATTTTTACCATTGTTTTGGCTGTGGAGCAGGTGGAGATGTCATTAATTTTGTGATGGAAATAGAAAATATAACTTTTTCTGAATCTATAAAACTGCTTGCAGAAAGGGCAGGTATAGAATTACCAGATTTAAATGATAATCAGAGAAGGAGATATAAAGAAAGAGAAAAAATATTTGTTTTAAATAAACTTACAGCTAAATTTTTCAATTATATACTGCTGGAAAAAAATATGGCCAAAGAAGCCCGTAGTTATTTAGAAAAAAGAAATTTTACAAAAGATGATATAAAGAAATTTCAGCTAGGATATGCAGCTGATGAGTGGCAGATGCTGATGAGTTTTTTAAAGAAAAGAGAGTATAGTTTTGATTTAATGGATAAAGCAGGTTTGATAACAAAAGGTAAAAATAATTCTTATTATGATAAATTTAGGAACCGAATTATGTTTCCTATATTTAACAATAGGGGAGAAGTAATTGCTTTTGGTGGAAGGATTTTAGATGATCAATCTAATTATGGTCCTAAATATTTGAATTCTCCAGAGACACCTATTTTTAGTAAAAAGAAAAATCTTTATGGTATGCACCTTGCTAAAGAAAAAATTAGGGAAACCGGTACATGTATTATCATGGAAGGTTATACTGATGTTATTCAAGCGCATAAATATGGTTTTGAAAATGCTATTGCTTCACTAGGAACTTCTTTTACAGAAGAACAGGCCCGCCTGATAAAGCGTTATGCAGAAAATGCTTATATAGCTTATGATGCTGATACTGCCGGGAATAAAGCAACATTGAGAGGGCTTGAAATATTAAGTGAAGCGGGTATTGATGTTAAAGTAATTGAGCTGCCTATGGGAAGTGACCCTGATCAGTTATTAATAAAAAAAGGGGCAGAAGGCTTTAAAAAATATATGGATAATGCTTCAAGCTTGGTAGATTTTAAGATCAATATGATTATAAAAGATAAAGATTTAAAAGATCCAGGACTAAGAATCAAAGCTCTTAAGTCTATTATTGATTTAATTTCAGAGATAAGTAGTGAATTGAAAAGAGAGATTTATATTGAGAGAGCTTCTGAAAAAACAGATTTTAGTAAAAAAGTTCTTTCAGAAGAAGTCAAGAAAAAAGCCAAAGAAAATAAAAACAGGAATTCTAAATTAAATATAGAAAAACAGAATAGTCAGCCTAAAAATTTATATGCTCAGCTTTCTTATCAGCAAAAAATTGAAGAACAAATTTTAGCTTATTTTATTAATAATCCAAGTTTAAGAGAAAAAATAGCAAACAAAATAACAAAAAAAGATTTTAGTGGAAGAACAGCTCAGTTAGCTGATCTGCTTTTTAAAGGAAAGGTTATCAGTGATTCTCTTAAGATTGATCATATAAAAGAACAATTAGGTGAAGAATTGTTGTCGTATTGGTCAGAGATTATTGTTAAACAAAAGAAGGGGTTGTCAGAAGAAAAAATTTTAAAACTTGCTGATTATTTGAGTTCACAAAGAGTTTCTGAAAATAAAACAAAAATTTGTAGTCTTTTGGCTGACGAGAAATTAAACTTAGATAAACTAAATAAATTATTATTAACATTTTACAATATGAATTATAATAGTGAGAGGAGGGACTAAAGTGGCTGAAAAAGATATAAGTCCTGCGAGTATAAATGAAGTTAAAGAATTAGTTAGCCGTGGTAAAAAAGAGGGCGAATTAACATATGAGGAAATAATGGATGCTCTTGAGAATATTGACCTTGACTCTCAAGATATAGAAAAAATTTATGATATTTTTAATGAAATGAATATAGATATTGTAAATGAAAAAATAGAACAGCAGGAAGAAGATGATGAAGAAGAGGGTGGTCTTGACCTCAGTGTACCAAAAGGTGTCGGAATTGATGATCCAGTTCGGATGTATTTAAAAGAGATAGGAAAAGTTGATCTATTAACTGCTGATGAAGAAGTTGAGTTAGCAAAAAGAATGGAACAGGGTGATGAATGGGCCAAACAGCAGCTAGTTGAAGCTAATTTGCGTCTTGTAGTAAGTATTGCAAAAAAATATGTTGGACGTGGTATGCTATTTCTTGATTTAATTCAGGAAGGCAATATGGGTTTGATGAAAGCAGTAGAGAAGTTTGATTATACTAAAGGTTATAAATTTAGTACCTATGCAACTTGGTGGATTAGACAGGCAATAACTCGCTCAATTGCTGACCAGGCAAGAACTATTCGTGTACCTGTGCATATGGTTGAGACAATTAATAAATTAATTAGGGTTTCACGCCAGCTTTTACAGGAAAAAGGTAGAGAGCCAAAAGCAGAAGAAATAGGCGAGGAAATGGATATTTCTGCTGATAAAGTTAGAGAAATAATGAAAATAGCTCAAGAACCTGTTTCGTTAGAAACACCTATTGGTGAGGAAGAAGACAGTCACCTTGGTGATTTTATTGAAGATGAGGATTCTCCTGCTCCAGCATCTGCTGCTTCTTATATTCTCTTAAAAGAACAGCTTGATGGAGTACTTGATACTTTAACTGAAAGAGAAAAACGTGTTTTAGAACTGCGTTTTGGTATAGAAGATGGACGCCCCAGAACACTAGAAGAAGTTGGTAAAGAGTTTGGTGTTACAAGAGAAAGAATAAGACAAATAGAAGCAAAAGCGCTCCGCAAATTGCGTCATCCAAGCCGGAGCAAAAAACTGAAGGATTATTTAGAATAAGAGAGTAAATTTACGCATGATAGAGTTATTGGAAGTTATTATTATTTAATTATCTATATTATCTTAAAATAATTCAAAAGAACTCTTGACCTAGACAAAACTTTATCATATAATTATTTTTGTCGTCACAAATAAAAGAGTTTTGAGAGGGCCCATAGCTCAGCTGGTCAGAGCAACCGGCTCATAACCGGTTAGTCCCAGGTTCGAATCCTGGTGGGCCCACCAGTAATTAAACCCTGTTCTTTAAGAACAGGGTTTTTATAGGTTTTTTATAGAATTATAGTTGAAAGGCTAAGATCTCTGAAGGAGGTTAAAGATGACAAAAATTGATCAGATTCTTGAAATGATGGCTGAAATAGCGCCTAAAAGTCTTGCAGAAGATTGGGACAATGTTGGAGTTCAGGTTGGTGATACAAATCAGCAGGTAAAAAAAGTATTGATTGCACTTGATTTAAATAAAGATGTTTTAGAAGAAGCGAAATCAAATGATTGTCAATTGATTATTACTCATCACCCTTTAATTTTTAATGGAATTAAATCTATTAATTCACAGAGTGAATGCGGCCGACTTATTATGGAATTGATAAAAAATAATATAACTTTATTTTCTGCTCATACAAATCTAGACATTGTAGAAGGTGGTTTAAATGACTATTTAGCAGAAAAATTGAATTTAACGAATATTGATAAATTGAGTATTACTGATGAAAAAGAATACTATAAATTGGTTATTTTTGTTCCAGAGAATGCGCTGGATGTTTTAAAAGAAGTTTTGTATAAAAATGGTGCCGGCCATATAGGTAAATACAGCCATAGTGGTTTTTCTATAAAGGGTAAAGGGACATTTAAGCCTCTTGCTGATGCAGATCCACATACAGGTAATAAAAATGAAATTAACGAAGTTTCTGAATACAGGCTGGAAACTATAATTGCGGCAGAAGCTGCAGAAAAAATAAAAAGAAAAATAATAAAAGCTCATCCTTATGAAGAACCAGTTTGGGATCTATTTAAATTGGAAAACATAAAAAAAGAGATTGGTCTCGGTAGAATTGGGTACCTTAAAGAAACAAAAACATTAGGGGAACTGTTGGAAGAAGTAAAAGAAAAATATTCACTCGAATATTTGAAATATAGTGGTCATAAAAATAAAAAGATTAATAAAATAGCTCTTTGTTCAGGAAGTGGTGCAGATTTTATAAAAACTGCTGCTTTTAATGGAGCAGATTTATATCTAACTGGTGATGTAAAGTATCATGAAGCACAATTAGCAGAAGAACTTGGAATGGCTTTGATTGATTTTGGTCATTATGGAAGTGAAAAGTATGTAAAATCACTTTTATATGAAAAACTCACAGAAAAAGCTAAAGAAAAAAATCTTAGTAACATTAACTTTTTTAAGTCACAAATAAATACAAATCCTTGGAATTATTGTTAATATAATAACTTGAGTAAACTACTTGACATATTATTTTGGTGGTGTTATACTTTAAATGTTAAAAATATAAGTCGACCATTTGATCGCATCTTAATAGATGAGGAAAGTCCGAGCTCCAAAGGATAGGATGCCGGGTAACGCCCGGTGGAGGCAACTCCCAGGCTAGTGCCACAGAAATATACCGCCTCTAAATGAGGTAAGGGTGAAAAGGTAAGGTAAGAGCTTACCGGATTTTAGGTAACTAAAATGCCAGGTAAACCCCATTCGGAGTAAGTCCAAATAGGAAGAATAAAAGAGTTATCCGCTTTTCTTCGGGTAAGGACGCATGACTAAACAGGCAACTGTTTGGCTAGATAGATGATCAAATAATACAGAACTCGGCTTACAGGTCGGCTTATTTTATTTTTATATTTAAAATTTTTATAAAAATCAAAAAAAAGGGGTGCTCAAATGGACAAGAAAATACTGAAAGCTATAGACTATATCAATTCTGCAATTAATAAAACAGACCAATTTAATGATTATTCTCCTGATATGAGTAAAAGAGTACTTGAGAATAGAATAATGACACTCGAAGGATATATTAGGTACATAGAGAGGGAGACCCTTCCAGCTTTAGAAAGTTTAGTTAGTCAGGCAGGTGATTCACAGAATGGTTGATCAGGTTTATTATAAAGTTCAATATCCGTTAAAAAAAGCGATTGATTTAATGAAAACTCAAGATAAAGAAAACATAGATGATATTTCTGCTGCTCTTTCTGAGAATGAAAAAGAAAAAATATTAGATTTTATAAATCACTGGGAAAGAGACGGGAAAAAAAGGCTTTATAATTTAGTAAATGACTTAAGAGCAAAAAATAAATAATGATTTTATAAACCATGACTTATAAGTCATGGTTTTTGATTTTGACAAGCAAGTAATAGGAACTGCAGTTATTGAAAATTAGCCTTAACTATGGTACAATAAACTGCAAACTGATTTAAAGGAGGTTTAAATTATGGCAGGACATTCTAAATGGGCCAATATTAAGCATAAAAAGCAGAAAGAAGATAAACGGAGAGGTAAATTATTTTCAAAACTAAGCCGAAAGATTGCTGTAGCTGCTCGTGAGGGTGGGGGAGATCCAGAGATGAATTCAGATCTCAGAATGGCAATTCAAAAGGCAAAAGATAATAACATGCCTAATGATAATATCGAACGGGCAATTAAAAGGGGTACAGGTAATTTAGAAGGAATGTCTTATGAGTCTTTTGTTTATGAAGGTTATGGACCAGGTGGTGCAGCAATCTATATGGATATTATGACTGATAATAGGAATCGAACTGCTTCAGAAATTCGCCATATTCTTGATAAAAATGGAGGAAATCTTGGAGAAAATGGTTGTGTTTCCTGGATGTTTCAGCGCAAAGGTGAGCTGATAATTGATCTGTCTGAAATTGAGATAGAAGAAGATGATCTTTTACTTGAGGTGCTGGAGGCAGGTGCTGAAGACCTAGAATTTGAAGAAGAACAGGCAGTTATTTATACAGATCCTTCTAATTTTGAGTCTGCTCGAGAAGTTATGGAAGAAGCAGGCTATGAATTTGATTCTGCAGATTTGGCTATGATACCTGATAATCAAGTTTCCCTTGACAAAAGCAATGCAAAAAAAATGCTGAGGCTTATAGAGCAGTTAGAAGATCATGATGATATACAGGATGTTTATTCTAATTTTGAAATAGCAGAAGAAATCAGAGCCGAAATTGAGGCGGAAGATGATTAATTATTATCAATTATTTTTCTTATAACATTTGATTTCAATAAGGCACTTAAATTAGTGTCTTTATTTTTTTGTTGAGATATAAGAGATCATAGGTCATAAATATTGTTCCAGCTGTTAATTTATGATATAATTGCTTCAAACATTAGTTTGAATGGTGGGTGTTATTATTGAGAATTTTAGGAATTGATCCAGGGCTTGCCACAATTGGTTATGCTCTAGTTGACAAAAAAGCAAATCATTTTGATGTCTTAGAATATGGAGTTATAAAAACTTCTCCAGATAAAAATGATGTTGAGAGATTAGAGATAATACATAAAAATATTCAAGAGTTAATTAAAGAATTTGAGCCAGAGGAAATGGCAGTAGAAGAGTTGTTTTTTAATAAAAATGTTAAAACAGCAATAATTGTTGGTCAAGCTAGAGGTGTTATTTTACTTGCAGGATCACAAGCAGGTCTGCAGGTTGCAGAATATACACCCCTGCAGATAAAACAAGCTGTAGTAGGTTATGGAAGAGCAGATAAAAAACAAGTACAGCAGATGGTAAAATCTCTTTTGAATTTATCAGAAATTCCAAGACCTGATGATGCAGCTGATGCTTTAGCAATTTCTATCTGCCATGGTCACGTTTACAGTGCTCATTCCGGGTGGGAGGAAAGGTTATGATAGGCTATTTAGAAGGTGAATTAATATATTTAGAAGCTGGAAAAGCTGTAGTTGATATTAACGGTGTTGGTTATGAAACAGAACTTGCCGGGTTTAATTCTTTTCCTTCTATTGGTGATGATGTTGAACTTCATATATATACTTATGTTAGGGAAGATGCTTTAAAATTATTTGCTTTTCCTTCTCGCAAAGATAAAGAGCTTTTTGAAATTTTAATTACTGTTAATGGAATTGGTCCAAGGGCTGGTTTGAATATTATCAATACTATGTCAGCAGATCGATTTATTACTGCTATAATGCAGAAAAACGAATTAGTGCTTAAGGAAATTTCTGGTATTGGACCTAAGACTGCTCAGAGACTAATACTAGAACTGCAGAGCAAATTAGAGGATTTTGCTTATCTTAAAACTGATTCACAGAGTAAAGATAAGATCAACTCTGCTGATGAAGACCGCCAGGATGTTGTGGATGCATTAACAGCACTTGGCTATAAGATATCAGAAATCAATAAAGCTCTGCGAAAAGTTAATTTTGAAGAAGATACAGATGTTAGTGAAAAAATAAGACAGGTATTAAGTTATCTTGGTAAGGAGAGATAAAAGATGGACAGAGAAAGAAGAGTTGTTTCTCCTAAAAAGAAAAAAGATGATCAGGCAGTAGATCGTGGGCTTAGACCAACCAGACTGGATGAATATGTTGGCCAGAGTAAATCCAAAGAAAAACTAAAGATATTTATTCAGGCCGCTAAAGACAGACAGGAGGCTCTTGATCATGTAATGCTTTATGGACCACCAGGTCTTGGTAAAACAACATTGGCAGGAATAATTGCTAATGAGCTGAATGTCAACATTCACCAGACTTCAGGTCCTGCAATTGAGAGGCCGGGAGACCTCGCTTCTATACTGACTAATCTACAGAGCAGTGATGTTTTATTTATTGACGAAATTCATCGCCTTAATAAGATGGTAGAAGAAGTGCTTTATCCTGCTATGGAAGATTATTGTCTTGATATAATTATTGGTAAAGGACCTAGTGCAAGGTCAGTTAGACTTGATTTAGCTCCTTTCACTTTAGTTGGGGCAACTACTAAGGCTGGAAGATTGAGTTCTCCACTCAGAGATAGATTTGGCGTTATAAATAGACTTGAATTTTACAATAAAGAAGAGCTCCAAGAAATAATTTTGCGTTCAGCTGAGATTCTGAAAGTTGACATAGTAGAGCATGGAGCTCTAGAAATTGCAAGACGATCTCGGGGTACGCCAAGAATTGCCAACCGTCTACTTAAAAGAGTTAGGGATTTTGCTGAAGTTAAAGCTGATGGTATAATAAATCAAAAAGTGGTTGATTCTGCTTTAAAACTTTTGGAAATTGATGAATTGGGTTTAGATAGGATAGACCACAAATTATTGGAAACAATTATTTTAAAATTTACTGGTGGACCTGTAGGGTTAAATACTCTTGCTGCCTCTATTAGTGAAGAAACTGAAACAATTGAAGATGTATATGAACCATATCTTCTTCAGCTTGGTTTTTTGGATAGAACACCCAGAGGTAGAGTTGCTACTTTAAAAGCTTATCAGCATTTAAACATAAAAAAAGATACTAAAAAGGAAAATTTAGATTTGTTTTCTGATTGATTTTGGAGGTTATGATAAATGAAAGTAGAGGAATTTGACTATCATCTTCCGGAAGAGTTAATAGCACAGGAGCCGCTTCCTGAAAGAGATATGTCCAGATTAATGGTATTAGATCCAAAAAGAGGAGAAATAAAAGAAGGTATTTTTAAAAATTTAAAAAAATTTATAGATCCAGGAGATATATTAATTCTCAATAACAGTCGAGTCATACCGGCAAGACTATATGGTGAAAAAATACCGACTGGTACTGAAATAGAATTGCTATTATTAAATGAATTAGCTGAAGGTCGTTGGGAAGTACTTGTTAGACCTGGACGGAGAGCAAAAAAAGGTGTTAAAATAGATTTTAATAATATATTAGAAGCTGAAGTAATTGATTATACAGATTTTGGAGGTAGAATAGTTGAGTTTGATTGGGAGTCTGGGGAATTCGAAGATATATTAAATAAATTAGGAGAAATGCCTCTACCACCTTATATAAATAAGAAATTAGAAAATCCAGAAAGATATCAAACTGTTTATAGTGAGAAAAGAGGATCAGCAGCAGCTCCAACTGCAGGTCTGCATTTTACAGATCAACTGCTTGAAGAGCTTGCTGATTACGGTGTGATAATTGATTATATTACACTTCATGTAGGTTTAGGTACCTTTAGGCCTGTAAAAAGTGAGAATATTGAAGATCATGACATGCATGCTGAATATGCTGAAATATCTGATGAAACTGCAGCTAAAATAGAAGAATGTAAAAATAGAGGTAATAAAGTAGTTGCAGTAGGAACTACAGTTACCCGTACTCTCGAATCTGCAGCTGAAAATGGCAAAGTAAAGGCTTTTAAAGGCTGGACGGATATTTTTATTTATCCTGGATATGAATTTAAAGTTATTGATGCTTTAATTACTAATTTCCATCTTCCAAAATCTACTCTGCTGATGCTTGTCTCTGCTCTAGCAGGAAAGAAATTTATCTTAAATGCTTATAAAAAAGCGGTAGAGGAAGAATATAGATTTTTCAGTCTTGGAGATGCGATGTTGATTTTAAATAGGAAGGAAGATTAGTTTGTTTGATTTTGAATTATTAAAAGAAGATAAAAAATCAGAAGCCAGGCTTGGAATAATAAAAACAAATCATGGGAGTATTGATACTCCTATTTTCATGCCTGTTGGTACTCAAGCTACAGTAAAGGCCATGACATCTAGAGAACTTAAAGAAATTAATTCTCAAATTATACTGGCAAATACCTATCACTTATATTTAAGACCTGGTGATGAATTAATAAAAGATGCAGGTGGACTTCATAAATTTATGAACTGGGATAAGCCGATTTTAACTGATAGTGGTGGGTTTCAGGTATTTTCTTTATCTGATTTAAGAGAAATTAAAGAAGAAGGTGTATATTTCAGTTCTCATTTAGATGGCTCAAAACATTTTATTTCTCCAGAAAAATCGATGCAGATTCAAAAAAATCTGGGCTCAGATATAGTGATGGCTTTTGATGAGTGTCCACCATATCCTGCTGAAAGAGAATATGTAGAAAATTCACTAGAAAGAACAATTCGCTGGGCTGAAAGATGTAAAAAAGAAATGGAAAAAAGTAATCAGGCCTTATTTGGCATTATTCAAGGTGGGGTATATCCAGAACTAAGAAAAAGAAGTGTTGAAGAAATGAAAAAAATTGATTTCCCAGGTTATTCAATTGGTGGACTAAGTGTAGGAGAGCCAAAAGAAGAAATGTATAAAATGCTCAAACATACTACGCCACTGCTGCCTACAAATAAACCCCGATATTTAATGGGGGTTGGGACCCCTGAAGATCTTATTGAAGGAATCTACCATGGTATAGATATGTTTGACTGTGTTATGCCGACAAGGATTGCGCGTCATGGACAGGTATTTACTTCAAAGGGAAGAATAACAGTACGTAATGCTAAATATAAAGATGATTTTACACCACTTGATAAAAATTGTGATTGTCATGTCTGTCAAAACTACAGCAGGGGTTATATCAGGCATTTGATTAAGAGAAATGAAATATTGGGAGTTCGGCTTACCACCTATCATAATTTATATTTTATGTTAAATCTAGCGGAAGAAATCAGAAGCTCTATAAGAGATGATCATTTTATTAATTTTAGATATAAATTTTATCAAAAATATGAAATTTAGATTATTATTGTAAGCTTTAACAGAGTAATATATAATATTCTATAAATAATATTATATATTTAGCAGGAATATTATTTTAATTGTTGAAATAGTAATGAGAGAAAAAATTTAAATAGGAGAGGATATTTAATGGAATATTTGTATGCAATATTACCCTGGGTTCTGATTTTTGGTATTTTCTGGTTTTTCTTAATTAGACCTCAGCAGAAACAGAAAAAAGAACATCAAAACATGTTGGACAATCTTGCTGTTGGAGATAAAATTGTTACAATTGGTGGGATTAAAGGGAAAATCATTAAAATAAAAGATAATAATATCAGACTAAGAGTTTCTTCAAATGTTGATATTGATTTTATTAAAAATGCTATTTCCAGAGTTACAGAAAAAAATAGTGACATTAAACAGAAAGAAATCGAAGAAAAAGAGTAAATTGCAAATTGGGGGAAACTAACGTGAAAGAAGCAGTAAAAGAATTTTTGCAGTCTTTAGTGATTGCAGGTATATTAGCTTTTTTTATTATAACCTTTGTAGCCCAATCATTTGTTGTTGATGGGAGGTCAATGGCCAACACTTTAGAAGATGGAGAAAGACTTTTTGTGAATAAATTTATTTACAGATTTCATCCACCTGAAAGAGGAGATATAATTGTATTTACTCCTAAGGGAGCTCCAGGTCAAAAATATATTAAAAGGATTATAGGTCTTCCTGGTGACACCGTATATATAAAAGATGGTGTAACTTATGTTAATGGCGAAGCTATTAAAGAAGAATATATACCTGAAAAAACACTTGGTGATTTTGGTCCTTATAAGGTACCCAAAGAAAGAGTTTTTGTTCTGGGAGATAATCGTAATCATAGTGCTGACAGCAGATTTGAAAATATAGTTGGTTTTGTTGGTTATGATGCAATTTCAGGAAAAGCATTTTGGGTATATTGGCCTATTGATGAAATGAGAATTATAGATCACCAGAATTACCAATTATCATTTGAAAATTAGATTTGTTATTGTTAGGAGGACATTTATTTAATGAGGTATAAACAAAAGAGAAGAATTAAATTTTTAATAATAATAGTAATCATTGCATTTTCTTATTTTTTATATTCCTATTATGGTATTAATCTTGGATTAGATCTTCAGGGTGGTGCTCATATAGTTCTTCAGGCACAGCCAACAGAAGAGAGAGAGATTGATGATACTGTGATGTCTGGGATAACGAGTGTTATTGAAAGACGG
>JAGYNO010000023.1 GCA_018399955.1 Halanaerobium sp. | reverse complement strand
AAATTTGCTGAAGAAATTGCAGATGGAAATCTTGCAGCTGATAAGATTAATGTTGATAGTAATGATGAAATTGGAACTCTTGCCAGAGCTTTAAATACAATGCAGGATAATTTACAGGATGTCATTAAAAATGTTGCTGATATTGCAAATAATCTTGCTGCTTCTAGTGAAGAATTATCTGCTTCTGGCCAGGAAGTTGCAACAGCAGCTCAGCAGGTTGGCCAATCAATACAGCAGGTTGCTTCTGGAGCGGAAGAACAGTCTGCACAGGTTGAAGAAACAAATAGTAAAATAAATGAACTTATAGAACAGATAAATGATGTAACTAATATGTCATCAGAGATGGATGAACAGGCAGATAATGTTATGAATAACATTCAAGAAGGTAATACATCATTAGATAATTCAGTTGAACAGATTGAAGATGTAAAAACAAATTCCAATGAAGTTTCAAACACCATAAATAATCTTGGTGGATTATCAAATAAAATTGGGGAGATTGTTCAGCTGATAAATGATATAGCAGCTCAGACAAATCTGCTTGCCTTAAATGCAGCCATAGAGGCAGCAAGAGCTGGTGAAGCTGGTAGAGGCTTTTCTGTAGTTGCTGATGAAATAAGACAGCTTGCAGAAGAATCAGAAGATGCAACAAATCAAATCGGCGGTCTTGTTAAAGAAATACAAAATGGAGTAGGAAATGCAGTAGATAAGATGGATGAAACAGAAGAAGTAGTTGATGGTAGTGTTGAAGCAATAAATACAACTGGAAAGTCATTTGAAGAAATAAATACTGCAGCAGTACGTTTGAGAGATTTAATTGAAGAAATAAGTTCAAAGGCAGGACAGGTGAGCTCAAACAGTCAAGAAGTAGAATCAACTGTTCGTGAAATAGCTTCGGTTAGTGAAGAAGCTGCAAGTAATTCAGAAGAGGTAGCAGCTGCCAGTGAAGAGCAGAGCGCATCTACAGAAGAAATAGTTAATGCTGCAGATGAATTAGCAGAAATGGCAAATAATTTAACTAATGCTTTGAGTAAGTTTAAAATTTAAAATGTGAAATTAAATAAATGAAGATACAAAAATACTCCAAGCAGATAATCTATTATAATTAATTAGACAGTCTGCTTGGAGTATCAAATAATCCTGATGGTAGATATTTTCATTTTTTAATATATCTAAAATAAGGTGGTTTTTAATAGGTTTTTTGAATTAATAAAACTATTTTTAAAAATAATCATTTTTTTATTTCTTTTTTTCCTTATTTTTATACATTTTTCGATCTGCTTTTTCATAGCATTCATTAATATTTTTATTGTTTTTAACTGTAGAACAGCCCAAAGAAATATCTATTGGATGTGGTAAATTTTCTCTAGCATTTAATTCTTGAAACTCTTCTTTTATTCTTTTACAGATGTTTTTTGTAGTAATTTTATCAGTTTTGGGCAGTAAAACTACAAATTCATCTCCACCAGTCCTTGAAACTATATCTTCTTTTCTAAGCGTCTGTTGGATTGCTTTCGCTGCCTTTTTAATATAATTGTCACCCATTTTATGACCATAATTATCATTAATAATTTTTAATTTATCAAGATCTCCAACTATAATGCTAATAGGATATTTTCTTGAATAATTGAGTCTATTAATTTCATTATCTAAATACCTTCTATTATAAAGACCTGTTAAGTGATCTTTAAATGATAAATCTCTAATCTTATTTTCAAGTCTTTTAATTTTAGTGAAATCAATCATAAACCCAGTTATCTTTTCAGGGGCTTTTTCTTTTATAATTACATTTACTTCATCTCTAATCCAAGCATATGTTCCATCTCTTTTTCTAAAACGATACTCAAAAACATGGTCTTCACCTCTAGCAGTACATTCCAAACAATAACTTTTAGCTGCTTCTCTATCCTCTTTATGAATGTGATTAACCCAAAAATCTATACCAGTCCACTCATTTGGCTTATAACCTAATATTTTTTCTGACTGAGGAGAAACATATTCCCATGTATCGGTTTCAATATCATATTCCCACAGTATAGCGTTAACACTTTCCGCTAATCTTTTATAATTTTTTTCTTTTTCAAAATAGTCTTTGGTATCACACATTTTTTTTCCCCTTTTTGAAGTGAATATAATTTATTTGTGCAGTCTAGGATCAAAAGCATCTCTAAATCCATCTCCGACTAAATTAAACCCGAGCACTAAAAGTGCGACTGCTATACCTGGAAAAGTAGCTATCCAGGGTGCATTTCTAAGAAAATTTTGCCCATTACTCAACATTGCTCCCCACTCCGGTGTTGGAGGCTGAGCTCCAAGTCCCAAAAAGCTCAAACCAGCAGCATTAATAATTGCTCGGCCAATACTTAATGTGGTTTGAATTATTATTGGAGCCATTGAATTTAAAAATACATGTTTTAAAATAATCCTAAAATCATTTGCTCCCAAAGCACGTGCTGCTAAAACGTATTCCTTTTTCTTCACCGATAAGACCGAACTACGGACGATTCTAGCATATTGCGGAACATAAACAATCCCAATTGCAATCATTGCATTATATATACCAGGTCCTAAAATAGACATAATAACAAGAGCCAGCAAAATATAGGGGAATGAAAGCATTAAATCCATAACCCTCATTACCAGCATATCAATCCAACCACCATAATAACCTGCAGCCAGACCAACACTTACTCCAACCACCAGAGAAATAAAAACAGCAACAAATCCTATCTGAAGTGAAATTCTTGAGCCATATATAATCCGGCTGAAGATATCCCTACCAAATTCATCTGTTCCTAAATAATGCTCGGCAGATGGTGCACGAAAAGATTTTATAAAGTTCTGTTCAAGCGGATCATAAGGAGCTATATATGGAGCAAATAAAGCAATTAAAGTGAATAAAATAATTATAATAATTCCTAAAACTGCAGTTCTACTTTTGCGAAGCCTTTTAAAAGAGATAGTCCACAAACTTTCACTTTTTATCTTTTTTTCGGAATCAACTTTTGAGTTTTTAGCCAAGATATACACCTCCATTTTTTAAGAATAATGTATGCGCGGATCTAGAAAAGAATAAAGAATATCAACAAACAGATTAATAAAAACAAAAAATGAGGCAATAACAATAACTGCACCCTGAATTACAGGGAAATCTCTGCCCAAAATTCCATTAATTAATAATCTACCTACACCAGCTCTAGCAAAAACCGTCTCAGTTAAAACTGCTCCCCCTAGAAAACTGCCAAACTGCAGACCAATGATTGTTACTACAGGAATTAATGAGTTTTTAAGAACATGTTTCATAATCACTGTTTTTTCTGGTAAACCCTTAGCACGAGCAGTTCTAATATAATCCTGGTTTAAAACTTCGAGGGTAGTAGATCTTGTCATTCTTGCGATCATTGCCACCGGAATTGTTGCAAGGGTAACAGCAGGCAAAACCAGGTGGGATAATGTGCTTTGCAGAGCAGCCCAATTCTGGGTGATTATACTGTCAATAATATAAAAATTAGTTATCACATTAAGATCTGTCACACGAGAAATCCTTCCAGAAATCGGCAGCCAGCCAAGTTCTGATCCAAAAACTAACATTAACATCATTCCAACCCAAAAAACTGGCATTGAAATACCAAGCAGAGCCCCGATCATGGTTAAATTGTCAATTATAGAATATTGTTTAATAGCAGATATTATACCAGCCATAATTCCGATAGCACTTGCAAAAACCATACTTAAAATTGTTAATTCTATAGTTGCAGGAAAAGAATTTTGGATCTCACTTATTACAGGATTTCTATTTCTAATTGATCTTCCCAAATCTCCCTTCATTAAATTGGACAGAAACTTAAAGTACTGAATATGGAGGGGATCATCAAATCCAAGTTCTGCTCTTATTCTAGCTGCATCTTCTTCACTTCCTTTATCACCCAGCATAATTTGTACTGGATCCCCAGGTATTAAATGAATCATAAAAAAAACTACAATTGAAATTGCCAATAATAGTGGAATTAAAATCAATATTCTTCTCAAAATATAATTAAGCATATACTACACCTCAGTTCATTTAAGGGAGCAGTAAACTGCCCCCTCTCTAATGATTATTATTGATCCAACCAAACTTTATGGAAGTACTTATTATTAGTTGGATAGAGTACATAATTTTTTACATTTGTTCTAACTGGAATCTGCATCTTCATATGATTTAAGAAAACAAATGGTGCATCTTCTACAATAATTTGCTGAACTTCTTTATATATTTCTTCTCTTTTTTCTTCATCTGTAATCTGCTGTGCATCTTTTAGTAATTGATCCACTTCTTCATTTACATAGAAAGCACGGTTTGTTGAACCTCGATTATCAGAATTAAAGAATACATTTAAGAAGTTATCAGGATCACCATTGTCAGCAATCCAGCCAAAGAAAGCAGCTGTGTGTTTTCCTGCTTTACCTTCTTCTATATAGGTACCCCATTCTAACTGCTCTATTTCTGCATCTACTCCTACCTCACTGAGATACTGCTGAACAGCAGTTGCTAGTCTAGCACCAACTGGATTATATGATCTTGGTGCTGAATA
Organism: Halanaerobium sp.; assembly: GCA_018399955.1. GTDB lineage: Bacteria > Bacillota > Halanaerobiia > Halanaerobiales > Halanaerobiaceae > Halanaerobium. The sequence goes on along the minus strand of JAGYNO010000023.1, from coordinate 18,183 downwards.
GGTACGGAGAGTAAATTCAAATCCATCTCCATAACCTGCTTCTTCTAGTAAGCTTTTTGCTTTTTCTGGATCATAAGGATAACCTTCCAGTTCTTCATCATAAGACCAGATTGTTGGCGGCAGGGCTCCTTTAGCTACAGTTGCCTGACCTCCCATTAAATATTCAGTTATTTCTTCTTTATTGATTGCATAATTCATTGCCTGTCTAACTTTTTTGTTTCCGAAAGGTTCTTTTTCATTGTGAAGTGCAATATAACCAACATTTAAGCCGGGAGCCTCCAATAGTTCAAGCTCATCATTTTCTATTACTCTTTCGACATCAGTTGGATTTAAACCTTCCATTACATGAATATTCCCTTCTTCTAATTCCAGCAGACGAGTTTGATTATTTGGAATAACTGTAAAGATCAATTCATCTAAATAGGGACGACCATCCCAATAATCTTCGTTTGCTTCCAAAGTAATACTGTCATCTCTTACCCATTCTACAAACTTAAATGCTCCTGTTCCTACCGGATTTTTAAAGATATCTTCTCCATATTCTTTAACCGCTTCTGGACTGACAATCATTGTTGCAAACATTGCCAGATTTTTAAGAAATGGAGCATAAGGATTTTCTAAAGTGAATTTAACTGTGTATTCATCAACTGCTGTAACTTCTTCTATCATTCCCAATGAAAAACCAGCATATGGGAAAGAACCTTCTAGATAATATGGATGATCTGGGTCTAATTGACGCTGAATATCAAAAACTACAGCCTCTGCATTAAAGGGAGTTCCATCGTGAAATTCAACACCTTCTCTTAAATTAAATACATACTCTAAACCATCATCAGAAATTTCCCAAGAAGCTGCAAGAGCTGGTTCTATCTCTGTAGTTCCCGCTTTAAATCGAACAAGACCGTCAAAAACATTGACAATAACATCTGCTGAATTACCGAGAGTTGTCATATGAGGATCTAAAGCATCTGCATCTGCACCCTGAGCATAAATAAGTGTTCCTCCATACTCACCTTCGTGTCCATCTGCCATAACTGTTCCACCTGAAGCTAAAATAACTGCTAATACCATTAAAATAATTAAAAACTTTCTCAAAATTATCCCTCCTTGTTGTTTTTTGCTTCTATATTAAAAATATTCTGACAAGTAAATAAAAAATCTGCACTGTTACATAATTTCGCTGTAAGTTATATAAATCCTGTTTTTTTTATATAATTTTATCTGATATTTATTAAAATATCGAAATAGGCAGTAGAGCTTAAAAATATAAAAACCCTAAATAATTAATACTTCTCAACTCTATTTCTTCCGGCTCTTTTAGCTCTATAAAGCGCTTTATCCGCCCTATTTATAATCGCTTCTGAACTTTGATCATCTTTATATTCTGCTACTCCAATACTTACAGTTATTTTTTTATCTTCATCAAATTGATGTTCTTCAATACAATTTCTGATTTTTTCAGCAAATTTAACTGCTTTTTCTGTTTTAAGAGCTGGAGTAATAATAATAAATTCTTCTCCTCCCCATCTTCCAAATATATCTGTTTTTCGAATCTGTTTTTCTATTAATCTGCTCAATTCTTCTAAAATCCGATCTCCAGTATTATGACCATAGCTGTCATTAATTTTTTTGAAATGATCAATATCAAACAGGAGTACTGAAAATGGCTCATCATATCTTATACTTCTATGCAGTTCTGATCTTAAGACATCCTCTATTTTATATCTATTAAATATACCTGTCAGCTTGTCTTTTTTAGCAAGATAATGCAGTTTTTTATTAATTTTAAATAATTTATAGATTAAATATGTTGTTAATATAGTGGTGAAAGTTATAAATATAATCTTTACCCAGAAATTACTGCGGAAATATTCTAATACTTTACTCTCACTATATGAAATAAAATATCCAATGGATAAACATATCTGTATCCATTAAAAATTCTTCCTTCTTCAAAGCCAATTACTTTCCTCTTTTCTAAATTTGCAGTCCTAATTGTTTCTCTAACTTCAAAAAGATTATCACCATACTTATAAGGCCTATGCATTCTTAAAAAACTACTGCCATCTCTAAAGTGAAAATGAAGCTGCCTAATATTATATTCATCAAGTTCATTATAAAGTTCTTCAACCCTACCAATGAGTTCAGCTCTATAAAAACCTCTTTTTTCTTCATTATATAATGCTTTATAAACAGTTGATTTGATTTCACTTCTATTTATATCATTTCTATATACTATTTCAGAAATTATATCATAAGAATTTATAATATTGGTTATTTGAGTATTAAGCTGAACTAGACCCTGATTCATGAAATATTCTTCCCGTTGAAACTGCCTATAATATGTAAAGTAGAATACTCCTAAATAGATTATTAATATTATTAATAGTGTAAGTAGATAGGTTTTATTTTTTAATATCTTAGTAATCTGCACAGCTTATTCTCACCTCATTGGTCATAATATCTATATTTTATAAAATGTTTTTAGAACAAAAAGACAAAGAAAGGGAATCTTCTTGTGAATAACATTATACAGGATTTTGCAAAAAATTTCATCCGTAATATTGAAAAATATGTTGATGAGATTTTTGATGGTGATAAGAGCATATTTCAAAGTTGATTGAGATTATTCACCTGAAATTATTCATACTAAACTAGTGATTTAAATGCGAAGAAATGTTCCAGTAACAATGATGACACAGCACCCAGATTCTGCCCAGGAGTATATCCCGATTCAAAAAGAGGTGGAAGAAGCCATAGAAGGTTTAAAAACAATTCCAGATGGTCTGGGGTTGGAGGAAATGATGATAGCATCAAAAGTAGATTAAATAAATTTAACACGAACAAGAAATTTGCTCTACCCAGAGCAATTACATTTACTGCTTCTCTATACTCACTTGGATTGCCTCCGGTATTTTTGGGAACCGGAAGAGGTCTCAAAGAAATAGAGAAAAGATGGGGACAAAGCGGATTAGATGACTTTTTTGATAATTACCCTTCATTAAAAGCTGATTTAAAATTTGCAGCCAGATTTGTTAACTTTAAAAATATTAAAAGATTCTTTAATGACAAAGCTGTAAAATATATCATGGAAGATATCAATATCTGCTGTGATATCTTTGACCTAGATATCTGCAGTGACGAAGAAATAATTCAATCTGATATATATCATATGTTGATGGATTCTGCATTGGGTGTATTATTCCATCTCGAAAAAGCTTCGGCTTTTTCACGTCCCAATGAAGTAGAGTTATTAGAAAACTGGCTCAAAGAAATGGGAAGCATCAGGGGCAGCCTTGGTTAAAAAAATACCTCCAAGTAGATGGTCTATTTTAATTAATTAGACTGTCTACTTTGGAAGTATCATATCAGTCTCTAAAGATGTTGAAATATATATTAAACTAAAAATTATATTAAATTTCTTCCAAATGTACAGCCTCTGCACCAGCAAATACAATAATCCACTTTTTGAGCTTTTTCTTATTTTTAAATTCTTCTGCACTACTAGAAGCAGAAAGCTGTTTTTTTGCTTCAGCGATCTTTTCAGAAAGGATTTTAGAATTATTTTTTTTATAATCACTTTTTTTAATATATTTAAGTTCAATCAAAGCTTCATATTTAACCGATTCTATTTCTTTTTTAAATAAAGCTAAATCTAGATATCCATTTTCAACTTCATATTCGCTTTTTACATTATAAAACTTACTTAAGATTAAATAACTAATAAATAATAACTTAATATATTTTTCATCAAATAAAATAAAATCGCGATTTGATAAAGAATTTAATATTGTCTCTATTTCTTCAACTAAAGGCTTAATATTACCGTTTATTGCAAGTTCAGCTACAGTTTTTCTGCTCTCAGAAGAAAAGAGCTCGTGACCTGAATAATCTTCAACTATTTTACTGAAAAATTCAAAATAAATTTCTTTAATTGCATAATTAGGCAGCCCAAGCTTAATATTAACTGGACTTTTCTCTTTGATAGTTAAAAAACCAAGGTAAAAAAGCAATGACTTAAAATCATCAGCATCAAAACGATTATCCAGGCTAAATTCTCTTGTAAAAACTACATCCTGCAGCTCATCATTTAAAATACTCTCTAAAATCTGATTGGTTTTCTCTTCTTCGTTTAAAGAAAAGAGCTGCTCCAGCTTACGGTAATCACTGCTAATATTGCTGTCAATTAAATCTTCCGGCTCTTTATGCTGCCGCAAATAATATTTAAAAAAGTATAAGACCATATCACTGTTAAAAACCCTGGATTCAGCATCCTGATGGAACAAATAGCCATTATAATATTCCTGCAGTTTAGCCATTAGACTATTCTTTTCAGTTTCAGAAATATCCAGATTGTTTAATAGTGGCTTTAATTCTTCAACTGTAAAGCCCATCATTTCATTTAATTGTGGATCTCTGGTTAGTTTAGCAGCAATATTGAAACCACTTGTCATACTGTCTAAGGTAATCGGACTAACACCTGTGGCAAAAATCCGTTCCACTACCCCATCAGCAGTAGCTTCTTTTAAAGCCTGATAAAATCTGCGTACAAATCCAGTCTGTGAGACAGCCTTTTTGAATTTAGTGTTTTTCTCACCCAGCATTTCATTGGCAAATTGATCATATTCATCAATTAAAACATAAATATTATGTTCAATTTTGCTCTGGACTCGAGCCATAAAGAGGTTTAACATACTTGCCGGATCATGACTTTTAGGACATTGAAGATCGAGATTATATTTATTTATAAATACTTCAATTGCCTTCTGTACCTTAATTAAAAAGGTATATAATAATTCATCCTCGGAAGTTGTGGCTACACTCGAAAAATCAAAACGCAGAATATGATAACTATTAGCAAGCTTTGTTTTGTTTTTTCCCATATATAAATCAGAAAACAGTTCTGCAAATTCTTCTTTTTTGTTGAGATCATAATAATTTTCCAGGGTTGATAAAAACAAAGTTTTGCCAAAACGGCGAGGGCGCAGAAAGAAAATATACTTTTCTCCATAACTTTCTAAGAGTTCAATATATCTGCTTTTGTCTGCATAAAAATAATTATCTTTTCTTAATTCTGCAAAACTGCTTATTCCATATGGAATCTTTAGCATCTGCGCCACCATCCCTCTCAATTAACTTATTTTAGTTTGCTTTGAACTAATTATAACACAGTCAGAACTGCTCTACCAGCTATAACAGCAGTTTGCGATTGAGTAACTGCCTGTTTATTAATTGGTTTAAGCAAAATATTTTTTATAAACCTCCAGGGTTACAAGTTCCTGGGGCAGCCTGAGATCATTTCTCCAGGCCTGCTTTAATTCAGCGGACAGCTGCTCATAACCTTCAGTTTCAAATTCAACCAGCACCTGCTCCAAAACTTTTTGCTTTTTATTCTGCCGTTTCTGGCAGGGATAAAATCTCCCACTTTCCTCTAAAAGCAGCTGATAATATTCTCCCAGCAGGCTGATTTCAAAATCTGGATATTTATTTTTCAAACCCACATAAATTGCCAACCCCTCCGGATCCAGGTCACCAGCATAATAGATATTTAGACCATCAATTATTTGTTGGCGCTTTTTGTTATGCTGACTATCCGGCTTAGATTCTGAACTATTTTGATCTTTATCTGACCCATCTTCTGTTCTATTAGCTTTCGAGACTCCATCCGATATCAGTTCTGAGACCTCCAATCCCAGCAGTTCCTTCAGAAAGCCAAAACTCCTGATGATCCTTTTACCCTGACCATAAATTACAGTATCAAAATCCTGAGCAAAAATATCAATACCAGCAGCCAGCGCTTTTTTAATCCCGATAAAGGCTGAATGGTTTTCCATGATCAAAATATTATTGATCTGAGCTGGATCCTTTGTCCAGTAGACAAATAAATGATTGTACTGCTGAGCTTTCAAGTCGGTCAGGCTCAAATTTAAATTGCTCAAGAGCTTTTTTCCTGCAGATCGGCTCAAAAATTTCTCATCTGCAAATAATTCCAGAGAGCGCTCCTCCCGGCTGGCCCATTCGCGCTCAGATTTACTGTCTAAAAACTCAACCAGCTTAAAAAGCTTCTGCTTTAATTCCTCAGTCTGCTGAGCCGGTCTTTTAAAATAATAACTTAAGTTAAGCTGGCGGGAGACCTTTAGAATATCTTTATCCGACCAGCCCTCTGGATCTTTTTCAAGCAGTGTCCAGCGTTTTTTCAGCCTGGGCTGCCGCTGATTGAAACCAGAAATTTTGACTGCTCTAATTTCAGCTTCAGCTTCCAGTTTTTTTAAAAGCTGAAAAAATTCTCGATAACCACCGGCTGCCTGATAGGCTGAAGCTCCTCCAAATCTGGCCTTAATATAATTTTCTAAATCAGCCAGCTGAAAGCGGAGCCTGCCCTTAAGCTCATCTTTCTTATATTTTTTAAAAAGTCTAATCCACTTTTGCTCGTCTTTCACCATAAATCACCTGTCCCTGCACAACTCCCTGGCTGCGCTTGGTATCACCAATCTCTAAAGCCCAAAAAATGGGGAAGCGCTCACTGATTTCAGTTTTAATAATCTCAGGAGCTGCAAAAGCCACCAGCTGGAAATTAAGCTTATCGGCAATTTCAAAAATCGGATCCAGAACATGAGCTGCTGAAGCCTTACCGAAAGGATTATCCAGAAAAAGCACTGTCCAGGGGTTTGATTTATCAAAGCGCTGCTTTTTGTAATTTAAAAGCATCATCATCATAAAAGCATTGATCGAAAGTGACTGTCCACCACTTCCTTCAGGTCCATTACCCTTACCCTGAATCACCGATTCCCAGTCAGAATAGAAATAATCCTGGGGACGTGCATGTAGAAACTCATTTTTCTCGGTCATCTTATAGACCTGAAGCACCGGGTAGCGGCCGCGCAGTGACCTTGAGAAAAGTGCTGCATCTCCACAGTATTCCTTCAGCTTATAATCCGGCAGCTGCTCCACATCAATTTCCTCACTGTTAAATTTATTGATTAACTCCAGAAAATATTCCTTAAGCTCAGCAATTACCTCCTGCTCATCATCAGGTAGGAGATCATCTCGACGCAGTCTGACTAAAGGAAAGGCAAAACCCCTCTGATTGTGGTAAACCATATTGCTGATCATTTCCTTCATCGAAGTTATCAGCCGCATCACATGGATTGCAGAGCGCTCAGCCCACTGCTGTCTGGCCTCTTCCGCCTCCATTTTGTTGCGGTCAATTGTGTTCAGCTCATTATTAATGTATTCCTTAAAAGAGTCCAGCATATCATAGTTATACTGGTAGTCACTAGCTCTAAAGTTATGCAGCAGCTTTTCATTGATGCTGTTTTTTAGAGTGATATTATCCACCACATCTTTAACATCATTTTTAAAATGATAGAAATTATCCTCTGTTTTTTCTCGGAGATTTTTTAGTGTATTTTCAATACTGCGGTAATCATTCTCCCAGCTTTCAATTACTGCTGCCGGTGAATCCTTAAGTTCTTCCTTAATTCCTGCATTTAGCTCACCCTTTGCTGCATCCAGCTGGTAGTATTCGAGCTTATTGGCCAGATTATTATAAATCTGCAGTTTTTCCTGGTAATTTAAAATCATTTCCTCCAGTTTGGAGAGATAATCCTTGTTCTCACTCAGCTCTTTTTTGATCTCTAATTCCTTAATTTTAAGCTCTACTTCTTCCCAGCTTTGAACAGAGCTCTGAAAGCGCTCTTTGATTTCAGCCGCCTTTTCCTCCAGTTCCTTTTCTCTTGTCTCCAGCTGGCCGCTGCGGAATAAGATATCTTCCTTTAAATTCTCGGCTTTATTCTCCGTCTTTTTAAACTGCTCAGTAATTTCCTCCAGCGCATTTTTTAACTGGCTCTCATTTCTGAAATCATAATCTCGCTCTTCCCAATCAGCTGCCAGTTGAGTTAATTCAGTTTTTAATTCATTCATTTCTTTTAAAAGCTTCTGCAGCCCTTCTTCCAGATACTTAAGTTCAGCTGCCTTTTCTTCTTCCCTTTTCTGCAGAGAAATAATTTCTTCGTAGTTTTGATAACTCTTATGCTGTTGAAAAGCAAATAATTCCGGATACTGATTACGGGTAGAAATGTTCAGCTCTTCTTTTTTAAATTTACTTTTAAGCTCAGCCTGCTCAGTCAGCATTTCATTCAGGCCTGCGGCAAATTTACGATAAGCCTGAATCCAGTTTTGATAATCATTTTCCAGGCACAGCTCCTCTTTCTGCTTCTTTTTCTGTTCGGCCTTATTTTCACTTTGTATCTTATCCAAGAACTCAATCTGAGCCAGTGCTTCCTGATAGCGGCTTTCTTTTTTTTCTAAATCTCTTTTGGCCTCCAGATAAGCTTCAACCTTTTTCCGATTTTCTTTTAAGTCATCCAGATTTTTCTCTGTTTTCTGATATTCTCTATTAAGAGAACTGATCTTTTCAGTTATATTTCTAATTTTCTGCTCATGTTTTTTAATCTCAGTCTGCAGAGCTTCCAGTTCCGATTCTTTTTTCTCAAGTCTGCTCTTTATCTCAGCTGCTGATTCTGCTGCCAGCATTGTCTCGGCCCTGTAGCTCAGCTGGTTTAGGTTTTTAAGCTTCCTCTCCAGAATAGAAATGGTTTCTCTTAGCTCAGCCTCTTTATTTTTCAGCCCACTGAACCACTGCTCAAAATTATCTTTCTCTTCTGTAAAATTCTTTTCCTTACCGAGCAGCAGTTTAAAAGGCAGTCTAGAATCACTGCCGTCCAGCTGGTGATTGATAAAAATCGGGACAGCAAAGTGAGAAATATCATTCAGGGAAATATTGGCTTTGATTTTCTCCCAGTCTGACTCATAAACTACCACTAAACCGTAGGGCAGCAGGGGATATTCATTTAGATATTTTTTGCGGTCATCAACCAGTTCAAATAGGAATTCACTGCCGTAATAGACGCGGATATCAAGCTCCCTAATCTTTTGATAAAGCCGTTTCTGCTCCAGGCTGGCCACCCAGTATTCTCTGTCATTTAAGTTTAGATCAAGCTGGAGTTCAAACTTATCTGCATTCAGCTCCTGCAGGTTTTCCTTCTTTTCGTTAATTAGTTTTAAGAGCTCATTTTTCTGCTGCTGCAGCCACTGTTTGCTGTAGAATTCTTCAAATTTATCAAGGTTTAGGCTTTTTATCAGCTGAGAAAAAAGCTCCTCCTCAGCCTGTTTTTGTTTTTTAAGCTCTTTCCCTAGATTTTCAACCTTAGTTTCTTGAGCAGCTGCTTCAACAGCTTTCTGCTGTTTCTCAGCCTGCAGTTTATCTTTCTGCGTTTTCTGTTCTTTTAAATCTTCTTCCAGTTTTTCCAGTTTAGAATTTAAGGCAGCTCTATCTTTTTCCAGATTCTGCAGCAAATATTCCGGTGTTTCAACCTCCAGCGGATTAAAAAAGCGGGCCAGCTCTTCTTTTTCAGCCTCTACTTTCTGCTCTTTGTGTTCGTATTCTAATTTAATCTGCTGCTCATCTCTGATTTTTTGCTCTATTCTTTTTTCTTCAGCTTCCAGCTGTTCAACTTTCTCTTCCAGAAATTTCTGATAAGAATAATAATTGGCAGCTGAATGTCTAAGCTTAGAATTTAAATCTTCGATTTCTGCTGCAGTTTCTTCTTTCAGCTGCCTGATTTCTGACTCCAGCTCCTTAAATTCTGATTTTTCTTTAATAAAATTTATTTTTTCTCTTTTGGAATCAGCTTCTTTTTCCAGCTCCTCTAATTTGAGATGCTTTTGGTTCAGCTTTAACTGCAGTCCTTCTCCTTTGAGCCGTTCAAGCTGTTTCTTTAATTTTTCCCGTTCGCTTTCTGCTTTATCCTGTTTTACCCTGAGCTTTTTTAGAACTCTCAGTTTTTTAACATACTTCAGGTTTTCCGATTCAAAATTGAGCTTCCTGATTCTGCTTTCCGTTTTTTCTTTTTCCCGCTGGCTGCGGCGCAGTTCATTTTCCAGAAAAGTCCTGCGGTCTGCAATTCCTCTGAAATAATTATTTCCCCGCTCTCTGATCATCTCTCGGGTTTCTTTAAGCCTAAGTCCCTGCTCGGCATTATTTAAAAGAGGATCGACCATCTGATAGAGGGTTTTCAAGTCCTCTCTTCGTGACAGCAGTTCAGGCAGATTGCGAGCAATTTTTACATTATCCACGAAGATATTGAGCAGCGAATTTTTTTCCTGCTCATTGTAGTAGGTAATGCTCTCACTGACAGCTGGAATAATAAGCTGATCAAAAAGTGCCTTATTATCCTTAGCCTGGGAAAAATATTTTTCCAGGCCTCCCTCACTGCGGTTAATATTTTTCATGATCTCCCACTCGGAGCGGTAAATACCATGACTGCTTAAAAATTGATAATATTCGGAGTTGAGGCTGGAAACTGCTGTTTTTGAATATTTGACAAAATCAGCTCGATGTTGATCAATAAATTCTTCCATCTTTTCATATTCCAGTACCTGATCACTGCTTTTGGTGTAGAGAGGAAGATCAGCTAAACTAAAACGGCTTTTAGCCTGATATTGATGGGTATAGAGAAAATATTTTAGTCCAACTTTGCCTTCTTCATCAGTTGTGCTCTGCTGTTTGTGTGCGGAAACACAGATCCCTGTCAGGAGTCTTTTCTTTTGATTTCCATCAAGCTTCCATTCCAGAACCACGTGAAATGTATAAGGCTGAAAAACCTGATAGCGATCATAAAACATCCCCTCCAGCTTATTTCCATTTCTTTTACCCCAGGCTGTTCCCGGAAGCAAAAGTTGAGAAAGGAGCTGCAGCATGACTCCCTTGCCGCTGCCGTTCTGAAGAGTAAAGAGGCTGTGGTCAAATTCCAGATCAAAAATTGAATTGCGGTGCTGCTTCTGAAAACCATCGTATTTATTGCCTGTAATTCGAATTTTACTCAATCTGGGCATTTTTATCTTCCTCCTCTAACTCTTTTCTGCTTTCTAAAATTAAATCCATAAACTTATTGTAGCGCTTCTGACTGTGGTAGAGTTCATCCAGACGTTCATATAATTCTGCTTTTGGAATCAGTTTCAGCTCATCACTCTGATCAATAATCAGCCCCTGTTTACTTAAGGGGTTCAGAGCAGTATTTATAAAAGAAAGGCGGTTGCCCTTAGTTCTCGTCACATCAATCTTTTCTTCTTTATTCAGCCTGTATTCGCTGAACTCTGTCAGCCAAAGCTCACCTACTTCTTCTACTGCAATCGACCAGTTTTGGGTGAAGCTTTCATCTTCTTTTTTGCGTTCCAGCCAGCTCTCCAGAGCTGCTGTAACCAGATCGGAAAGGCGGTGGTAAGATATTCCCTCTTCTTCCCAGCGGATCCGAACATGACTTTCTTTATCAATCTCAGCTAAAAAAATTGAAATAATGATATTGGCCAGATAAAAGTAGCGTTTGCGCTTTAAACCAGAATACTTCTGCTTCATCTGAGTATATGAATTGGCAAAACTTGAACCTCTGGCTTTTGAAACCAAGTGTACATTTTTGGCTGTCGAAAAAACCCTCAATCCTGCCTCTGCAGCCATGGTGTTAACTATATTATGTATTTCACTGTTAGTTCTGTACTTTTCAGCCAGCGGATCGGAAACTGAAAGAATCTGTTCTTCTAAAAGTTTAAAAAATAGTGCGGCTCCATTTTCGAGTTCTTCCTGCTTAAATGCCATTTTAATCTTCCTCCAGATAAATTTTATAAGGTGAAATAATAAACTGATCGAATAAATTTACTTTTTTACTGCTGTCTGTCAGTCTGGCTGAAATTTTACTACCTTCTAATGCAGCTAATTTTGAATCAGCATTTACTAATTTATTGAATAAGAGCTGACGTTCATCCATTCCCGGATATTTTTCCATAATTTTGAGTCTGATATCGGTGATTATAAACATCATAAAAAGTTCAAGATTAAACTTCTGACTCAGCCATTTTTCCTTTTTGACTGAACTCAGCTGATTTAATTTTATCAGCTTAAATTCTCCCTTGTCCAGCAGTTCCATAAAAACATCCTGCCAGAGTTCAACCACCAGCTCCCAGTCGATTTCTCGCTGCGGTGCAGATTCCATTTCCATTACTTCAATTTCGTCTTCGTATTCTTCTAGATAACTGTAGAGCTGCTGCTCTGACCAGGCCCAGTCCAAAGGAAAAATAAAGTCCTGTTCCGGTGAAAAAAGTGGGTTCAGCATTTTTTCTAAATCATCTATCTTCGGCAGTCCTGACTTAAGTACAGTATTCTGCCAGAAATCTTTTTTGAAACTTAAACGAGAAGTCTGCCAGAAAATGTCTGGGTTTTCCCGCCGCAGCTGAAGCTCCAGTGATAAATTTGAAACCGTCAGCTCTGCAAGATAATCATGAAGGGATCGTGCCCGTTCTAGTTCTTCAAACAGAAGTTCTCCTTCTTTCTGATCAACATTCTCAAATGTGTCCAACCTGTCCCTCCAGACAAAAATATCACTGAAAACCTTTTTCTCTTCCTTGAACTGCTCCCTGACCTCAGCTTCTGTGCGCCGCCTCCGTTCCTTATAGGCTGAAAATATAAGTCCAGGACTGCGGAGGATATCTTCACGCCAGTCTTTTTCTTTTTTGATTAAATTGCGAACCCGAGCAATCAGGTTGCTGACACTACCCTTTGCCTCTTTAAAGTTACCATTTTTTATCAGCTGCAGAGTGTAGAACTGTTCTAAGTCAAAACCAAATTCCTGCAGAATCTCCCTGGTGATAAAAATTATTTCCTGAGAAATCTCTGAGAGCCTGTAGATTGTGCTCCCACCTTCCTGCCAGTTTGATGCTTCTCTATCCGGAATTAAATAGCGGTATTTAAAATCATTAAAACTGCCAGAAGTCTCATCATAAATTTTGACATGAAAATATGACTGCTGTCTGGGATCCCCCGAATAGAGAACTCCATCCACCAGTCTTTCAACTTCTTCCAGATTTATTTCCAGCTGCATTTCCTTTAAAATTTCAACTGTCATTTGAAGCAGATCACCGCGGCTCCGATGCTCATTATTGTTTATCTCTCGTTTAAAGATTTTCAGCAGAAGATAAAGAGATATCTGGTGAGAATATTCGTTCAGTGAACCTGTATCCATACCGCGTCCCAATTCTGCTATTGCTTTTGTCTTTTTTAAACGCTCATGTAAACCTGTATTTGCTTGATCCATAAAACCCTCTCCAAAATAATTATAAAAACTTTTAAAGTTAAATTTCTTATATTAATATTATTCTATCCCAGAGAAGTTCTTCCTGCTTTAAAAATCAGGGTATTTATAAAAGTTATTTATACTTTTTCAATCCCCATAGTTTTTAGGAATTTATTGAAGCCGCTAATTCCCTTTTGATCATTCTTATAAACTCCGGCTGTTTCTAAAACTTCACTGAATTTTTTGGCAGTTTCTTTTTCTAATATCTTTTCTGCTTCTTTATAATTTAGATCCTGCCCATATTCTGAGTCCAGTTCTTCCACCCAATCTAAATGCTCTGCCATCCCTTCAGCATTTTTTAATTCTTCTAAGCTGAGCTCTGAACTTAAATATTTTGCTATAAGATTTAGCTCAGTTTTTAACCGACCGGGCAGTATTGCCCTTCCCATCACTTCTATTAAACCTATATTCTCTTTTTTAATGTGATGCAGCTCCTTGTGGGGATGAAAAATACCATGAGGATATTCTCCACTGGTGCGGTTATTGCGCAGGACAAGATCAAGCTCATACTGAGCCGCTCTGTCTTCTCCAAGCTTGTCTTTTTTGCGGGCAATAGGGGTAACGGTATTATGAGCTATTTTTTCGCCAGCTTCTCTGCTGTGAGCTTTAATATTTAAAGCAGAATCTGAATATTCGCGCCATTTTTTTAATATCTTAGCTGCCAGATTAACAAGATCTTCTCGCTCAGCTGATCTCAATCTGATTACAGAAAGAGGCCATTTGATTCGTCCAATTTCTACTTCTGGAAAAGATCTATCTCGATAAGTCTCTACTGCAGCTGCTTCTTCCATCGGGAAAATATGTCTACCTCCCTGAAAATGATCATGATTTAAGATTGAACCTCCTACTAAAGGTAAATCTGCATTTGAACCAATAAAATAATGGGGAATCTGATCTAAAAAATCCAGCAAGACTGCAAAGGTATTTTTATTAATATTCATCGGCTTATGTTCTCTGTGAAAAACTATGCAGTGCTCATTATAGTAAACATAGGGCGAATACTGTAAAAACCAATCCTCATTTTGTAATTTTAAAGGTATTACCCGGTGATTCTGTCTGGCAGGATGATTTAATCTCCCTGGATAGCCAACATTTTCTAAACAGAGATAACACTTGGGATAATTGCTCTGTGGTTCTTCTTTTGCTCTAGCTATCTCTTCGGGATCTTTTTCTGGTTTGGAGAGATTAATTGTAATCTCTATTCTCCCATAATCACTTTCTGCACTCCAGTTTAAATTTTTAGAAATTCTCTCAAGTCTGATATAATTGCTTTTTTGAGCAAAACTATAATATTGATCAGCAGCAGCTTTTATATCGATCTCTTCAGCAGTATTATAAAAACGCTCTGCTATTTCTGACTGTCTAGGTGTAAGAGCTCCCATAATTCTAGTATCTAGAAGATCTCTTTCGCTGAGATTATCATTGATCAGAGACTTAGCTGCTGCATAATCAAGCATTCCATCCAGGATCGGCTGAGGATTATCAGGCAGTTTAACTGCAGTTTCCGAATCTAATTCTTCTGCTGGTGCCTCTTTTATATCTAAAATATCTCTAATTTCATTTCTGGCAGCAATTTTATCCCACTCAGCTAATAAATCATTTTTTTCACCATAGGCCAGAAGTTTTTCTATAAGTTCATTTGCTTTAAGTTCCTTCACTAAAAAACCTCCTCGTAAACTATTTCTTAGCTTATTAAAATAATAATTATAATTTCCTTGCTCCAGATGCCGGGTTAGTTATATAGATATCTGCTTTAAGATTAGTTTTTTGGTAATATTTGCTTTTAATTTTTTCGACAAAATCAGCTGTAAATGCTTTGTTTACTAAATTAACTGTACAGCCTCCAAAACCTGCTCCGGTCATCCGGGCACCTTTGACCCCTTTTTGTTGAGAGGCTAAATCAACCAGTAAATCTAACTCTTCACAGCTTACCTCATAATCATCTCTTAGACTTTCATGTGAAGCATAAAGCAGTTTACCTAAATTATCCATATCATTTTCTTCTAAAGCCTCTTCAGCAGCTAAAACTCTCTGGTTTTCACTAATTACATGGTGGGCTCTTTTGTATACTGTTTCCGAAAGTTCTTCTCTGTATTTCTGTAGAGTATCCAAATCTAAATCACGCAGAGCTGTTATATTTCTATCCAGTTTTTCTGCAAAAAAGTCTACTGCCTGATTACATTCTTTTCTCCTATTATTATATTCAGAATCAACTAACCCTCTTTCTACCTTAGAGTTGCAGATAACGATTTGATATTCTTCATTCTCAAAAGGTACTAATTGATATTCATTTGTTCGGCAGTCGATTAAAAGGGCATTATCTTTTTTGCCCAGACGTGAAATATATTGATCCATGATTCCACACTGAACATTTACAAAATTATTCTCTGCTCTTTGGGCCAGCAGTGCTAATTCAACAGCTTCTATCTCTATTTTATGTAGGTCACTGATCGCCAGAGCTGTAACAACCTCTAAAGCAGCAGAAGAACTCAAACCTGATCCCTGGGGAATATTACCGGTGAAAATCAGATTAAATCCCTGCAGCTTTTTGTCCATTTTCTGCAGTTCATCTATAACTCCTTTAATGTAATTTACCCAGATATTTTCTTTGTCATAGAGCAGATTATCAATTTCAAACTCAACTAATTTATCATAGTCTAGAGAATATGCTTTGACCTTTTTATCTTTTCTAAGCTGGATTACCATTTTAATATCTTTTTCTATCGCCATCGGCATTACAAAACCATCATTATAATCTGTGTGTTCTCCGATTAAATTTACCCTACCTGGAGCAGCATAAACTCCGCTATCTAAAGAAGTATCTGCAAATATATTATGATATTTTTTTAATAAAAGTTCTTTATTCATCTCTAAAACCTCCAGATTTATGCCATTTCCAGGCTGTAGAAATTATCTTTTCTAAATCCTGATATTCTGGCTGCCAGCCAAGATGATCTTTTATCTTTTCAGAACCTGCAATCAAAACAGCTGGATCTCCGGCCCTTCTCTCACTAACCTCTACTTCAAAATCTTTTTGGGTAACTTTTTTTGCAGTTTCAATAACTTCTTTGACAGAATAACCATCTCCACAGCCAAGATTATATATGTCACTATTTTTCCCATCTGCTAAAGCTTCAACAGCTAAAAGATGAGCATCAGCTAAATCATTAACATGGATATAATCTCTTACACAGCTGCCGTCTTTGGTTGGATAATCATCACCATAAATATATATTTTATCTCTAATCCCAAGAGCTGTTTGTAATACAATTGGAATTAAATGTGTTTCTGGATCATGAGCCTCTCCGATTTTACCCTCCGGATCTGCTCCAGCTGCATTAAAATAGCGAAGAGAAATATATTTTAAACCATGGATTTCGTCATATCTTTTTAAGATCTTTTCAAAAAATAATTTGCTTTCCCCATAAACATTTTCAGGATTTGTAGGATGTTCTTCCACAATTGGTACTGCTTCTGGTTCACCATAAACTGCTGCAGTTGAAGAGAAAACAAAATAGTTTACATTATTTTCAACCACAGCTTCCAGCAAATTCAAAGCTTTAGCAACATTGTTGTGATAATACTTCCCTGGATCTTCCATTGATTCACCGACAAGGCTATCTGCTGCCAGATGAATTACTCCCTCAATATCATGTTCAGTAAAAATCGAGTCCAGAAGTTCTTTGTCCCCAATATCACCTTCAATAAATTTGCCGCCTAATACTGCTTCTTTATGACCTTTACTTAAATTATCCAGAGTTACAGTATCGTGCCCAGCTTCCAGCAGTCTTTTTAGAACATGACTTCCTATATATCCTGCTCCCCCGGTAACCAAAATTTTCATGTTTCTTTCCTCCTCTGATGATTTTTTATCTCTAAGTAATTTTTCTATCTTAAGCGCACCCCTGTTAATATCTTAAAACAGCTTACTGTAATATTTATTCAAATTATCTCTAAATCCTTCTTTACTTTACAATAACTGCAAATTTGCGAGGAAAGGTAGCTATCCAGAGTATTTTTACACTATCTTTGTAAAGTTGGATATTCACCTTTGCTGGGTTTTATGTTACAATGATTTTTACACATATCTGTGCCTCCTAATGTTTTTGTGGTTATTAACATTATACAGAAGGTACAGATATGTTTCTGTTTTTTTCTATTTTAATTCGTAAAGAAGCTTCTTTAGATGATGAGAACAGCAGTATAAAATAAATTTAAAGACAATAAAATAACACCCCTGATTTTAGGGATATAAGGAGGAAAAAATGTCTACAGCAATTAAAATTAGAGAAATTAATAAAAGTTATGGCAATTTACAGGCATTAGACGACATAAATTTGGATATTGAAAAAGGTGAATTTTTTGCTTTGCTGGGTCCTAATGGAGCAGGCAAAAGCACTTTGATTGGAATTTTAGGAGGCTTAGTTCATAAGGATTCAGGTAAGATTACAGTTTTAGGTAATGATATTATTTCAGATTATAGAGAAACCAAAAAATCTTTAGGGATTGTACCTCAGGAGATTACCTTTGATCCATATTTTACAGTTAGAGAAACACTTGAGATACATTCTGGTTATTTTGGAATAAAAAATAATACTGATAAAATTAATGAACTATTGGATGCTCTTAGTCTGACTGATAAAGCAGAAATAGGGCCTCGGCAGTTATCAGGAGGAATGAAGAGAAGACTTCTGATTGCTAAAGCACTGGTACATGATCCCGAAATAATTGTTTTAGATGAGCCAACTGCCGGGAATCTGGAGTGAGGTTTCATTATTCAACCCGGTCTTTTATATGGTGGATGCGGTCCGCTTCGCCTTTGTCGGCCAGTCTGATATGGCTCCAGCTTTTTCGGCCTTGATTATTGGGAGCCTTGCTGTTATTTTATTATTAGTAGTTACTTATTTATTTAAAATTGGATATAAGGTTAAGAGCTGAAATATATCAAAGCTGCTGATTATAGAAAAAAAGACTATATCTTATGATACTATATTATCTT
>JAGYNO010000022.1 GCA_018399955.1 Halanaerobium sp. | reverse complement strand
ACACAATTTTTGATGCGACGCTTATTATCTTATCAATACCCCTCAGCTTTGTCAAGGAATATTAAAAGCTTTTTAAAATAAAATTTTTGGCGCCACAAAAAGCCTAACTGCTTTTCAGCGACATATATTATCTTAACATTAATGTGCTGTTTTGTCAAGGATTCTGAAAAATAAAAAACCGCTTAAAATCATTTAAAATTGCTCAATTGAAGCTTGACTTTTCTTTTGCGTGGGCCGTCAAATTCACAAAAGTAGACTGACTGCCAGGTTCCTAAAACTATTTTGCCGTTTTTAATAATTAATAATTGGTCAACACCAAAAAAGCTAGACTTAATATGAGCAGCAGAATTCCCCTCCATATGACTGTAATTATCATCAAAAGGAATGATTTTATTAATTTCTTTTATAATGTCTTTTTTTACACTTGGATCTGCATTCTCATTTATAGTTACAGCTGCTGTAGTATGTGGAATATGAATCTGAAGCTGACCATTGTTAACATCACTTTTATTGACAATTCTTTGCAGTTTTGTGGTAATATCAACAAACTCTACTTTCTGGGCTGTTTTTAATGAAAATTCATCAAGCATTCTGATCACTCCTGTATAATATAATTGAAAATTCTAATAATTTACTTTTAAATTTAACCGGGTTTCCCCGGCTTAATTAAATTTTAATATATATTTAATCAGTACTTTCAGGTCTCATTGTAGGAAATAAAATGACATCTCTTATAGAGCTAGAATCTGTAAGAAGCATTATAAGTCTATCAATACCAATACCCAGTCCCCCAGTTGGCGGCATACCATATTCTAAAGCTCTAATAAAATCATAATCCATCATTTGTGCTTCTTCATCTCCAGCTTCACGCATTTCAACCTGTTTTTCAAATCTTTGTTTTTGTTCTTCCGGATCATTAAGCTCACTAAAGGCATTAGCAATTTCTCTACCATATATGAAGCCTTCAAATCTATAAGTAAATCTTGGATCATCCTCTATTTTTTTTGCGAGTGGAGAAACTTCAATCGGATAGTCCATAATAAAAGTAGGCTGAATTAATTTATCTTCAACTCTTTCTTCAAAAATTTCGTTTAAAACCTCACCATAAGACAATCCTGGTTTTAAATCTATACCTATATTTTCTGCTGCTTTATATGCTTCTTCTGCAGTATCAAATTCATTAAAGTCAACACCAGCATGTTTTTTAACAGCCTCAACCATTGTTATTCTAGTCCAAGGAGTAGTTAAATCTAATTCGGTTCCTTCATATTCAACCTTAGTTTTATCGAGAACTTTTTCTGCTAAATCATAAATTAGATTTTCAGTTAACTCCATCATATCATGATAATCTGCATGTGCCTGATAAAGCTCCATTGTAGTAAATTCTGGATTGTGTTTATATGACATTCCTTCATTACGAAAATTACGGTTTATCTCAAAAACTTTTTCAAATCCTCCTACAATTAATCTTTTCAAATATAATTCAGGAGCAATTCTTAAATAAAGATCCATATCTAAAGTATTATGATGTGTAATAAAAGGTCTTGCAGTAGCTCCCCCAGCAATTGGATGCATCATTGGTGTTTCTACTTCAAGAAAACCCTTTTCTTCCAAAAAGTTTCTCATCTCTTTAATAATTTTACTTCTTATAATAAAAGTTTCCTTTACATCAGGATTTACAATAAGATCTAAATACCTCTGACGATAGCGAATATCTTTATCTTTTAAGCCATGAAACTTCTCAGGTAAAGGGCGTAGAGATTTTGTTAAGAGTTTAAAAGAGGATACTCGAATTGAGACTTCACCTCTTCTAGTTTTAAAAACTGTACCAGTAACTCCAATGATATCTCCTAAATCTAAATCCTGAAAAAATTCATAGCGATCTTCACCAATATTATTCTGTTTAACATATAATTGAACCTGTCCTGACATATCCATCAAATCTGCAAAGCTTGCTTTACCATGGGTACGAATAGCCATAAGTCTACCGGCTAGCTTTACTTCTTCATCTTCTAGTTTATCAAAATTTTCTTCCACTTCTTCCGCAAGATGAGTTGCATTATATTTATCAGCAAAAGCTTTTTCTTTTTTTTCTCGTAATTCATCTAACTTTTCCCGACGCTGACGCATCAACTCATTCATATCTTCCAGTATATTATCACTCATTATAAATTTACAGCTCCTTATTTAATTATAATATCTTTTATGCTTATATCAATAAACAATTTTTTTACGAAAAATATAATTAAATTTAATGTTTAACTTTTTTAATAGACACTATTTCATATTCAACTTGTCCAGATGGAGTATCAACTTTAACCTGATCTCCAATAGCATGACCAAGAATAGATTTACCTATTGGTGATTCATTAGATATTTTATGATTTAAAGGATCAGCTTCTGCAGATCCAACTAGAGTATATCTTATTTTTTCATCACTATCAAGATTATGCAGCATAACCTGAGTTCCTAAATTCACCTTCTTATCGGTTATTTCTTCATCTTTTACAACATGAGCATTATTAAGCATATTTTTAATTTCTTTTATTCTTCCTTCGACAAAAGCTTGTTCATTTTTCGCATCATCATATTCAGAATTCTCACTAATATCTCCAAACTCCCGAGCGACTTTAATCCTTTTAGCAACTTCACGTCTTTTTTCGTTCTCTAAATAATCTAGTTCATTTTCGAGTTTTTCAAAACCTTCTTCTGTCAACATAACTTGGTCAGACATAATATCTCCCTCTACTTTCTAATTTATATTAAAATTTATTTTAACTATATAAATTCAAACTATTACATTAAAGTATGCCAGGTATTGACCTGGCACATTAATCAATCTATAATTATTAATTATTATATTTAAATTTACTTTTATTGTCAAGAAGTATTAACAACTCCCATCTTATATTCTTTCAATAAATAAATCAATTTATTTTTATTAAATATTTGATTAACTTTATTCTTTACTTTGCTTGAATAAGGCATTCCTTTAATATACCAAGCAATATGCTTTCTCATAAGCGGAACAGCCTGTTTTTCTCCATAAAAATCTACCGCCAACTTAAGATGTTTTATTGCAAAATCTATTTTCTCACTGTTTGTTGGTGGTTCAATATTTTTTCCAGTTTTTAAATACTCAATTATCTCTCTAAAAATCCAGGGATTACCCTGAGCAGCTCTACCGATCATAATTCCACTACATTTTGTTTTAGAGAAAACGACAGCTGCATCTTCTGGGGTAAAGATATCTCCATTTGCTATCACAGGTATATCTACATTGTTCACAACTTCCTCTATAATATTCCAGTCAGCTGAACCTTTATAAAACTGCTGTCTTGTTCTACCATGGACAGCAACTGCAGCAGCTCCAGCCGACTCAGATATTTTAGCCAACTCTACCGCATTAATGCTTTTTTTATCCCATCCAGATCTCATTTTAACAGTAACTGGAATATCAACAGAATGAACAACTCTCTTAATAATTTTCTCCGCTAAACTCAAATTTTTCATTAATGCAGAACCTGCACCATTTTTTACAATCTTTTTTGCAGGACAGCCCATATTGATATCTATAATATCGACATCATACTCTTTTTCTATATTATGAGCTGCTCGTGCAAGAAAATCAGCTTCTTCTCCAAATAGCTGCACAGCTATTTCCCCATCTTTTTTTCGATCATGCTCCAGAAGTTCTCTTGTTCTTTCATTTCCATATTCAAAACCTTTAGCACTAACCATTTCTGTGTAAAGTAGCTTAACACCCATTTCCCTGATCAGCTTTCTAAAAGGATAATCACTGATTCCTGCCATGGGAGCTAAAAACACAGATGGCTCAATATTTAAGTCATTAAATTTCATTTATGATCCTACTCCATTTAAATCTGCTATATATTTTAGCCCTTTTAAAGTTAAAAAAGGTTCCACATAATCTATACTATCAGTCTCAGCAGATATTAAACTTACTAATCCTCCAGTAGCAATTACTTTTGCATTTTGAGAAAGTTCATCTTTTAATTTCTTAATCAAATATTCCACCTGTCCAACAAAACCAAAAACTATACCAGCTTTCATGCCATCAATAGTGTTTTTGCCGATTGCTTTCCCTGGTTCAATCAATTCGATTCTAGGGAGCTTAGCCGATTGGTTAAATAAAGCTTCTGCTGAAATACCAATACCCGGTGCAATGGCACCACCTAAATATTCTCCTTGAGAAGACACAGCACAGAATGTAGTAGCAGTACCAAAATCAACTATTATCAGTGGGCCAGAATATAATTTACCAGCAGCTACAGCATTGACTATGCGATCTGCCCCTACTTCCTTAGGATTATCAGTTTTAATATTCATACCTGTTTTAACCCCTGGTCCAACTACTAGTGGTTTTACATTAAAGTATCTAAAAGATGTCTTTTTTAGAATACGCAATATAGGTGGTACCACACTAGAAATAATTATAGAATTAACTTTTTCTGAAGTTATGGAAGCAGATTCAAAAAGATTTTTAAACAGCATCCCATATTCATCTGGAGTTTTACTTCTATCTGTAGAAATTCTCCAGTGAGTTCTTAAATCATTTTCTTCATATATCCCGAGTACTGTATTAGTATTTCCAATATCCATGGTTAATATCATCTGAATTACACCTCTTAAAATCCATCAATTCGAAAAATATTCTTTAATCTCTTGAAAAATTTCCTTGGTTGATAATATTTGATCAATTCTTCCAATACCAGCCCCAGTAAAAAATACTCCATCTTCCATATTCCCTGCTTTTGCAGCGACCAGAGCATCTCTAATACAGAAGTTCTTTGTGCAGTGTTTTAAACAATCAGTACAGTTTGCAGGTGGAGGAGCTTCTCCTGCTTGAATTAAATCGGTAAATCTGGTCTTTATTGCATTAGCTTTCAAACCAACAGAACTCATAATTTTAACAACATCATTGGAAGTTGCTTTAACACATAATTTTTTAAAACTTTCTGCAACTGCAGCTTCTTTACTGGCTAAAAATCTAGTTCCCATCTGAACACCGTCAACACCAAGAGCAAACATCTTCTCCATGTCCGGTGGTGTCACTACATCACCAGCTCCAATTACCGGTATATTAACTTTATCAACTATTTTTTTAACTAAGTTAAAACTATTTTCATCTGTTCCTAAATGTCCACCAGCATTTCCGCCCTCAACAACAATAGCTGCTGCTCCAAGTTTTTCCGATATTTTAGCTAACTTAAGTGAAGATACAATTGGTACTACAGGGGTATTCGTATTTTTCCCTACAGTAAACATATCACGTGAAAAACCTGCACCTGAGATTATTACATCTACACCAGCTTCAACCGAAGCATTTAAAAGCTTTTTAAAGTTTTTCGCAGCAAACATTATATTAACTCCAATTATTCCATCTGTTTTTGCTTTAGCTTTTCTTATTTCATTTTTTATTTCTTCTATACCAAGTACAGTTCCTGCAATAACTCCAATACCACCCTGATCTGCAACAGCTGCAGCTAATTCAGCCATCGATATTCTAATTGCCATTCCTCCTTGAATTATTGGAAGTTTTGGCTTTAAATTTGCAATTTCAAGCTTTGGTAAATTCAATTTATCACTCCTAAAAATATTGCTTAATAATTTAACTATATTTTATCTTATCACATTCTGATTAAGATTTAAATATTTTTTGACTTTAAGTCAAAAACAATAAATATTAGCATAATAAATATCTTATGTTACTAATTTTTATCATTACTTATCTCAATTTTACCATCTATAATCAACTTTTTATATTCTTCTATTTTATTCAAAATATCTTTAGAAAGATTTTTTTTAGCCTGCTCCTGATCCAGCCCTATTCCACCAGATGCTAAATCATATTCTTTTATACCGGTCTTGAAATCTCCAGTGAAGTAATTTTTTGTTTCATTTTCAGTAATAAAACTAATATTTTTAATTACATTAGTTAAAACATTTTTAGAAGCCAATTTATTATCAGCACTGTCAACTCCGATTAAATAAAAGTTGTTTTTCAAGGCTGCATCTATAACTGACTTAGAACCCGGCCCTGCTGCATGAAATATTACATCAACATCATGATCTTCAAATAGTTCAACTGCAGTATTACCAGCTTTTGTGGGATCAGTGAAGTTACCAGTATATCTAATTATTAATTCTACATCTTCATCTGCTTTTAATGCACCTTCAGTAAATCCTTTTTGATATCTTCTTAAAATATTATTCTCTCTACCACCTAGAAAAGCAATTTTTCCACTTTTGCTCTTTAGGGCAGCAGCGGCACCAGCTAAATAAGAACTTTCTTCAACAGCAAAATTAACAGATAAAACATTTTCCAAGTCCACCCTACCATCTATAAGAACAAAAGTAGTTTCAGGATACATCTGAGCTGCTTCTTTTAGTGATTCCTGCATAGAAAATCCTACCGCCCATATCAATTCAAATTTTTCTTCTACAAGTTTATTTAAATTTGGTAAATAATCAGTCATAATTTTTGATTCTAAAACTTTTAGCTCAATACTTAAATCATCTTCAGCATCTTCTAAGCCTTCCCATATTTGATCATTATAAGAATTATCATTTAATCCTCCGATATCAGTTACAAGGGCTGTCTGGATGTTAATTTTATCCTGAGCAAAGCTTGGAACAACTAGAGAAAAAACAAGTATAATTAATATAATATAAATAATTTTAGTCAATAAAATGCATCTCCTTTAATTATTATAACTAGTGTATTTGAATGAGGTGTTATAAGATTGAAATTTTTTCACGCTTCCATCTTTCAGTTCAGCAATTATTTCACCATTATCTGATACATCTTTAATAAACACATCATAATTTGTACCCTTATGTATTAATACGGCATGTTTAGAAATTATATTCAAATTTCTTTTCCATTTTTTAATTATCTTTTTTCTTTTACCACTGAAATATTGATCAATATAATAATTGATATTTTTAATTAATTCAACTAAAAATATATTTTTATCAAGCTCAACTCCAGTTTCTTTATAATAAGATGTAGCTTTTTTATCAATTTTCTTAGCAAATTTTTCATTGTTAAGATTCATACCACAACCAATTATTAAATATGCATTTTCTTTTTGTGATAATACTAATTCCGAAAGTATTCCAGCAATTTTTTTATTATTAACTAAAATATCATTTGGCCATTTTATAATTGTGTTTAGGTTAAAATTCTCAAATGTATTCTTTAGAGCTAATGCTGCTGCTGCTGTAATTGGAGGTAAATTTTCCATATCATCATTAACTGCAGTTAAAAATGAGACAGAAAGACTCTGCTTATTAGAGGAAAGCCACTTGTTTCCTCTTCTCCCTCTTCCTTCAGTCTGTATATCTGCAGCAAACACAAAAAGGCTGTCATCTAGGTGATTCACCATCTCTGTTTTATTATTTTTGTCAATATTTTCAATATATCTTTTTGCTTCATTATTAGTAGAATCGATTTTATTTAGAGTAAAAATTTTGATAAATTTACCCTTATTTAATATGATATCAATCTGCTTTTTATCGATGCGGCTGCTTTTTTTAAAATAATCTCTATTACTAAGTTCAAAAAAAATAGTATTTTGATTAAGTGTAGATAAATTTTGCATCTAAAGATTTCCACTCCTATATCATTTTAAAAAAGGGCCTTTATAAAGGCCCTTTACTTTTATAATAATTTAAGTTTTTATTCAACTAACAGCTGCTTCCTGCAGGTATATCTCTAATATTTACTGATTTATAATTTAAAAGAATCTTTATAAAATAAGTGTAGACAGGTATATTGATCAGCTGGCCTATCAGGCGCGGCGGCATTAAAACTGTAAAAGGTACACCAAAAAGCATATTAATAAAATATGGTACCAGTATTAAAGATGTTAAGACCTGACCTACTGATATTGCAATAAATATAATTGGTAAAGTCCTACAGCGTCGTAATACATAAAACACTATAACACCAGGAATAAAACCAGTCAAAAATGATGTTAATGTAAAGTGGGGCATATAAGCACCCATTGGATTAATAAAATATCCCATAAGATCTCCTAAAGCGCCAACAATACCACCAGCAAGTGGTCCAAAAGCTACTCCTGCAAAAATTATTGGTAATGCACCAAAACCTATTCTTACTCCCTCAACACCAGCAACTGGAATTCTTATGCTTAAAATTCTAGTTAAAATCACGGTCAGAGCAGTCAAAAAAGCTAAATAAGCTGTTCTCTTAGTTGTTATTTTCATTAAACGCACCTCCCCCCTCTTTGGTTAGGATGATAGTTTAAAATCTGCACCAAAGAAAGAGGTAACTTTGGTGACAACGGACGCGACAGTGAGACCGCAGCTTTTAATAAAGCTTTCGTTTCAGAGCAACGTCCCATCTCTGAACACTCTACGCCTCATGCCTACTCTATCACATATGTTATTTGACTATATTATAACCTATCTTAACCTTAATTTAAAGTTATTTTAAAACAAACCAGAAATTTTACCATCTGCATCTATATCTATATCTTCGGCAGAAGGCCTTTTTGGTAATCCAGGCATTATTAACACTGGGCCTGTCATTACTACTAAAAACCCTGCACCAGCTGAAAGATTGATTTCATTAACACTAATTTTAAACCCTTGAGGTCTTCCCTTTAAAGAAGGATTATCCGAAATTGAGCTCTGAGTTTTTGCCATACATACTGGAAGCTTATTATATCCTTCTTTATTATATTTTTCAATTTGAGATAATGCCTTATCATTATAATCTACCCCATCTGCTCCATATATTTCTTCAGCTATTTTCTCAATTTTATTCTTAATAGGTGCATCTATATCATATAAAAACTCAAATTGACTTTCTTCATTTTCGAGTATTTTAAGCAATTTTTCTGCAAGCTCTATACCTCCAGCTCCACCTTTAGCCCAGACTTCAGATAAAGCAACATCAACCCCTATTTCTTCACATTTTTTTCTTAGCAGCTCTATTTCCTTTTCAGTATCATCTGGAAAACGATTAATAGCTACTATTGTTGGTACCCCAAATTTATGAACATTTTCTATATGTTTTTCAAGATTTTCTATACCTTTTTCTAAAGCCGTTAGATTTTCATCCTTTAATTTATCAGCAGCTGCTCCTCCATGCATTTTAAGTGCCCTAATTGTTGCAACAATTACAGTTGCATCAGCTTTTAAATCTGCATAACGGGATTTAATGTTATAAAATTTTTCTGCACCTAGATCAGCACCAAAACCTGCCTCAGTTACTGTAATATCTCCTAGTTTTAGAGCAAATTTAGTTGCCATTACACTATTACACCCATGGGCAATATTTGCAAAAGGTCCTCCGTGGATAAAAGCTGGAGTGTTTTCTAATGTCTGGACTAAATTAGGTTTTATCGCATCTTTTAAAAGAGCAGTCATTGCACCTTCAACTTTAAGATCATGAGCTGTTACACTTTTGCCATCATAAGTATAAGCAATTACTATTTTACCTAGTTTTTCTTTTAACTCCATTAAATTATTAGCAAGACATAAAATTGCCATAACTTCTGAAGCAACTGTTATTAAAAATCCGTCCTCTCGAGGCTGGCCATTGACAGTACCACCAAGCCCAACTATTGTATTTCTTAAGGAACGGTCATTCATGTCCATTGCTCTTTTATAAGTAATTTGTGTTGGGTCAATATTTAGTTCATTACCCTGTTTTATATGATTATCTATTGCTGCAGCAAGTAAATTATGGGCAGCTCCAATTGCATGAATATCACCAGTAAAATGAAGATTTATATCTTCCATTGGAATCACCTGAGAATAACCACCACCTGCTGCTCCTCCCTTAATTCCCATTGTCGGTCCAAGTGATGGTTCTCGAAGTGCAATTACTGCATTTTTGCCTATTTTATTTAAAGCCTGACCAAGACCAACAGTTGTAGTAGTTTTCCCTTCACCTGCAGGAGTTGGTGTTATAGCTGTTACAAGTACAAGTTTGCCATCAGATTCTTTAGATAGTCTCTTTAAAACATTAAGCTCAACTTTAGCTTTATATTTACCATAAAGCTTTAAATCATCTTCTTTTAACCCAATCTTAGAAGCAATCTCAGTTATTTCTTTCATTTCTGCTGCCTGAGCTATCTCAATATCACTTTTCACAATTTTTTCCCCCTCAAATATAATTTAAGCAAATATTTTTTAAATATAATTTAATTACTATTAATTTATTTCAATATAATTTAAAAAAATCCTGCTTATCATTTATAAATTAATGACAGTAATTATTCTAGATTTATTTGTTTTCTCTCATTAAAAAATGTTTCGCTCCCTTTATTTACCATAAAATACACTGTTAGTGTTACACTGCCTAATATTCCCATCATGATTGCTATCTGATATTTAATGGCTGTAATTGGAGAGGCACCAGCCAGTATTTGTCCTGTCATCATACCAGGCAAAAAAACTATCCCCATGCCCATCATAGAATTAATGGTAGGTAAAACTGCATTATAAAATGCTCTATTAGTAATCCTTTTTACTGCTAATAATGGTTCAGCACCAAGCATTAAATAGTTTTCTATTAGTTTTTTATTGTCTTTAAATCCATTTACAAGATGATTTACACCTAAAGAAATACCTGTCATAGAATTTCCAATCAGCATCCCTGAAAGAGGAATAAAGTAATCTGCTCTATACCAGGGCTCTATTTGAATAATTATTAATAAAAAGAAAAAAATACTTATTGAAGTTCCTGAAAACATAGAAATAGCAATTATCTTTTTTAAAGATGAAGATATTTCCCCCTGTACTCTACCATATATATTATAAATAGCAAAAACTTCCATAATTAAAAGAACCCCAATACTAAAAAAAGGATTTTGATTTGCGAAGACATAATCCAAGACAAATCCTACTGCCACCAATTGAACAGTCATTCTAAATGAAGCAAGTAAAATCTCTCCTTGATGTCCTATATCTTTCTTTTTAACAATAGTAAGTAATATTAAAACAAAGATATAAGCAAATACCAACTGCATAATCTCAATATTTATAGCCTCATTTTCCATTATCATCACTCCAGACTTTAGTAATATCTTTAAAATTAATGTTCTTGAAAACCTTAAACAATTTTACCTTTTTCAATATTAATAATTCTATCTGCAAATTCATCTGCTATATCAGGACTGTGAGTAACCATAATCATAGTCCGACAGTTATTCCGAGCATATTTAACTACCATATCGATAATTTTTTCTTCTGTTTCCAAATCTAATGAAGAAGAAGGTTCATCTAAAAGAAGTGTATCTGGTTCTAAAAGCATAACTCTTGCAAGTGCTAACCGCTGTCTTTCGCCACCTGATAGTTTTTCTGCAGCATCAAATAAATTTTTATCTAATGATACTTTCTTTAATAATTCTTTATAAACTTCGTCATCAGAATACTTTTTTGCTGTTAATTCTTCAGTAAATTTAAAGTTATCTGCAATACTACCTTTAAAAATTTGAGGATCTTGGGGAAGCATCACAACTTTTCTTCTTAATTTTACAGGGTCATAATCTTCAATTAATCTATTTTTATAATATATCTTTCCAGTATCTGCAGAAATCATATTATTTAATAATTTTAAAAAAGTCGTTTTACCTCCCCCACTGGGACCCAAAACAGCGGTAACCAAATTATCTTCTATTTTTAGTTCATTGATCTCAATAATATCTTTAAACTTTACATTTTCTAATTTAAACATAACTGCCTCCTTAGCAAAATCACAAAATTATCTCTTCAAATAATTCTCTTGTTTTCTCTTCTGCTTCTTTTAATATTTTTTCACCTTTATCAGTAATTGAATAATATTTTCTAACTTTACCTTCAACTACTTTTTCTTTAGTTTTTAAAAGATCATCTTCCTCCATAGCATGTAAAATGGGATATATAGTTCCCGAGCTAACTTCATAACCATGACTTTTTAACTCATCAATCATCCATAAACCAAAAAATGCTTCTTGTTTTGCGTGATGTAAAATATGAATTCTCATAAAAGCTAAAAATAGTTTTCTTAAAATTTTATTTTCCATTTTATTCACATCCTGTTTTCAGTATTCGATATCGATTTTTATTATAGCAGATAAATATTAGAATTAAAAGTAATTAAACAACAAAAAAACCAGCCATTTAAGGCCGGTTTTTTGTTTATAATTTTATTTTTATTTTAATAATTAATTTTCTTGTGGTTCAGGTTTAAAAGTAGTAATTATAGACTTTTCTTTTTCAGTTTCTTTAGAACTCTTTTTTTGAAGCACATCTTTATCAGGATCACCTGTGATTGCTTTACCCTTAATAATAAGTTGAATTTGATCAGAATTTAAAGTTTCATGTTCTTTAAGAGCAGTAACAATTCTTTCAACTGTTTCACTATTTTCTCTTAAATAACGTTCTGCCTTACTGAAACATTCCTCAACCATTTTACTTACTTCTTTATCAATCCTAGCTGCAACTTCTTCACTATAATTTCTCTGTCTTGATATATCCCGACCCAGAAAAACCTGCTGATCATGTTTTTGCCCAAGAGTTAATGGTCCTAAGTTTTCGCTCATACCATATTCTGTAACCATCGCTCTTATAATCTGAGTTGCTCTTTCAATATCATTTTGTGCACCAGTACTAATATCATCTAAAAATATAGCTTCTGCTGCTCTACCACCAAGCAAACTAGTTACTTTATCAAGCAGTTGACCCTTTGTCATAAAATTCTGGTCATCTTGGGGTAATGGTATAGTGAATCCACCTGCACGTCCCCTTGGAATAATAGAAACTTTATGTGTTCTATCAGCATGTTCCAGAAGTTCACCTAAAAGAGCATGGCCGGTTTCATGATAAGAAACTAATTCTTTTTCTTCTTCTGTCACAATTCTACTTTTTTTAGCTGGTCCAGCAATAACCCTATCTATAGCATCATCAAAATCTTTCATGGATATTATTTTCTTACCGCGGCGTGCTGCTAGAATAGCAGCTTCATTAGCAAGATTTTCCATGTCAGCTCCTGTAAAACCTGGAGTTCTTTTAGCTAATATTTCTAGTTCAATATCATTATCAAGTGGTTTATCTTTAACATAGATTTCAAGTATCTTCTGTCTTCCTAACCTATCTGGTTTATCAACAATAATCTGTCTATCAAAACGACCTGGTCTTAATAGTGCTGGATCTAAAACATCGGGTCTATTTGTTGCAGCCATAAGAATGATCCCTTCATTTGGCTCAAAACCGTCCATTTCTACCAGCAGCTGATTCAATGTCTGCTCACGTTCATCATGTCCTCCACCAAGTCCAGCTCCACGCTGTCTTCCAACAGCATCGAGCTCATCAATAAAAATGATACATGGTGAATTTTTCTTTCCCTGCTCAAATAAATCACGTACCCTTGAAGCACCAACACCAACAAACATTTCTACAAAATCAGAACCACTGATAAAGAAAAATGGTGTTCCTGCTTCTCCTGCTACAGCTTTAGCCATCAGTGTTTTACCTGTTCCAGGAGGACCCACCATAAGTACACCCTTAGGTACAGTAGCCCCTAACTGAGAGAACTTAGCTGGATTCTTTAAAAATTCAACTACTTCTTTTAATTCTTCTTTTACTTCTTCATAATTGGCTACATCATCAAAGGATAATTGAGTTTTACTTTGATCAAGTTTAGCCTTGCTTTTACCAAATGACATCATTTTGCTTCCGCCACCCTGCATTTTTTGCATAATAAAAACCCAGGCAACTATCAAAATAATTACAGGTAAAATATAGCTTAAGATATTTACCCACCAAGGAGCAGTTGGCTGTGGTTTTGTACTAATATTAACATCACCAGTTCTTAATTCCTGCATTAATGATGGTATTGCTTCCGGTGGTACTGGAACACTAAATTCCTGACCATTTATATTACCTGTTACTTCTTCATTACCAATAATAGTTACTTCATTTATATTATCGGCAGCAACTTCTTGGAGGAGATTTGTATATGTGAAATTCTCCATAGTTGCTGGTCCCTGCTGCATAAAAAATTGAGCAACTAATATAGAAATAGCAATCAATATTAAATAAAATCCTATATTTTTAACAAATTTATTCAAACTATTAACCTCCCTACAACTTCGATTATATACAGTAAGATATTATAACACAATAATTAGTTTTTGTAAATATAAGTAACATATAGTTAAATTAGAATTAAATTAGAATTAAGGAATCCCAATATATATTTTTTCTGATAAGCAAATTATAAATATTGATTTAATAAATATTTAACAATATTTCTCTTCTTTTAAAACACCAATATATGATAGATTTCTATACTTTTCTGCATAATCCAGACCATAACCAATTACAAATTTATCAGGTATTTCAAAACCATTAAAATCAGCTTCTAATTCTTTCGTTTCTCTTCTTTCAGGTTTATCTAATAATGTAACAACTTTGATACTTTTTGGATTTCTGGTCTGAAGCATATCAACAACATGTTTTAATGTTCTTCCAGTATCAATAATATCTTCTACAATTAATAGATGTCTGCCTTCAATATTTTCCTCCATATCTTTAATAATTCTAACTACACCCGACGACTCAGTAGAAGCCCCATAACTAGAAACATCCATAAAATCGAAAACAACTGGAAGATCAATTTCGCGGGCCAAATCTGCCATAAATAAAACTGCTCCTCTCAAGATACAAAGCATTACTATATCATCATCATTATTATAACTTTCTGTAATTTCCCTGCCAAGTTCTTTTATCCTCTGTTTGATTTCTTTTTCATTAATTATAACTTCTTCAACATCCTTTTCAAATACTTTATTTTTCCCCATAATGATCCCCCTGTTTTTTGAATGAAATTTTTATAATCAAAACTTTATCAGTATTTTTAGTTACTTTGTATTCTTCAGAAATTCTAAACCCTGCCAACCAGACTATATTATCCTCTCCATCAATAATAACTGGAATACTTTCTCTTTCAAATCTTGGAACTTTCTCATCAATTAAAAAATCTTTGACTTTCTTTTTACCTTTCATCCCAAGTGGTACAAAACTATCGCCGGGCTTCCTTGAACGTAAATATAAAGGTAAATCTAATTTATTTAAATCTAAAACTGCTGTATTATTGTCAAGATTGAATTCAATCTCTTCTGCCTTAGCAGTATCAGTAACTATTGTAAAACCATAATCAAAATAATGTTTTTTGTTCAAGTTCAGTTTTTTCTTCTCTTTAATTACCTCTTCTTTTAACGATTTATTTTTATAAAATATTAATTCATTGTAATTAATATATACCTTGATGTCAGCAGGCAAATCAATACCTCTACCTGTTGAAGTATCACTTAATAATTTTTCTAATTCCAAAATATGATCAAAATACAGATCATCTAAACTATTATTTAATTTTTGATATGCTTTTCTTAAAACCCTCCGCAAAATAACGTTATCATATTCTTTTAAAATATTTAAATCCAACTTTAAACTCTTACCATTTGAAGAAATAAGAGCTTCTAAAAATTTAGTTTCTGAACTTTTATCTAAAAAATCTTCCTCTTCAGCAATTAAATCTGCATTGCGTACAATAACTTTTTTTACTGAAGGATTGATTTCTTTTTCAATGATAGGTAAAATTTTATTTCTAATAATATTTCTACTGTAGATGTTTTCTTTATTTGTTTTATCAATACGCGGTTTGAGACTGTGATCTCTACAATATTCCACAATTTCTTCCTTGCTTAAGTTTAATAAAGGATGAATTATTTCTAAACTACCTAAAGATAATCTTTTTTCAATACCACTTAAACCACGCAAGCCGCTCCCTCGAAAGATATTTAAAAGAACAGTTTCTACTTGATCATCACGGTGATGAGCCAATGCAAGTAAATCATAATCAAATTTTAAACATATATCTTTGAAAAATTTAAATCTCTCACGTCTTGCAGCAGATTCTGCAGACATCTTTTCTTTCTCAACAATTTTTGGAACATCTACTGTTTTTCTATGAAAATCTATTCCCATACTTTTAGCTTTTTTTCCAACAAAATCAGCTTCTGAAGTGGATTCTTCCCTGAAAAGATGATCTAAATGGGCAGCTGCAATATTTATTCCAAAATATTTTTTAAACTTAAAAAAAAGCTCCAGCATTACCAGCGAATCTGGTCCTCCAGAAACACCTAATAAAATATTTTCTGCATTTTCAAGGAGATCATTACTTTGAACAAATTCAATGAATTTTTCTTCTACATTCAAAAACAATCCTCCTAACTTTTATCATTAAACAATAACAAATATTTATCATTTAATGCTTAACTTCCTTTAACATATTTCTCGATAAAAAGTTATAAACCTGCAGATAAATAAATTTAAATTTTAAGTTCCTCTTTTAATAAACCATATAATAAATCATGATCACTTACAGTTAAACTTTCACTGGAAATATATTCTAAAATAACTATAAGTATAATTAATCCTGCTGGAATTATATCGGCACGCTTGGGCTGAAGACCTTTTAATCTACTTCTATCATTTAAATCTAATTTTTTAAATTTGTTTAATAGTTCTTTTAGTTCCTTTATATATAATTCTGCACCTTCAATTTTTTCACTATCATAATCTTCCATAGCCATTTTTAAAGCAGCTAAAGTTGTAATAGTACCTCCAACACCTTTTATGCTCAAAGTTTTATTGAGATTAAGCTCATTTTTTAGTGAATCATAAACAAAATTATTTATTTCTCTAATTTCACTTTCCTTTAAAGGTGATTCTGGCTCAGATATAAATCTTTCTGTTAGTCTTACACATCCAATGTCAACACTTTCAAAACTAATAGCCTGATTAGAAAGCCAGATAAATTCTGTACTGCCGCCTCCAATATCAATCAGCATAGAATCATCATTCAGATTATCAACCGCACCTAAATAATTTAACTCTGCCTCTTTTTTGCCGCTGATTATCTCTAATTCAAATCCTAATCTGATTGTTTCTTTAGAGAGTAGAAGCGAATTATCTACATCTCTTAAAGCACTTGTTCCTATCAATCTTATCTTATCTATGTTATAATTATCGATTATTTCTTTATAATATTTTAATGCACTTAAAACTCTATTTACTGCTTTTTTATTCAATTTTCTATTTTTATCAACACCTTCACCTAATCTTGTTATTTTAAGTTCACGTTTTTTTATTTGAATTTGATTATTTTTATTTTCGCCAATAAGCAGTCTACATGAATTAGTCCCGATATCAATTGCTGCTGCTAACAAATTTATCAATCCTCTCACTGCATATTTGACAATCTTGAGGCCAATGAATTTTAGAAAAAACAATCCTACCAACTGGATTATTTCCACCGGCAAGATAATCAGCTAAATGAGTGTGTAAACATTTGATGCCATTCTTATCTTTAATACCACCTATGCCTGATAATTTAAGGGTTTTCAGAAGATCCTCAGAAATCATCTCCGCCTTTTTAAGCTGTACATTATCTAATAATTTTAATCTTTTTTTTGCATAACTTTTATGTGCAGAATTCATAGCTTTTCTAAAACTGTAATCTTCTTTTAATTTTTTACCCAGTTTATCAATTAAATCGCTATCTGACTCAAGCCTATCAACTTCATAAGTTAAATAGGGACAGGTTAACCAATAAATAGTAGGAGCTGGATTATTATTTTTAAATGCATCTACTAATACAACTGCTGGGTAATCAAAAGGGCAGTAGTATATAGTTTTGACAAAATTATCAATTTTTCTATTCAGCTGTATCTCAATTATTCTTTTATCCTGTAATTTCATTCAATAACTCCCAATAATTAATTTTTATTAAATTATGATATAGAGACAAGAAAAAAAGAGAAAACATCCTTTAAAATAGTTAAAGGATGTTTAGAAAAGTCAATAAAAATTGGCATATATTTATTTAGAATTACCGCCCTTTTTCGCCTCCCTACTCTTCAAATCCTGCTGACGTTCACTGCTCTGCTTCAGAAAACGATCCATTTTTTCTTCAAAAGACATTTCTGGAGCATGATCAATTCTGTCATCTGGATCCTCTAACTGTTTGATCGAAAGACCAATTTTCCCGTCATCATCGATATTAATAACTTTAACCTTAACTTCATCATCTTCTTTAAGAAAATTACTAATATCTTTTACATAAGTGTTAGCTACTTCAGAAATGTGAATCAGACCTGTTTCTCCATCTTCCAGTTCTACAAAGGCGCCAAAATTAGTTATCCCTGTTACTTTACCTACAACTATACTTCCAACTTCAATGGACATGCTTAAAAAATTCCTCCCTAGATAGTAATATTGTAATTATTATAACTTAATTTAGACAAAGCTGTCAAATATATGAGCTAAAATTTTAAAGTAAAAGAAATTCTATCTCTTTTTTTATCGACATTTAAAACTTTTACCTCAATGCTTTGTCCAATATGAACAATTTCAAATGGATCACTCACATAAAGATCACTCATTTCTGAAATATGAAGCAAACCATCCTGTTTGAGACCAATATCTACAAATGCTCCAAAATCAACTACATTTCTAACCTTACCCATAAATACCATACCTTCTTTAATATCTTCAATTTTTAGTATGTCTTTTCTAAAAATTGGTCCCGGCATAGACTCTCTTGGGTCCCTTCCTGGCTGTTCTAATGCTTTAAATATATCTTTAACAGTAGGAAGCCCTATCTCTAATTCATCTGCTGTATCATGATGTTCTATTGACTTCAATTTTTCTCTAATATCTTCAAGCTTATCTGTCTTTCTAATATCTTCAAGCTCAAAATTAATTTTATTTAATATTTTTTCGGCTGCTTTATAAGATTCTGGATGAATTGGTGTTAGTGCAAGAGGGTCTGCTTCAGAATCCATTCTCAAAAATCCAGCTGATTGTTCATAAGTTTTGGGACCAAATCCATATACATCAAGCAGCTCTTCTCTTTTTTTAAAATGATTATTTTCTTTTCTATATTCAATAATCTTATCTGCATTATTGGAGCTGATTCCAGCTGCATAGGTTAATAAGGCTGCTGATGCTGTATTTAAATCTACTCCAACATGGTTAACAGCATCAACTACTACATCATTTAAGGCCTTTTCAAGCCTTTTTTGAGAAATATCATGCTGATACATCCCAACACCAAGAGATTTAGGATCAATTTTAACAAGTTCAGCAAGTGGGTCTTGTATTCTTCTTGCAATAGATACTGCTCCCCTGATTGAAACATCAAGTTCTGGAAACTCTTTTCTTGCAATTTTTGAGGCAGAATAAACAGAAGCACCAGCTTCGCTAATAATCGTATATTCTACATCCATACCTTCTGTAATTAGTTCAGAAATAAAATGTTCAGTTTCTCTACTAGCGGTTCCATTACCAATAACAATTAAGTCAACCTTATGTCTTTTTACTAGAGAAACAATTGTTTCTGCAGCTTCTTTAACTTTAGCAGCAGGTTGATGAGGATAAATTGCATCTGTATCTAACAAATCACCGTTTTCTGCGACAACAGCAATTTTACATCCAGTTCTAAATGCTGGATCAACTGCTAAAACTCTTTTCCCTTGAAGAGGAGACTGCATTAATAATGACTTTAAATTTATTGAAAAATTGCTAACTGCTTTTTTTTCAGCTTTATCAGTAAGCCAGTTTCTGACTTCTCTTTCAAGAGATGGAAATATGAGCCTTTTATAAGCATAATCAACTGCAGTTTCTAGATATTTAAAAAACTCATCATCTTTTATTCCAAAAAAATTATAAATCTTTTTTAAAGCTCTATTATCATCAACCTTTATTTTTATTCTTAATACCTCTTCAGCTTCTCCTCTATTTAGTGCCAGAATTCTATGAGCAGGAATTTTATTTATAGATTCACTAAAATCATAATAATCTCTGTATTTCTCTGCTTCTTCTTCATTTTTCAGTTCAGAAGAAATAACTGATTTTGAAAATATATATTCTCTTAACAACTTGCGAAGATCGGCATTATCAGATATTTCTCCAGCAATAATATCTTCAGCACCGCTTAATACACTCTCAACATCATTTAAGCCTTTTTCATTGTCAATATATTCTTTGGCGATTTCTTCTGGAATACCTGCAGAATTATCATGAGAAAAAATAATATCAGCAAGAGGCTGCAGTCCTTTTGCAATCGCTTTAGCAGCTTTAGTAGTTTTCTTTATTTTAAATGGACGATGTAAATCTTCAACTTCCTGAAGAGTATCTGCATTTTTTAATTTATCAATCAATTGATCTGTTAATTTATCCTGTTTCTCAGCTGCTTCTGCAGCATCATTTTTTTTCTCTATTAATCGTCTTAAATAATCAATTTCCTCTTCTATATTTCTGATTTGTTCCTCATCCATACTACCTGTCATTTCTTTTCGGTACCTAGCAATAAATGGTACAGTATTACCATCATCAAGTAACTCTACTGTTTTTTCTACATTTGATTTTTTTATTTTTAATTTTTCAGCTGTTAGTTTTAATAAATTACTTTCAATATGTTTTGCCATTACAAATCTCCTTTATTTAAAACATCGATAAAGTTAATTTTCTTCTGTATTTTTTTTATCGTCTTCAACATCTTCTTCCACTGGTACTAATAGCATTTCTCCAGGCTTAACCAAACCTAATTTTTCTCTAGCAACTTCTTCAATATATTCTGGATCATTAGTATTTCTAAGCTGTTCACGCAATTCTTTATTTTCAGCTTCTGCTGCTGTTATTTCTTTTTTGACATTGTCAATTTCCTTTTCTAGTTTGTTCATTTTTTGCATATTCTGCCAGAAATTAAAAAAAGCAGTAATAACAATAACAGCTACTAATGCAATAATAAATGGATTTAATAAAAAATCTTTGCGCTGCCTTGGCATATTTTACCTCCTGATTTTCTTAAATAAGAATCTCAAGCTATTAGAATAATCTCCTATATATAATTATATGTGAATTTTCATTATTTAGCAAAGACAAAATATAAAGTACCAGGTACCTTAATCATGATTAAGGTACCTGGTACCAACTAAAACTAACAATAACCAACAAATTGATTGTTAAAAAATAGCATCTTCTGTTTCTGCATCAAATATATGAATTTTTCTTAAATCTACTCCAAGATTAATTGTGTCTCCAACTTCTGCTTTACTTTCTGCTTCAACTCGGGCAATTAAAGAATGGCCTGCTTCGGCAAGGTAGAGATAAATTTCTGACCCCATCGGTTCAACAACCTCGACATCAGCTTTAAATGAATTATCCTCTTTAACTTCAAAATCATGATTAATCTTTGTATCAACTATATCCTCCGGTCTAACACCAAAGACAACTTCTTTACCATTATAATCTTTTATTAATTTTTCTTTATCCTGCGGAACTCTAATTCTAAAAGTTCCTGCACCATCGATATAATAAGTATCGCCTTCTTTTACTATTTTAGCATCCATAAAATTCATAGCAGGTGAACCAATAAAACCAGCTACAAACATATTATTGGGTTTGTTATATAAAGTTAATGGGTCATCCACCTGATGAATAACCCCATCTTTAAGCACCACAATTCTATCACCCATTGTCATAGCTTCAGTCTGATCATGAGTTACATAAATCATTGTTGTTTGAAGACGGTCATGTAATTTTGAGAGTTCTGTTCTCATCTGTACTCTTAATTTTGCATCAAGATTAGAAAGTGGCTCATCCATCAAAAATACCTTGGGTTCACGAACTATTGCTCTACCTAAGGCTACACGCTGTCTCTGCCCTCCAGAAAGCTGTTTTGGCTTTCTTTCTAAAAGTTCTTCAATACCTAAAATGTCAGCAGCTTCCTCCACCCTTCTGTCAATTTCATCTTTAGGAAATTTGCGGAGCTTTAAACCAAAAGCCATATTATCATATACATTCATATGTGGATAAAGTGCATAGTTCTGAAAGACCATTGCAATATCTCTGTCTTTTGGAGCTACTTCATTTACTACCTGATCATCTATCTCAATAGTACCTTCACTAATTTCTTCAAGCCCAGCAATCATTCTTAAAGTAGTAGATTTACCACATCCAGATGGCCCGACTAGTACTAAAAATTCCTTGTCTCTAATTTTTAAACTTTGATCCTTAACCGCAACTAAGTCTCCAAAACGCTTATAAACATGTTTTAATGTAACATTTGCCATATGATTATTCCTCCTTAAAAAATTTAGTTATATTTTGATATTGAAGAATCCCTAATTATTAAATTGGGGGCTAAAACTTTTATCTGCTGTCCTTCCAAATTGTCATTAATCAGCTTAAGCAAATAATCAAATGATATTCTACCAAGCTCTTTAGAAGGTTCACTTAAAACAGTTAGTGGTGGCTCAATAATTGAGGTTAGTATGTTATCCCCATAGCCTACAACAGCAAAATCATCTGGAATAAAAAATCCTCCAGTTTTTATAGCTTCAACAAGGCCAATTGTTGTAAGTTCTTTTGTTGAAATAAAAGCATCTGGTACAGAATCATTTTTAATGATTTCTAAAAATGCATTATAACCACCTTGTCTGCTAGAATC
Organism: Halanaerobium sp.; assembly: GCA_018399955.1. GTDB lineage: Bacteria > Bacillota > Halanaerobiia > Halanaerobiales > Halanaerobiaceae > Halanaerobium. The sequence continues at coordinate 1,185 of JAGYNO010000022.1, read as the reverse complement.
TGTCTCAAAAATTAAATTTTGATCTGCTTTAAAACCTGCCTCCTGATAGGCATTAAAATAACCGCTGATTTTTTCTTCTTCAATAAGGTTATTTCTGCTGCCGCAAACTAGAGCTATGTTATTATAGTTTTGTTCTAAAAGATGATTTACTGCTTTATAAATTCCTATGCTGTAATCTGTTAGTACTGAGGTAAAAAAATTTTCTTCAGACAGGCGATTTACTAAAACAATTGCATTATCATCTAAACTTGCTCTAAGAAGATGGCTGCCAACCAGTTTGCCGCCAATAAACACAGCACCATCTACCTGATTTGATTCAAGAAGTGAAAGATAAGATTTTTCTTTTTCAGGATCATTTTTCGTATTACATAAAATAATTTGATAATTATCAGCTTCTGCGGCTTCTTCTAAACTTTTAACAATTTCTATATTGCCTGGGCTATCCATTTCAGAAAGCACTACAGCAATCATATTTGTCTTATTAGCCGCAAGTCCTCTAGCAAGTTGGTTTGGACGATAATTATTCTCTTCTGCAATTTTAATTATTTTCTTTCTTGTTTTTTCGCCAACACCTTTTTTGTTATTTAATGCTCTAGAAACCGTCGATTCTGCTACTCCAGCCATTCTAGCAATATCTTTTAAAGTTATCTGCATCTTCAAACCCCCACATTACGCAAGCGCTTGCGAAAATAAATAATAAAAAAGAGCCTGCGCAAAATATTGATGCTCTATAATTAATATTCGCTGCAGACTCTTAAATTCCTGCATAATTATTAATTTTTTTAAATTTTCTATAGACTCTCTATTATTTCATCAAAATCAATCTCTTCTACAGAAGTATAAACAAGATGTGCCTTTCCTACTCTACTTTCAGGCCCTACACCAACAGCTTTCATATTTGCTGCCAAAGCAGCTTCTACACCAGATTCAGCATCTTCTAAAACAACACACTGCTCCGGTCTAAGCTCAAGTTTATCAGCAGTATGTAAAAATAAGTCAGGTGCAGGTTTAGCATTTTTAACACTATTTCCATCAGATATAGTATCGAACATGTCAGAAATTTCTAGATTGCTTAATACCTTTCTTGCATTTCTACTCGAAGATGCAACTGCAATCTTATATCCTGCCTTTATCAATTTATTTAATTTAGCTTCCATATCATCCAGAATATTATCTTTATTGATT
>JAGYNO010000021.1 GCA_018399955.1 Halanaerobium sp. | reverse complement strand
GTCGAGTAGACGGGGCTTCACAGCCCCAATCCCTCTATAAAACCGTACGTGCCATATTATGGCATACGGCTTTTCACTCTATCCTTTACTTAAATAACACGACCCAGTACCTGATTTGAAAATATCTACTTTTATCCTTGGTCTTTTCAACTTGAATTTACTAAGAAATTTCTGAAATTTACCCCAGTTGAAGCTTTTCCTCTGACTACGTCTATTTAGCCACTTAAATACAAGCCTTCTAACCCTGTAGTACAGTGAACTCAAACTTCTTGAGTTTCCCGACACACCAAAATAGTTATAGGTACCTACCAGTTTTCTATTTAATTCTTTCATAAACTCTTCTACTGGCAGTGTCCGATTTGCTTTTATCCACTCTTTACAGCGTCTGACACTTCTATTAAATCGCTTACTGCTGGTTTTGACCTTATGTCTCTTGATTCCATCTCTGCATTTACCCATATAGTTGGTAAATCCTAGGAAATCAAAAGTTCTGTCATATTTGCCGCTATCATTACCATCTTCATCATCTTCCAGTTTAACTAAACTGGTCTTTTCTTTTGATAATTCAAGCTCAAATTTATCCAGCCTTTCTGTCAGCTCTTCTTTAAACCGCTGCGCATCATATTCGTGCTCAAAGCAGAATATTATATCATCTGCATATCTGACCATGTAGCTTTCACCTCTGAGCTGTTTGCTGATCTTGCGGTCAAACCAGATATCTACCCCATAGTGCAGGTAAATATTGGCAAGAACTGGTGAGCAGACTCCGCCCTGCGGAGTTCCCTTCTCAGTCTTTTGTTTCTGACCGTCTTCCATTATACCCGATTTAAGAAATCTGGCTATTAATCTCAGCATGTTCGGGTCATTAATCCTGTGGCCTAGGAATTTCATCAACCACTCATGGTCCACATTATCAAAGAAACCTTTGATGTCAGTGTCTAGCACATAATTGATTTTGTCTCTATTGCAGATATCATTAACCATTCTCAGTGCATCATGACAACTTCTTTCTGGTCTAAATCCAAATGAGAATTCCAGAAAATCTTCTTCATAAATTGCATTCAAGATTTTAGCAACGGCCTTTTGCACCAGTTTATCTTCATAGGCCGGTATCCCCAATGGTCTTTTACCTCCACTGAGCTTTTCTATATACACTCTTTTCACCGGTTTTGGCCTGTATGACTTGCTTTTCATCCTGTCTATCAGATTTTCTATATTCTCAACAAGATTCTTTTCATATTCTTTCTTGGTTACTCCATCTACACCTGCTGCCTTATCAGCATCAAGCTCATAATGACAGTTTATCAGCATATCTTTATTGATATGGTGTATTAGAGCCGTAAATACTTCTTCAGGTCTGTTTCTTGCTATCTCAGCTATTCTTTCCAGTTTCGTTTCCACATTATCACCTATCTCCGAGTATAGAATGTGTTTCCCTTTCTAAGATTGATATTGTGTGACCGCCTTCCCTCCACTGTAATTACTCAGCTTCTTCAGTACTATACAGTCATCCGACTTCCTTGAGCATCTGGATGCGCTAACTTTGTATCGCTTGCTGCATCCCTCTCTCTGTGTAGATCCCAAGGACCTCCCAGGTTGACATAATATATCGATGTCCAGCATGCGGTGGTCTACGACCCCGGAATGTCCTTACAGACTAGCTTTAATCTGTAACAATATTGCTTTCTGCTCAGGTAAAAGCATCAGCCAATTTCTGTTAAGGTGTTTCGAGGCTCAATCCCTTCAGCACAATGCTTACCGCCTACTGTCTAACTGTTTACGCTTAACATTCATGATTACTCATCAATGTCCAAAACTCGCTATGAGTGATTTGCTAAATCTTACTCACTGAGATTCCCACTCAGTATATATTACGCCCTTAGCCTGGCGCACTACCTGGTACCTTAATCCTTATATTTCGTCCGTACCAGGTACCTTAATCATGATTAGTTAAAAACTCGGTGGTGTCATTGCCCAGATAGAAATTGACTTTACATCACCTATATTTATATAGCGGTGTGGAATTGTACTATCTAAACGAATACTATCTCCTTCATTTAAGATGAACTCTTTGTCTCCCCATTTAATTAAAAGCTTTCCCTGAATAATAAACCCGGTTTCTTCTCCCTGGTGACTTAACTTTCGGGTATCTGAAGATTCACCTGGATTAATTGTTATGCGTAAAAATTCAATATTCCAGGATAGATCAGGAGTAAGAAGTTCATAAGAGGCAGTTGAATTTGCAAGCTGTATCTTTTTTCTTTCATTTTTTCTGACAATCAGATTATTATTATTTGTTTTTTCATCGAAAAAATCGCCTATTGACACCTCAAGTGCCTTGGCTATTTTCCAGAGTGATGTTACAGATAAGCCTATTTTATCATTCTCTATTTGGCTTATCATGCCAATACTTAAATCAGATTTTTCTGCTAAGTCCTGTAAAGTTAGGTTTTTTCTTTTTCTAATTTTTCTAATTTTATTACCTAGATTCATAAAATCATCCTTTAAAGTACAAAATTAATTTAATGTATTAAAGTATACATCTATCTAAATTATAACTTAAATTTTAAACCTAATCAAGATTTAGAGTCCTTAAAAGCGCCAAAATCATGATATTTTTTCATTATAGTAAAAAAAATAATATTTTATTAAAATTATGCAGGAATTATTTCATTATTATAGAATAATATAAATAGAATTTCATTATAATAAAACAGGAGGTAATTTTATGAAAAGAAAGACTATCTTATTTGTTGTTCTCTTATTGGCCTTATTTGTTATCAATTCAACTGCTGGAGCACAGGAAGTCATGAATGCAAAGATGTCATACAATGGACCAGCTGATGTAGAAACAAATGCTGTACATGAATTTGCAGTAAATTTTAAAGAATTTGTTGAGCTCGGTACAAATGGAAGAATAACTATCACACTTTATTCTGACAGTCAGCTTGGTAATGAGGAGCAGAGAATGGAGCAGACTATGAGCGGCTCAACCGAAATTAATGTAGCATCAAATGCAGGTATGGTATCTGTATATCCAGAAATTTATGCTGCAACAATTCCCTTTATGTTTGATAGTTTTAGGGCAGCCCATTATTTTTTTGATGATAGTGATTACTGGAACTTAACCACAGAAGAATTTGAAAAAAATACTGGTGTAGCTCTTTTGGAAGCTGTTGAGGAAGGTGGATTTTTAGCTTTTACAAATAATGAAAAAGAAATAAAGTCACCTGCAGATTTTGAGGGCATAAAATTTAGAGGTATGGACCCAGGTCAGGTAGCTCTGTATAAATCTTTTGGTGCAAGTGGAACTCCAATACCTTGGACTGAATTATACATGGCACTTCAAACAGGTGTAGTAAGTGGACAGATGAATCCACCTACATATATAATTTCAGGCAGTCTCTATGAGGTACAGGATTATATGACAATGGCAAATATTCAATATTCATGTCAGTGGCTAACTATCAATGCAGATTGGTTAAATTCATTATCAGCTGAAGATAGATATGTTGTTGAGCAGGCTGCTCATGCAGCAAATGTCAGAAATCGACTCAGTGTTGAAGCAAAAGTAGCAGAAAGAGTAGATTTTATAGAAGCACAGGGTGTTGAAGTATATTATCCTAATCAATCAGAAATGCAGCAGTTTAAAGAAATTGGTCAGCCGGATTATATAGCTTGGATCAATGAAAAGATAGACCAAGAATATATGGATATGGCATTAGAAAGTGCAGAAAATGCTAATCAGGAGGCAAATTAATGGGCAAAGACAGACCGATATTTGTAGAGATAACAAGAAAAATATCGGAAAAAATCAAACATCTCAGCTTGTTTTTAGCTGGGATGTTTCTTTTAATAAATATTATTGATATTGTATTTTCTGTAATAAGCCGATATTTTTTCAGCAGTTCTCTGGTCTGGACTGAAGAACTGGCAAGATTTACTCTTATTTGGGCAGTCATGTTTGCTGGTGTTGCAGCATTAAGTTATGGGGAACATGTCAGCATTACAATTGTTGTAGAAAAACTACCTAAGCCTTTAAGCCGCATACTTAATTTTTTGCGCCATATAATAATCATAGCTGTATTATTATTTATGACCTATATGGGCTTTGAATATACAAATAATGCCTGGGGAATGACTACACTAGCAATGAACATTCCAAAGGCTGTACCTCTGATGTCAATACCAGTTGGGATGGGTTTAATGCTTATTCAGTATATTTTAATTTTGATCAGCAGCATTGGTGATAAATAATAGAAGGTGGTGATAAATATGAGCTTGATGATGTTAGGAATATTTTTTGTGATGCTGCTGGCTGGTGTACCAATTTTTATAGCTTTATTAGCTGCAGCTTTGGCAGGATTTATTTATCTTGGCGATTATTCCCTTTTGAGAATTATGATCCAGCAGTTTTTTGGGGGCATGGACATTTTCACACTTTTGGCAATACCATTATTTATAATGACTGGTAATTTGATGAATAAAACTGGAATAACTGATAAACTTCTGGAATTTAGCCGGGTATTAGTCGGCCATTTAAGAGGTGGTTTAGGCCATGTAAATGTTGTTGCGAGTATAATCTTTGCTGGTATTAGCGGCTCTGCAGCAGCAGATACTTCTGCAATTGGTGCTATTTTAATACCTGCTATGGCCAAAGAAGGTTATGATAGATCTTATGCAGCCGGAATAACTGCTGGCAGTTCACTAATTGGCCCCATTATTCCACCCAGTATTTTTATGGTCCTCTACGGAACAATGACTAATCAGTCGATTGGTGCCCTTTTTATTGCAGGTATTATTCCTGGTTTGATGTTGGGTGCTGCATTTATGATAATGAATTATTATTATTCTAAAAAGAATAATTATCCTATTTCAAATGAAAAAGCCAGTTTTAAAAAGGTTCTTAAAACAGGTGCAGAATCATTGATTGCTCTTTTTGCACCGATAATCATTATCGGTGGTATTATAACAGGTGTTGTTACACCAACAGAAGCCGGTGCAGCTGCAGTTTTTTATACAGTTATTGTTGGTTTTTTTATCACTAAAAAATTAAGGATCAAATATTTTGTGGATGCTCTATATGAAACAATACGCAATACAAGTGTTGTCTTTTTAATAATGGGCAGTGCCTCAGTTGTAAGCTGGCTTTTAAAATGGGAGCAGGTGCCGCAAAAATTTGCTGGTTTTATGTTAAGTCTGACTGATAATACTACAATCCTTTTAATGATAATGAGTTTGATGATCTTTATAATTGGGATGTTCATGGAAGAAATAGCAGCCTTAATTTTGCTGACACCAGTACTTGCACCAGCAGCAGTTTATGCTGGTATTGATCCGCTTCATTTTGGTATAGTGATGACTCTTAATATTACAATTGCTCTGATCACACCACCCATGGGTGCCTGTGTTTATATTGTTTCTGCTGTAGGAAAGGTAAAATTAGAGACATTATTTAAAGAAATATGGCCTTTTGTAGCTGTTGCGATGACCGTATTATTGATGATCATACTTTTTCCTGCATTAGTAGTTACCTTACCCAGATTACTGGGCATCTAAAAAAATTAAATTCTAAAGGGGGTAGGAAAATGAAAGTAGATAATTTAAGCTCAAAGGCTATACCGAATATTGCTCAGGTCAACTGGGAGGATTTAAGAAAAATAAAAATCATCGATAATCGTGAAGATTTGATTTCAATGAGTTTGATTCCAGAAAAAATAATTGTTCAGCCACAGTATTATCTGCAGGGGATAAAAGGTGCGCTTTCTGACTGCTATATCAGAAAAAATAATTTAAACAGAATTGTTGAGGCAGCCGAAATGCTGGAACCGGGATATAAGTTTTTGATTTATGATGCCTGGCGCCCACCGGAAGTACAGAAGATAATTTTTCAGAAATATTTCAATGAACTTAGAGAAAAAATGCCTAAAAAAAGCGATTCTGAACTGAGGGAACTAACTTCTAGATTTGTATCACTTCCTTCAAAAAATGCAGAAAATCCTTCTCCACATCTGACTGGAGGTGCGGTAGATCTGACGATTATCGATAATAAGGGGAAGGTCTTAAATATGGGCACCGCTTTTGATGAAACTTCTGAGAAAGCAGCCACCTGCTATTATGAAGAATTAAAAAAAATGAGACAACTCAGCTCTCAAGAAGAAGTGATACTTAAAAACCGCAGACTGCTCTATCATGTAATGACTGAAGTTGGATTTGTAAATTATGCAGCTGAATGGTGGCATTATGATTATGGTGATCAGCTTTGGGCTTATTTAAATGAAGCTCAAGATTATGCGGTATATGGTAGGACAAAGCCAAAACTGCGTTGGATTAATAATTATTGATTATTAAAATTATGAGAATATATATAGGGGGTAAATGAGATGATTATAGGTGTTCCTAAAGAAATTAAAAATAATGAAAATAGGGTTTCTGTTACTCCAGAAGGGGCAAAAGTTTTAACAGCTAGAAAACATCAGGTTATTGTAGAAAAAAATGCTGGTCTGGGCAGTGGATTTCAAGATCGGGAATATAAAGCAGCAGGAGCGATAATTGAAGCTGATACAGCAAAATTATTTGCTGAATCAGATATGATAATCAAGGTTAAGGAGCCGCTTCCAGAAGAATATGATTTATTTAAAAATGGACAGATTCTCTATACATACCTGCATCTAGCTGCAGAAGAAGAACTTACTGAATTACTTATCCAGAAAAATATTGTTTCTATTGCCTATGAAACAGTAGAACTTAAGGATGGCTCACTACCGCTTTTAACACCGATGAGTGAAGTAGCAGGTAGATTATCTGCCCAAGAAGGTGCAAAATATCTTGAAAAACCGATGGGTGGTAGAGGTGTGCTGCTTGGCGGTGTACCTGGAGTTCCTCCAGCTAAGGCTGTAGTTATTGGTGGTGGTACAGTAGGACTTAATTCTGCCAAAATGTTGAAAGGACTTGGTGCAGATGTTACAATTTTAGATATTGATGCAGCTCAATTGAGATATATTGACGATATATTTTCTGGAATTATAAAGACTAGAATTTCAAATAGTGCGAATATACATGATGAACTTAAAAAGGCAGATCTGGTAATCGGTGCTGTACTGATTCATGGGGCTAAGGCACCAAAGCTTGTTACAAAAGAAATGATCAAAGATATGAAAGATGGTTCAGTAATAGTTGATGTGGCAATAGATCAGGGTGGTTGTGTAGAAGGTGCACATCCAACTACACATGATGATCCCATCTATATTAAGCAGGGAGTTGTGCATTATTCAGTCGCAAATATGCCGGGTTCTGTTGCAAGAACTGCTACACTAGCTTTAACAAATGTTACGCTTCCATATGCAGTAGAAATCGCAGAAAAAGGCTATAAAAAAGCACTGCTTGAAAATAAAGCTTTATTAAAAGGCCTAAATGTATATCAGGGTAAAATTACATATAAATCAGTTGCAGAAGCATTTGCTTATGAATGTTATGATCCTGCTGAGCTTTTAAAAGAAAATTAAATTTATCGAAGAGGGTATAAAATGATGGATAATAAATATAATCGGCCTGTTTGGGTAGAAATAAATCTAAGCAATTTTGAATTTAATCTAAAAGAGATTAAAAAAAGAATTTCTTCAAATACACTTCTCAATGCAGTTGTCAAAGCAGATGGATATGGACATGGAGCCGTAAAAATAGCAAAAAAAGCTGCAGCAGCAGGAGCAGATCGCCTCTCAGTTGCCCTACCCGATGAAGGAATTGAACTCCGAGAAGCAGGGATTAATCTGCCCATTCATCTTTTGGGTGAAGTGGTTCCTGAGCAAATTGAGGTACTAATAGAATATGATCTTATTCCAGCCATTGCTAAATTTAGTACAGCAGAAAAGCTGAACCAGCTCTGTGCTGAAAAAGGATTAAAAAAGAAAGTTCATATTATAGTTGATACAGGGATGGGCAGAATAGGATTATCACCTAAAAAAGCTCCTGTTTTTATAGAAAAAGTTACTGCTCTTCCTAATTTGGAATTAGAAGGACTAATGACTCATTTTGCTAAGGCAGATGAAGCAGACAAAAAATATACACTGCAGCAGTTCAGTGAATTTAAAAAAATTATTACAGCTCTTGAAAAAAAGGGGATTGATATTCCTATAAAACACTGTGCAAATAGTGCTGCAGTTATTGATTTACCAGAAATGCAGTTAGATATGGTGAGAGCTGGTATTATGATATATGGTTTAAGACCTTCAAAAGAACTAGAAAAAAAGATTGAACTTAAGGAGGTTTTGAGCTGGAAGGCAAAAATAATTTACTTAAAAGAACTGGAAGCTGGAAAAGGGATTAGCTATGGAGCAGAGTATATAACAAAAAAAAGAGAGAAAATAGCAACTATACCACTCGGATATGCTGACGGATATTTTAGACTGCTCAGTAATCAGGCAGATGTATTGATTCGAGGTCAGCGTGCCCCGATTAGAGGGCGGGTCTGTATGGATCAATTTATGGTCGGAGTTGACCAGATAAAGGATGTAGAGCTTGGTGATGAGGTAGTTTTAATTGGAAATCAGGCCGAGGAAAAAATAACTGCAGATGAACTTGCTGAAAAAAGTATGACCATCAATTATGAAATCGTTAGTAAAATAACGAAAAGAGTACCTAGAGTTTATATTGAATGATATGTATTATGGTAATTGATTTTTTTTGCTCCCCTTATGGTAGACAGATTAAAAAAAATTCTGTCTATCAACTCGGGGAGTTTTATCTATTTATAAATAATATTGAAAATATTTTGACAAATACAGAAAACAGATATATAATATAGTTGAACAAAAATTCATAATATGAAATTTTGTAATAAAGGAGGTGGAGAAATTCTTTGAGCAGGAATTAGAATTGATGACCAAAGTTTCTATTCTCTACTATAAAAAAGAGCTTAATCAGACTAAAATTGCTTCTAAACTTGGAATTTCACGCCCGAAAGTAAGCAGATTGATTAAAAAAGCTCGTGAAAAAGGGCTAGTAAAAATTAATATTGATAGTCCAGTAAATGATAATTCATATTTAGAAAGTGAGCTTGCTGATAAATTTGATTTAAATGAGGTTTTAATAGTTGACCTTTCTGCTCAGCAGCCGCTTGAAAACCGCAAAGATGCAGCAGCTAAAAAAGCTTTAGAATTTTTAAAAAGAATAGCTGAAGGGGGGGAATATATAGGAGTTTCAGCAGGTACAACACTTTATAAATTGGCCCAAAATGCTTATCCGATTTCAACTAAAAAATTTAAAATTGTTCCTTTAATTGGTGCTTTAAGTGATACCGGGAAGAGTTTTAATGCTAATGAGATTTCTAATCTTATGGCTAATAATTTAGATGGGGTTAATTATTTATTGAATTCTCCTGCTTTTCTAAAAGATGCCGCTACAGCAGAAGTGTTTAAAAATGAAAAAAGAATAAAGAATGTAATCAATTTATATAAAAAAATTGATATTGCTTTTTTGGGGATAGGTACAGCTACAGTATCTCACCCTCTTATTTCTGGTCATTTAAAAAAAAGTGAATTAGAAATTTTTAAAAACTTAGATTTATCTGGTAGTATAAACTCAATTTTTTTTGATAGTAAAGGAAATATAATTGAACCACCATTTCAAAATCGGATTATAGCAGTCGACTTAGAAGATTTATTAAATATTAAATTTAAAGCTGCAGCTGCCTTAGGTGATGAAAAAAAAGAAGCTGTTTTGGCAGCTTTAAGGACTTCTTTGCTCGATGTTTTAATCACAGATATTAAGATGGCAGAATTTTTACAAAACCAAGAAGGGGTGTAATAATGTCTAAAAAATTACTTTTATTGCTGATTGTTTTATTTGTTTTTCTTGCTTCTTTCTCACTCTATGCTCAGGAAAAAGAAATAGCTGTATTAACTCCGTATCTGCAGTCTGTAACAACTAATGAAATGATTAGGTCTTTTGAAGAAAAAGCGGAAAATGAAGGTTGGAATGTTCAAGTGATTGATACAAAAGGAGATTTCAATCAGCTTGCAAATCGATATGATGATGTTATTTCTCAAGGAGTAGATGCAATTGTAATGGGAATGGGAGATCCAAATCAGCTTAAAAAGCAGATTCAAAATGCCAATGAAGCAGGGATACCAGTCTTTGGTGGTGATGCAAACTATATAGAGGGTATGGAAATGAATGTGACATCAAACAATTATGTTTTAGCAGCTCAAAATGTTTCTTACTTATTTAATAGGATTGGATCGGGGAAAATTATCAAGCTTTATCATTCAGCTCATCCAGGAGTTCATAAGCGGGAAATTATCTTTGATGCAATGGTAGAATCAAGAGATGATATTGAAGTAGTTGGAGAACATTATGTTCAGGTTCCTGGCCCAATAGAAAATGCAATGCAGGCCGTGCAGTCAATACTGCTTTCAAATCCAGAAATAGATGGAGTCTGGGCAGCCTGGGATGAACCTGCCATCGGTGCTTCAATGGCAATTAAACAGGCAGGACTTGAAGAAGATATTATTGTAGTTGGTATTGATGGTAACTCTCAGGCCTTAGAAATGATAAAAGATGCTTCTTCACTTAAAGCAACTGTTAAGCAGGATTTTTCTGCAATGGGTGATATCTTAGTTGAAAAAATAAATATGGTTTTTGCCGGAGAAGAATTAACAGATCGAATTTATTATGCACCTTCTATTATTATTACAGAAGATAATGTAGATCAATTTATTGAGTAGTTAATTTAAGAGCAGCCCCTTATTTTAGGGGCTGTGTTTTTAAAGGTGGTGAAATAATGGCAGAAGAAATTTTGAAAATTAAAGCTTTAAGTAAGAGCTTTCCTGGAGTTAAAGCTTTAGATAATGTAGATTTTGCCCTAGAAGAAGGTGAAATCAGAGCTTTAGTGGGTGAAAATGGAGCTGGGAAATCTACACTAATAAAAATTTTAGCTGGAATTCATAAAAAGAGCAGCGGAAGCATTTATTTTAAGGGCAAAAAAGTTGAAATTAATGAACCAGCTGATGCTAAAGAATTAGGTTTAGCATTTATCCATCAGGATGTAAATCTGGTGCCTTATTTTAATGCAGTAGAAAATATATGGCTTGGTTATCAGTATCCAAAAAACAATCTTTTTTTCAATAAAAAGAAGATGGAAAAGAAGGTTTTAGAGCTGGCAGATAAACTTAATTTTAAATTTGATCTTTTTAAAGCTGTATCTGAGCTCTCCACGGCTGATAAATGGTTGATTGCTATTTTAAAAGCATTTATGATGGATGCTAAACTTTTAGTTTTAGATGAGCCAACAGCTGCTTTAACGGAAAAAGAGATTAGAGAACTTTTTAGTAATTTAAAAAGGATTAAACAAATGGGGATTTCTATAATATATATTTCTCACCGTTTAGAAGAGATTTTTGAGATTGCTGATACGGTAACTATTTTAAAAAATGGTCAAAAGGTAAGTGATGAAAATATTGAAGATTTGAATAAAGAATTATTAATAAAATTTATGACAGGAAAAAAATCTTTAAGCAGATTTCCTAAAAAAGAAAATAATTCAGCAGATAAAAATACTGTTTTAGAACTTAAAAATTTGAGTGGAGCTGGATTTAAAAATATAAATATAGAAGTTAATAAAAATGAAATACTCGGTTTTTTTGGATTGGTAGGAGCAGGTAGAACAGAATTGATGGAAGCTATATTTGGGTTAAGAAATATCAGCAGCGGCAAAGTATTATTAAATAATCGGGAAATTAAAGTTGAATCCCCAGCAAAAATGATTGATCAGGGTATCAGCTTAATACCAGAAGATAGGAGAACAGAAGGGTTGGTATTAAGTTTTAATATAAAAGAAAATATAACACTTCCTAATCTTATATATTTTTTAAAATCTAAATTTTTTAATCAAATTGATCAGAAAAAAGAAATTGAAGAAGCAGAAAAACAGGTAGATCTGCTTGATATTAAAACTCCTTCTATAAAAAAAGAAGTTGAATATTTAAGTGGAGGTAACCAGCAAAAAGTAGTTATTTCTAAATGGCTTTATAGGAATACAGAACTTTTTATTTTTGATGAACCAACAGTGGGTATAGATGTTGGTGCCAGGACAGAAGTTTACGAGTTAATAAATAAAATTGCACAAGCTAGTGGTGTAATCTTGGTTTCATCTGATATTTTAGAAATCATGGGGGTATGTGACCGTGCTGCTGTTATGAGCAGCGGCAGGATAACAGGCATACTAGATAGAGAAGAGTTTGATCAAGATAAAATTTTGCAGTTAGCTTATAAGGGGGTAAATTGATGCAGAATATTTTAAAAAAATATGGGACTATAATTGGCTTATTAATAATCATAATAGTTTTTTCAATTTTACGCCCAGCTGCTTTTTTAACAGTTCGTAATTGGTCTAATATAATTGAGCAGATATCACTGCTTGCAATCATTGCCATCGGAGCAACAGTAGTTATGGTTATCGGTGAATTTGACTTATCAATCGCTAATGCTGCAAGTTTTGCTGGTATTTTAACAGCAATCTTATTAGTTAGAGATTATTCTATGTTTTTAGTTATACCATTTGTGCTTTTTTTAAGTTTTGCCTTTGGTTTAATCAATGGTTTTTTAGTTGCTAAATTAAATATATTATCATTTATAACTACTTTATCAAGTGGTACCTTTTTAGAGGGTATAACATTTTGGATTTCAGGTGGGACGATAATATTTTCTGGAATTCCGGATGAATTTTTGATCTGGGGTCAAAGTAGTTTTTTGAAAATACCGATTGTAATTTGGATAATGTTTTTAGCAGCTTTTATATTCTGGTATATTTTTAATCAGACTATGTTTGGGCGCTATCTTTATGCAATTGGTGGTAATGAAACAGCAAGTCGTTATTCAGGAATAAAGATAGAAAAAAACAAGCTTATTTCATTTGCTTTAACAAGTACGCTTGGTGCTTTAACAGGGATTCTTTTAGCATCAAAATTAGGTTCAGCTCATCCAACAGCTGGTGGCGGTTATTTACTGCAGTCATATGCTACAGTATTTTTAGGTATGACTTTATTTAAACAGGGAGAGCCTAATATTCCCGGTACTTTAATTGGTGTTTTAATTATGGGTGTACTTGCAAATGGATTGACTCTGTTAAATGTTCCTAACTATTTTCAGGATATGCTTACAGGCTCAATTATTATAGCAGCCCTTGTTTTTCAGGGCTTAAATGAAAGAAAAAGTTAATTACATTACAAAGCAGGTGAAAATATGCAGAAAGTAAAAGTAAAGAATAATAGTTTAAGCAGTTATTTATTAAAGAAAAAAAATAATAAAGAAAAAATATTGCTTGCATTTCTCCCAGCTCTCTATCCTGATAAAGGGAAATCTTTAAAATTAATAAATTTTTTGCTGGATAATGGTGTAGATGCTCTGGAGCTTGGGTTTCCAGTTTTAGATGCAAAAAAAGATGGTAAAACAATTAGCAAAGCAAATAAAAAAGTTGTCAATAATGGTTTTAAAGCTGCTGATTATTTCCAATTGGCAGCAGAAGTTAATAAAAATCGCGAATATAACCGCCTTGCTGTTATGGGTTACTGGGATAATTTAAAATTATATTTTCAAAATGAATATCAGCATAAATGGCAGGAAGCAGGTATTAAAGATTTAATAATACCAGATTTAGAAGAAAAATATATTGATACCCTCCGCGAGCTTGGTTATAATTTGGTCCCATTTTTAGACAGTGTTAAAAAAATAAAAAATTACGATTATGATGAGGAAGCTTTTCTTTATTTTCCAACTCATAAAGGTAAAACAGGTGTTAACAATAATTTTGATTTAAAATTACTCCAGAATTTAAAAAACGAATCAATAAAATCTGGACTTTCAGAAAAAATCCATTTAGCTGGATTTGGAATACACAGTGCAGATGATGTAAAAAAAATAATAGCTCTTGATTTTGATGGAGTTATAGTTGGCAGTGAATTTATAAATAAGATTAATCAGGATTTTGAAGCCTTTAAACTATTTTTAGAAGAATTAAAAACTGCTTTAAATAAGGAATGATATTATGGAAAAAAATGAATATATTTTGACTTATGATATCGGATCAACAGCTGTAAAGCTTATTTTATTCAATAAAAAGCTGCAGGCAGAATATATTTCTCAAAAAGAAGTAAGAACTTATCAAGAAGCTGGTTTGCAATATCAAAAGGCAGAAGACTGGTGGGAGATTATAAAAGCTTTAACCCAAAAAATGTTTGGAGAAAAACCATTCAATAAAAACAAAATCATCGCTATAGCTGCAACAGGCCAGATGGAAGATTGTTTGCTTTTAGATGAGTATGGTGAACCATTAACTGAAGTGCTTCTCTATTCTGATGGAAGGGCTGAAGCTGAATACAAATTTTTGCTGCAGAAATATGGAGAGTCAAAATGGGAGAAGATGAGTGGTGGTAATTTTGATCAGCTGATGTCAATTAATAAATATCTCTGGCTGCGAAATAAGAGGAATAAAGCTTTTTTAGACCATAAATATCTAATTCTTGGTTCAAAAGATTATTTAAACTTTAAATTGAGCGGCAAAAATATCTGTGATCACACTAATCTTTCTACAACGGGTTTTCTCGACTATAGAACTGGAGAAGTCAATAAAGAGCTGATAAGTGATTTGAATTTAAATCGAGAATATTTACCTAAGTTAAAAAGAGGAGATAGTATAATTGGCGAATTAACTGCAGAAGCAGCATCAGAATTAAAGCTGACTGTTGGACTTCCAATTGTCAATGGGGCAGGAGATGTCGGGGCTGCTGCACTTGGAGCAGGAGCCTGGTCAGAAGGTGATATATACTGCTATTTAGGTACTACAGCTTGGCTTGCAGCTGCTTCTAGAAATCTTTCTGCGGATAAAAATATTTTTTCATTGAGTAATTTTGATGGGGAAAAATATATAACTGCAGGTGCAGTATTAAATGCCGGACAGGCCTATGATTGGTTTTTAAAAAATATTCTGGCTAAAGATACTCTTTCGGCTGCTGATTATGAGAGTGTAGAGCTTAAATTAAAAGCTAGATCAAAAGAAATTGAAACTCCTCTGTTCATTCCTTTTTTAAATGGTGAGCGCAGTCCGATAAAGGTGAAAAACAAAAATGGTATATTTTTAAATTTAGGAGCAGAAACTGATCTTATTGAGATGTTAAAATCTGTTTTAGAAGGAGTTAGCTTTTCATTAAAACATAATTTAGAAGCAATGGACTTAGAAAACTCCCAAAATAACAAGATAAATTTAATTGGCGGCGGCAGTAAAAGTTTGATCTGGCCCCAACTTTTAGCAGATATTTTAAATAAAGAGGTAAATATTTTAGACTTAGAAATCAGTGCACCTTCTTTAGGAACAGCGATGATCGCTTTAAAAGCATTAGGAGAAATAGACGATTTTACGGAAATCATTAATCAATTTAATGTTAAAAAAACAATTGCTCCGAGAGAAGAATATATTGATAGATATGCTGCAAAATATGATCTTTACAGGGACTATTTAGATAAATTATTTTAATCTTTATTGAAATTTGTCATTATTTGTCCGTACCTGGTACCTTAATCATGATTATGATATAATATAATAGATGACCAAATTATGACAAAGGAGAAAATATGAACTTTAATCATAAAATGATTTTTTTAATTATCATATTAATAATGTTGAGCAGTTTGAGTACTGCAGCTCAGGCAGAACTTGTTTTTGGTGTGCCTGCCAAAAAAGCAGGTATAGATATGTATGAAGCCTGGCTGCCTATCATTGAACAAGTAGAGGAAATTAGTGGTCTGAAGATCAACTTGACACTAGTTAAGGACCATGAAAAACTAAGCCATGATATGAAGTTAAAAAAGATTGATTTTGGATATTTTTCTCCTATACCATATGTGATGGCACAGGAAAAGATCAACTGTAAGGCAATTGTAATGAGAGTTAAATATGGAAGTCCATATTACAAAACAGGATTTATAGTAAAAACTGATTCGCCAATAGATAGTATTGATGACCTTTATGCTAAAACTCTTGCTCTAACCAATCAGAGAGATTCTACCTCAGGTTATTTTGTTCCGTTAGCAATGTTAAAAGAGGCTGATATTGACCCTGAAAATGATCTGCAGAATATAATCTACAGTGGTAAACATATTAATGTTTTGAAGACAGTAAGTTTTGGTATTGCAGATGTAGGAGCAGTAAAGTTATATATTTTAGAAGATTCTCAAAACGAAAAATATGTGAATCAGATTAAAGTAATTGCTCTTTCTCATTTTTTGCCGGGGTCAGCTGTGGCTGTGCGCCAGGATTTGAGCGAGGCTGCTGTATCAAAACTCAAAAATGCTTTTCTGGATATTTCTTTAACAAAAGAAGGCAGAGAAGCTTTAGCAATGATGAATTTCAATGGTTTTGTTCAAGCAGAACATGAACTTTATAGAATTATTTACAGATATCTTGAGTCTGCAGAAGCTGGTGAAGAAAGTTAATGTCACTTAAAAAAAGACTTTTGATTTATTTTATGGTTATATTTTTGTTAATTATGCTTATTACAATCAGTATTATTTTTAACAGACAGCGAAGTCTAATAGAAAATGAAATGTCAGAACGGGTTAGAATATTATCTGATACACTATCTCAAATAAGCCTGGAGCCGCTTTTAGTCTACGAAATAAGCAGTTTAGAGCAGAATTTAGAATCAATAGAAGATGAAAGTTATGTAGAATATGCAAGAATAGTTACAAAAGATAATTTGATACTTGCCAGTACTGAGATTAATCGTGAAGGAGAATTAATGGAAGCTGATCTTAATGAGGGTATTTATCGTGAGAAAGAACTTTTAATCGGGGTATCCAGAATTGAAATACTGGGGAATATTATAGGCTATTCTGAGGTTGCTGTATCTCTAGTTCCGATGCATAAAAAAATAAATACTACTATGCGGATGATTATTCTTGTTTTTGGGCTCAGCTTTTTGACGACCTTAATCCTTGCCAATCTGATGATAAATCATCTGCTGAAACCTATTAATTCTCTAACTGATGCTGTGCGTAAAATTCCAGAAAACAAATTTGATATTTCTAATATAGATAATAAGCAGCTTTATGGTGAAGTTGAAGAACTTTATGATTCTATAGCTTGGATGTATGAAGAACTAAGGAAGATACGCAGTCAGCTGATTGAAGAAACTAAACTTGCCACAATTGGTAAAATGTCATCTTATATTGCTCATGAGATCCGTAATCCATTAGAGGCGATGTCTGGAGCTGTAGAAGTTGTCAGCATGGATGAAGATAATAGAAAAAATGAATTTATGGAAATTATCAAAGAAGAAATTGAAAGTCTCAATAATTTTCTCAACAATTTTATGAGTTTTGCTAGTCAAGAATCATTTGATAGAGATGCAGTAAAAATTGATAAAATTATTCGGAGAATACTTTATCTTTTTGATAATCTTTTCAGCAGTTCGCAAATAGATTTGACTGTTAATTATCAGGATCTGCCTCCTGTAGAAGTTGATGAAAAACGTATAGAATGTGTTTTTACAAATATAATACTAAATGCAGCAGAAGCTGTTGAACGAAAGGGTAAAATAATAATTGATATGTATCAAAAAGATGACTGGATAATTGTTTCAGTGGCTGATAGTGGCCCGGGTATTAAAACAAAAGAGCCAGCCCAGATTTTTGAACCATTTTTCAGCACAAAAAAACATGGGACAGGTATAGGCTTGAGTATTTCTCGAGAAATTATAGAACTGCATAATGGGTCAATAACATTTGTAAATACTGAAGATGGAGCAAAATTTATTATAAAAATCCCTTTATGGGAGGCTGGTCTAAATGAAGAAGATTTTGGTAGTTGATGATAAAAAAAATATCTGCAAAACCCTCAGTGCTATTCTCAGAAAAGAAGGTTATAATGTTCAGTCTGTTAATAATGGATGGGATGCATTACATAAGACGCGCAAATTTAAGCCGGATTTAATTATATCTGATATTAAAATGCCTGACATGGATGGGATAGAATTTTTTAATTCACTGCAGGCAGAAAAGCTAAATATTCCTCTGATTTTTATAACAGCTTATGGAAGTATTCCCCTTGCTGTAGAAACAGTAAAAGATGGTGCTGTTGATTTTTTAACAAAACCACTAGATTATAACAAATTAAAACTAAAGATAAAAAAATATATAGGCAGTACTGTATTTGATCAGTCAGAACAGCCAAAGCAGGATTATCAGTTTAAAAAAATTATTGGTTCCAGTCAGAAAATGAAAGAATTATATAAAATTATTAATACTGCGGCTAAGATAGAATCTACAGTTTTGATTCTGGGTGAAAGTGGAGTGGGCAAAGAGCTTGCCGCAAGAGCTGTACATTATTTAAGCGGCAGGTCAGAACACAATTTTGTTGCAGTAAACTGTGCTGCACTTAATACTGAAATTTTTGAATCAGAACTTTTTGGGCACAAAAAAGGGTCTTTTACAGGAGCTATAGAAGATAAAGAAGGTAAATTTAAATTAGCTGATAAGGGTACAATACTACTTGATGAGATAAGTGAGATTGATTTAAGAACTCAAGCAAAACTGCTGCGGGTTCTGCAGGAAAAATCTTTTGAAAAAGTTGGAGATAATAAAACTTATCATGTTGATGTAAAAATAATTGCAAGCAGCAACAGAGATCTCAAAAAAATGGTTGAACAAGGTGAGTTTAGAAAAGATCTGTTTTATCGAATTAATGTTATGAAGATAGTTGTCCCACCTTTAAGAGAACATAAAGAAGATATCAGAGAGCTGAGCGATTATTTTACAAAAAAGATATGCAGTACAAACAAAGTTCCGCAAAAAAAGATTGCCGAGGATGTTTATCGAATTCTATTAGATTATGATTGGCCGGGTAATGTTAGAGAATTAAGAAATGTGCTGGAAAGATCTCTGATGCTTTCTGAAGGCAGTATTTTAAGAGTTCACGATCTGCCATTAGATATCAAAAAGGCTGAAGTTAATATTGATGAACAAAAATCTGAATCTGAAAGAGAAGAGATTATAAAAATTCTCAAAAAAACTTATGGGAATAAAAGTAGAGCAGCAGAACTGCTGCAGATGTCACGAAAAACTATTTACAATAAAATCGATAAATATTCTATTAAAAAAGAAGAATATATTTAAGATAGATACAGATGAACACAATAGTGTGTATTTATAATATTCACATTATTGTGTTTTTTTAAGCTTTTACACAAAAGCTAAAATAATAATTAAATATTATTCAGCTAAAAGGCCGTTAATTACGGGCTTTTTTTGTTTTTCAATACTTTTTTATATTTGGAATGAAATATGCATTTAATTATAGGTAGGGCTAACCATAAATAGTTTAGAAAAAGTTATAGTTTTATTTTTAATTCCAAAGGAGGCATTAATTAATAATGAAAAAAACAGCTTTGTATGTTTTAATGTTGCTCATCACTTTGATGCTTTTAGTACCTCAATTTGTTCTAGCTCAAAATGATACAGTTGTAGTTTACTCACCATGGGCTGATCCTGTAATGAATGAATTAGCAGAGATGTTTAAAGAAGAAACCGGTTATACTCTTAAAAATGTTAATATTTCTACTGGAGAAATTTTTGCAAGACTTCAGGTTGAACAGGGCAACCCACAGGCAGATGTCTGGCATTCTGTAAGAGCCCTTTATCTAGATGAAGCCAAAGAAAAGGGTCTGATAAGGTCTTTTGAAGCACCAGAAAATGCCAAATATATGCTTGATTCTTATACTTATCCTGGAAAAGACTATATAATTGGTACAACAATGTATCCTCTGGTTTTTGCATATAACACAGAATATTTAAGTGAATTAGGTTATGAAGCACCTGAAAATTGGGATGACCTATTAGAACCTAAATGGGCAGATAAAATAGTAATGCCTCATCCTGCAACCTCAGGTACTGCTTTTGCTATGCTGGCAACAGTTATAGAAATGTATCAGCAGGATGATGAAACAGGTATTGAATCAGAGCTGGGCTGGGAGTATATTGAAAATTTAAGTAAAAATATAGGCCAATATACCCGCAGTGGTACTACACCTAGTCTCTTAACTGCAAGAGGAGAATATCCTCTGGCTGTGCAATTTTATGACCGTATCTATCGTATGCAGAATGAAGGCTATCCAATCAAAGCAGTTTTTCCAGAGCCAATTTATGCTGCACCTTCCTGTTCTGCATTGATAGCTGATTCTCCTAATCAAGAAGGTGGAGATGCATTTCTTAACTTTATGTTATCTAAAAAAGCCCAAGAAATTGTTAAAAAAGAGGGTAATTATTCTGTGAGAACAGATGTGAATCCACCTGAGGGCGCAAGACCTTTAAGCGAACTTGTTGTATTTGAAGATGATTACAGCTGGGCAGCAGAAAATAAAAATGATATGCTTGCTAGATTTTTACAGGTTGCTCACTAAAAGTGTCTTTTGAGAAACTATTATATCAGAATAAAGTTAACTTCTAGAAGTTAATTATTTATGGTTAGCCCTATTAATTAACAAGGGGGTATGGGCAAAAATGAAATTATTTAAAAAGGCAAAAATAGCTCGGCCTAAACTTGAGCCTATTGTTAAATTTATTATTTTAGTAATTTCTATAATATTACTATATTTTATTATTAATCCAATTATTCAGGTGCTGGGAAAAAGCATAACTGATTACAGCGGTAAATATATTGGGTTTGTAAATTATCTAAGATTTTTAAAATCCAGCTATTTTAGAGGAGTTTTTTATAATACAATGCTGATTGCTGTTACTGCAACTTTTGGAGCAGTAATTTTAGGGACGATTTTTGCATTTGCAATAACCAAAAGTAATATACCGGGCAAAAATTTTTTCATGTTTATTGGAATTCTGCCGATGATTACACCAGCATTTATCAATGCTTTTTCTTTAATATTATTATTTGGTAGAAAGGGTATTATCAACAATATTCTTTATTCTCTATTTAATTTTAGGCTTGTCATTTATGGTTGGCATGGAGTAGTTTTTTCGCAGATTATTACGCTATTTCCACTTGCATATATTGTAACAGCTGCAGCTTTTACCGGGCTGGGATCTGAGCTGGAAAACGCTGCAATGGATCTGGGTGCTAATCCGCTGAGAATTATTCGCACCATTACATTTCCTTTAATAACTCCAGCTATTATGGCAGCATCTCTATTAATTTTTATGACAAATTTAGCGGCTTTTGGGGCACCTGCTATTTTAGGTGGTGGAGAAACAACTCTTGCTGTAGAAGCAGTTATTCAGGTTTTAGGAGTAGGTAACTGGCAGATGGGTACAACTGTTGCGGTAATTCTTTTGATTCCAAGTTCTCTTGTCTTTTTTCTGCAGAATAAATTTAAAAAGAAAGCATCTTATGTAACCGTGACAGGTAATGCAGCTCATGGAAAAGCTGCTAAACTTCCCAAAAAAATAAGGTACTTTTTATTTGTTTTATGTACTCTTGTTTCAATTGTCGTTATTTCTATTTATTTAACAATATTACTTGGTAGTTTTTCTCAAACATGGGGTGTTGATAATTCTTTAACTTTAAGTCACTATCAAACAGTAATTGAGAGATCACTGGAGTCAATCACAAATAGTACTATCCTAGCATTTATTGGTGGACTGGGAGCAGCAATGCTGGGTCTTTTGATCAGCTATATTGTTGTAAGACAGAAATTTTTTGGCAATAAGTTAATGGATTCAATATCAACTTTACCTTATGCTGTGCCTGGTACTATGATGGGACTTGGCTTTGTAATTGCATTTAATAAACCACCTCTTATTTTAACAGGTACTGCTCTGATTATTGTTTTTGACTACATTATTCGTAGAATGCCTTTTGCACTGCGTACAGCTTCTTCTAATCTTCAGCAGCTTGATATTTCTATGGAGGAATCATCTGCAGATATGGGAGCACGTTGGCATACTACATTTAGAAGAATTGTATTACCACTTTTAAAACCAGCATTTTTTAGTGGTTTTCTCTTTGCATTTATTCGGGCAATTACTGAGCTAACTTCAACTATTTTTCTGGTTTCTCCAGACCATCGCTTAATGTCTGTAGATATTTATAATTTTATAAATTACGGACAGCTTGGTGAAGCAGCTGCTATGTCAATAATATTAATGATTATTGTTGTAGTTGTAGTTGTATTACTATATAAGATAACAAAAATGGATCTTTTGAATATAAAATTATGATGAGGGGGAAGAGATTATGGTAAATGCAAATATTGATTTTCATCTGGAAAAAGTACCCGTTCAGTTAAAGAATTTAACCAAAAAGTTTATGGATGAAGGGAAAATAATTACTGCGGTTGATAATATAGATATAACTTTTGAAAAAGGTAAGCTGACAACACTGCTTGGCCCAAGCGGCTGCGGGAAAACAACAACTTTAAGATGTATAGGTGGTTTTTATAAGCCTGAAGAAGGAGAAGTACTGATTGGCAGTGAAAATGTACGAGGTGTGCCGCCATATAAAAGGCCGACTGGTACTGTTTTTCAAAATTATGCTCTTTTTCCCCATATGTCTGTATTTGAAAATATCGCTTATGGTTTAAGGGTTAAAAAAATGAGCAATAAAGAAGTTAAAGATAAGGTCAATAAGGGGCTTAAACTTCTGCAGCTTGATAATATGGGTGATAGACTGCCAACACAGCTTTCTGGTGGACAGCAGCAGAGAGTAGCAATTGCGCGGCTGCTTGTCAATGAGCCAAAAGTTTTACTTTTAGATGAACCGCTGAGTAATTTAGATGCAAAATTAAGGATCTATATGCGTGAAGAAATTAAAAATATTCAGCGTGAATTAGGATTGACTACAATTTACGTTACCCATGATCAGGAAGAAGCGATGACTCTCTCTGATCAGATGGCAATTATGAATGAAGGCAGAATAGAACAGATTGGTACTCCTATTGAAATTTACAACAAACCGGCCAATAAATTTGTAGGAGATTTTATTGGAGAAGCTAACTTTTTAGAGGGTTCTATTGAGAGAATAGTAGAGAATACTGCTTTAGTTAGAATAGATGATTATAAGATTAAATCAGAAGTTGATAGTAATAAATATGCTGAAGATGATGATGTGCTAATTATGATTAGACCACATGATGTGGAAATTTGTAATGAAGATGAAGCAGATATTATAACAAAGGTGAGATGGGCTGCATTTATTGGTGCACAAGTTAATTATCAGGTATTTATGCCGGGTGAAGATGATTTTACTGTTTATGATTATCATGCCGATCAGATAAAGAGTGCTGAAGAGGATATCAATTTAAAAATTAAAAAATCACTTGTAATAGAAAAATTATAATAGCCGGTATTTTTGTAATAAACTGCAGAAGTATAATCTGATTTAATTGAAATTGTTAAGAGGAGGAGTATATGCGTTTATTTGGTAGAACAAAAGAGCTAGAAGTAGAAATCACTGAATATCTAGATTTAGTAAATACAGCAGTATTAATTTTCAAAAGAGATTTAACCAGATATATAAAAAAAGATTTTGAAGAATTTGCTAATAATTTTACTGAAATTAAAGCTGTTGAAAATCAGGCGGATGATTATCAAAAAGATATAAAATATAAATTATATAAGTATATGCTTATTCCTGAGGCTAGAGGAGATGTGCTTTCTCTGCTGGAAAGTATTGATAATCTGGTAGATTTAAGCAAAAAGGTTATCTTTCAATTATCAATAGAGAATCCCAATATTCCTAAAAGCGTTGAAAAATTATTTGTAGAATTAACTGATAAATCAGCTTCAGCAGCAGATGAACTTGTTAAAGCGATGCGCTCTTATTTTGAGGATATTTCTATGGTTGATAATTATATCAATAAAGTACATTTTTATGAACATGAGTCAGATAAGATTGAAGAAAACTTAAAAAGATATGTTTTTCAGATGGATGAACTAGAATTATGCAGAAAGGTGCATTTACGTCATTTTGCAGAAAAGATTGCTTCTCTTTCTGATGTGGCAGAGACTATTTCAGAACAAATTTCAGTTGCAGCAATTAAACGCAATATATAGGATGTGAGAAAGGTGATTCAAACTATATTTTTCATTTCAAGTGGACTTTTTCTTGGTTGGTCACTGGGCGCTAATGATGCAGCAAATTTATTTGGGACAGCTGTGGGGACAAGAATGGTAAGGTTTTACACTGCTGCTTTGATAATTAGTTTTTTTGTAATAATAGGTGCTGTTTTGAGCGGTTCTGGAGCCAGCCATACTCTTGGTGCACTTGGAAATGTGACTACTATGCCGGGAGCTTTTGTTGTCGCACTGGCTGCTGCTCTGACAGTGTTTTGGATGACAAAACTGGGGCTGCCTGTTTCAACATCACAGGCGATTGTAGGCTCCATTGTTGGCTGGAACTTTTTTGTGGGTATTCAAACTGATAGTTATGTACTGACCAAAATTGTCACTACTTGGATAACTGGTCCTATTTTATCAG
>JAGYNO010000020.1 GCA_018399955.1 Halanaerobium sp. | reverse complement strand
TAAATATAGAGGCAGATGACTTGTCCTGGTATTTTCCAGAAATAGCAGGATATAATAATGAGTGTAAGTTTAACCGCTGTTCTCATATACATGAGCCAGGTTGTATTGTGAAACAAAAGGTAGAAAATGAAGAACTATCAGCTGAAAGATATAAAAGTTACAAAGAAATATATTCTGAACTAAAAGAAAAGGAGAATAAATACTAATGAAAACAGAATTTTCCCCATCTCTATTGTCAGCTGACTTCAGTCAGCTTAAAGAAGAAGTGAGACTTGTTGAAAGTGCAGACTATCTTCATTTTGATGTAATGGATGGAGTTTATGTGCCCAATATTACTTTTGGACCAACACTTATAAAGGCAGTTAGACCATACTCGGAGCTGCCATTTGATACTCATTTAATGATAACTAAACCTGAAAGATATGTAGAAGAATTTGTTAAAGCAGGTTCTGATTTACTTACAATACATTATGAAGCTACAGATCATATTCATAGAGTAATTCAATTGATAAAAAGTTATGATATAAAGGCAGGCTGTTCTTTAAATCCTGCAACACCTCTGGATAGTTTAGAATATATACTTCCAGATCTTGATTTAGTACTCATTATGTCTGTAAATCCAGGTTTTGGTGGTCAATCATATATACCTCAAATAACTGATAAAATAAAAAAGTTAAGTAAAATTATAAAAGATAATAATTATGACTGCAAAATTCAGGTTGATGGAGGTATAAAAAACCATAATTTAAAAAATATAATAAATGCAGGAGCAGATATAATTGTTGCGGGTTCTGCAATATTTGGTGCAGAAGATCCAGCAGAAGCACTTGCAGAAATGAGGAGAATTGCTGAAGATGCTTAGAAAAAAGGCACTTATTGTATTAAACGGAGAATTTAATTTAAGTGGAAAAGAATTAAAAAAAATAATCAAAAAAGAAGATGTAAAAAAAATAATAGCTGTTGATGGTGGAGCAGAGATACTAAAAAAAATATCTTTAACTCCTGACTCTATTATTGGAGATTTAGATTCTATTTCAGAGAACACTCTAAATTTCTTTAAAAATAAGGGTGTTGAGATAAATAAGTATCCAGTCGAAAAAGATGAGACTGATAGTGAGCTAGCAATTAATTACTGCAAAAAAAATAAATTAGAAGAACTTATTATAACTGCAGCTTTAGGAGGCAGAATCGACCAAGAACTTGCAAATATTAATTTGCTTGAATATATAAGATCAAAAAAATTAGCTGCTAAAATTATTGATAAAAACATTGAAATATCTATTATAGATAAAGAAAAAGTATTTGTTAATAAAAAGAATTATAGATTATCTCTAATTCCACAAACATCTTTAGTTAAAAATACTACTATTAGTGGATGTAAATATGATTTAGATAATAAAGATCTATACAGATTAAAAACTCGCGGAATAAGCAATTTGATAGTAAAAAAAGATGCCAGAGTAAATCTTAAAAAAGGGTTATTAATTTATATTTTAGAAAAAGTAAAGTAATAAAATCAAAAAAAATAAAGGGAGTTCAGCATTAATATAAATACTGAATCCCTTTTAGTTTCTTAAAAATGAAAAGTATATTTTATTTTGATTCTGATATTAGTTATTATTATATCAAAAATGATATTCTTAAGGCCATAAAGATGACCTTTTTTCATTTTTATCTAATACTCTGATTATCTTATTTTAGTAGGCTCTTTCAACCTTACCTGATTTAAGACATTGAGTACAAACTTTGATTCTTTTTGGTGAACCATTAACAATTGCTTTAACTTTTTTAAGATTAGGTCTTTGAGTTCTTTTAGTTTTGCTGGTAATGTTGCGGCCAACTCCACCTTTTTTCTTAGCTTTACCACGTCTTTGAATACTGTTTGCTGTATTTCCACCTTTACCGCAAATATCACATACTCTGGACATAGACAAAACACCTCCTTTCACTAAGTTTTCGTTTATATAGAAAGAAAACTTAGTATCAGCACATCGAGTACGTCTCACTAATTAGTATCAGCACTCGAGTACGTCAAATATATTACTGTCAGATTATATTTTAACATACTTAAATGCTTATTAGCAAGTGAATTAATGAAATCAAGCTTTTTTTAGAGGCAGGAATGTTTCTATTTATCGTGAAATATTAAAAAAAGAGGGAAATTATTTTTGATTTCTTGCATAGATTCAATTATTAAGATAGAATTATTATGTATGAAAAGAGGTGTAAATAATGGAAAAAGAATTAAAAAATGAATTAGGTAAAATTATAATTGATGAAGAGGTAATAGCTAAAACAGCAGGCATAGCAGTTATGGAATGTTATGGATTGGTTGGCATGTCATCACGAGGTGTTCAAGATGGTCTTTCTGATTTACTTGGTTGGGGAAATATAAGTAAAGGAGTAGGCGTAGCTATTGAAGTTGATAGAGTACATCTAGATCTTAACATTATTGTCGAATACGGCACTAATATTCATGAAGTTGCCCATAATGTTATGGAAAGAGTTCGCTATACCCTCGAAAATAAAGTAGGAATTGAAGTTGTTACAATAGATGTAAATGTTAGGGGAGTGAGGGTTGGCGATGCCGAATAGAATGGAAAGAGAAATAAAAACAATAGATTCAAGTTTATTTAAAGAAATGGTTTTTGCTTCACTATATAGATTAAAAGAACAAAAATCATTTATTGATTCTTTAAATGTTTTTCCTGTTCCAGATGGTGATACAGGAACAAATATGTATTTAACTTTTAAAGAAGCCGCTTCTGCAGTTGAAGATGTAGAAAGTAGAAGTATTTCTAAATTAGTATCTGCACTTTCTAAAGGAGCATTGATGGGAGCACGGGGCAACTCGGGGGTTATACTATCTCAGCTTATTAGAGGTCTTGCTCAGTCTTTAGAGGGCAAAACAAAAATAAAAAGCAAAGATTTTGCTGCAGCTTTAAAAAAAGCATCTCAAGTAGCATATCATGGTGTTTTGAAACCAGTTGAAGGGACTATTTTAACTGTATCAAGGGAGAGTGCTGATAAAGCAGTTGAAACAGCAAAAGAGACTGAAGATATTATTGAATTACTGGAAATTGTTATAGAAGAAGCAGAAGAATCACTAAAAAGAACACCAGAACTGCTTGACACCTTAAAGGAAGCAGAAGTTGTTGATGCCGGTGGTCAGGGTTATTTAAGTATTTTAGAAGGTATGTTAAATGGTCTTAAAGGAGAAGAAATTGATTATAGTTCTAAAGTTAAGCAAAAAGCAGCTAAAAGACCAGCTAAAGCTGCTGAAGATATTAAGTTCACATATTGTACTCAAATGCTGATAGAAGTTAATAAAAGAATTAGAAATTTAGATAATTTGATAAAAAAAATAAGACAGGATATGCAGAGTTATGGAGATTCTATTATGGTTGTTGGTGATGATAATATAATTAAAATTCATATTCATACCAATCATCCTGGAGTATTACTTGAATATGGTTTAAAAAAAGGAAAAGTTTTTGATATAAAAATAGATAATATGCGCAAACAAAATATTGAAAAAGTTGAACGAGAAAAAGATGTTCTAATTGATCATTCTAAATTTCATGATGGGCTGAAAGAATTTGATCATGAATTACAAAATGAAAAAAATCAAGATAGAGAAAATGCCATTGTTGAGTTGAAGAGTGAAAAGCAAGATTCTGAAAATAAATCTGCTGAAAAAGAAAAAGCAGATGAGAAAATAATAGTGGAGAAAAGCAATGGTATTATATCTGTAGGTAATGGGACTGGAATAATCAATATTCTAAAAGAACTAGGTGTCGACTATATAATTGAGGGTGGACAATCAATGAACCCCTCCACAAATGATTTTGTTGAAGCTGTAAAAAAACTAAAGTGTGATAATATTATTATTTTACCTAACAATAAAAATATTATTTCTGCTGCAAATCAGGTTTGCGAATTGAGTGATAAAAATATTGAAGTTATAGAAAGCCGCTCAATTCCACAGGCTATATCTGCTTTAATGGTTTATAATGATCAGTTAGGTCCAAAAGAATTAAAAGATGTTATGGAATCTGAAATCAGAGAAGTTAAAACTTTAGAGATAACAAATGCCATTAAAGATTCTAAAGTAAATGGCCTGGAAATAGAAGAAGGTAATTTTATAGGTTTAGCTGATGATCAGATAATAGTTACAGAAAAAACAGAGAAAAAAACAATTATGGAATTATTAAAGCAAGTTGCTGATGATGAAGAATTGGTTACAATTTATTATGGTGAAGGTATTGAAGCAGAAGAAGCCGAAAAGATCAAAAAAATGATGGAGGAAAATTTCAATTTTGATGAAATAGAAGTTTATCCTGGTGGACAGCCTCTTTATCCATATATTATTTCTCTAGAATAGGATGTGCATTTATGATAGCATTAGTTACTGATAGTACATGTGATTTACCAGATAGAATTATGAATGATTATGATATAAAAGTAGTAGCATTAACGGTTCATTTTGGAGAAGATACCTATTATGATAAGCAGGATCTTCAGATAGATAAATTTTTCAAATTAATGGAATCTTCTTCAGAACTTCCAACTACTTCTCAGCCTTCTACTGGTTTATTTTTGGAAAAATATGAAGAACTTGCAGAAGAATATGACCAAATTATTTCTATTCATTTATCTGCAGCTTTAAGTGGAACATGTGAGTCTGCTCGTTTAGCTGCAGCACATCTTGAAAATACAGAAGTCGAGGTTATAGATTCACGGACTACCTCAACTGGACTTGGGTTTTTACTTATTAAAGCTGCTGAGATGATAAAGGATGGGAATGATTTAGCTGAAATAAAAAATAGAATTATTAAAGAAAGAGAAAAAGTTTCTATATATTTTACAGTAAATGAACTTACTTATCTGGAAAAAGGAGGCAGAATTGGTAGAGCGCAAGCTTTTTTAGGGAATGTGCTGAACTTCAATCCTATTTTAGAGTTATCAGCTGAAACAGGAGAGGTAATCCCAAAAGAAAAAATAAGGGGTTATAAAAAAACCAATAAGAAAATGGTCGAGTTAGTTTCAGATAGTATTGAGGGCTGTAGGAATGTTAATATTGCCTATATTTATGGTGAAGACAGTGATAATTATGTACAGATGAAAGAATTTATGAATGATTTAATATCTAATAGGTCTGATGTTAACTTTAATATTATGGAAAATAGAATAGGTACTGTTTTAAGTTCTCATACTGGCCCACTGGTTTATGGTATAGTAGTTTATAAAGGAGAATTATCGTAAACATGAAAGATGAACTGTTAAAAAAAGTGCAATTTCTTAAAGGCGTTGGGCCTAAGTGGGCCAAGCGCCTTGCAAAATTAAATATTGAAACAGTTTATGATTTGCTTTATTATTTCCCCCGAGAGTATGAAGATCGCAGTAAAATAACACCTATTAAATATACTCAAATAGGAGAAAAAGTTACTTTTAAAGCCAAAGTTATTAAGAAAGAGTATAAAAAAATAAGAAATAACTTTGATATTTTTAAAGTAACTTTCTCTGATGATACTGATACAGTTAATGGAATTTGGTATAATCAAAGTTATTTGCGCGATGTTTTTGTTGAAGGGGATTTTTATTTATTAAGTGGAAAAATAAGCAAAAAAAATTGGCGAAAATACAAACGTAAAGAAATGAATAATCCAGTTTATGAAAAACTTGATGGCAGCAGTTCAGTTCTAAACACAGGCAGAATTGTACCTATATATGCATTAACTGAAGGTCTAAGTCAAAGAAGGCTGAGACGGGTTATGGCAAATGCATTAAAAAATTATCTTAGTTATTTAGATGATAAATTACCTGATTTTATTCAGAATAAATATAATTTTCCTGATATAAAAACTGCAATTCTGGGAATGCATTTCCCAAAAAATAATGGTCATCAGAAATCCTCAAGACAGAAACTAGCATTTGAAGAATTTTTTTATCTTCAGCTTTATGCATTAAATAAAAAAGAAAAAAATAAAAATTATGAAGGTATAAAACATAAATATATGGGAAAATATGAAAATGAATTTTTATCACAGCTTGATTTTGATCTAACATCTGCTCAAAAGAGAGTCTGGAGAGAAATTCGTCAGGATATGGAGCGCAGTGAAGAAATGAGCAGACTACTGCAGGGAGATGTGGGTTCTGGAAAAACTATTATTGCAGCTTTAGCGTTATTAGAAAGCATAAATAATAATTATCAGGGTGTTTTTATGGCTCCTACAGAAATACTGGCAGAGCAGCATTATCTAAATTTTATAGAGCTTTTTAAAGAATTTGATTTTAAGATTGAATTAATAACAGGTAGTTTAAAAAAATCACAAAGAAAAAAGATTGAAGAAAGAATAACTGGTGGGAAGGTAGACCTAATAATTGGAACCCATGCACTATTTCAGGAAAGTTTAGAATATAAAAAATTGGCGTTAGTTGTTATTGATGAACAGCACAGATTTGGTGTAGAACAGAGACACAGGCTCAAAGAAAAAGGTGATAGTCCTGATTTTTTAATCATGACAGCAACTCCTATACCGCGATCAATGGCTATGTTGATATATGGAGATCTTGATCTTTCTGTTATTGATGAAATGCCACCTGGCAGGAAAACCATAGCTACTTTTTGGAGAAGAAAAAACAGGAGAAAAAAGATATATGCATTTTTAAAAGATAAAATTGATGAAGGTCGTCAGGGTTATATTGTTTGTCCATTAATTGAATTTTCAGAGGAAATGCCTCATTTAACTTCGGCTGAAGATTTATATGAAGAACTTAAAAATAGTTTTTTTGCAGATTATAAACTTGCTCTTCTACACAGCGGTATTAAAGCAGATGAAAAAAAGGAAATAATGCTTAAATTTAGAAATGGAGAAATAGATATTTTAGTTGCTACTACAGTAATTGAAGTTGGTGTAGATGTGAGTAATGCAAGTATAATGATTATAGAAAATGCTGAAAGATTTGGCTTAGCTCAATTACATCAGTTAAGAGGGAGAGTCGGTAGAGGTGAACATCAATCATTTTGTATTTTAATTTCAGATCCACCTGGAGAAGAAGCTGAACAGAGGCTTGAAATAATGTGCAGCAGTTCTGATGGGTTTTTTATTGCCGAAAAAGATCTTAAGATGAGAGGTCCAGGAGAGTTTTTTGGAACCAGACAGCATGGTATTGATGATCTTAAAGTTGGTAGTTTAACTGAAGATCAGCCTATACTTGAGAAAGCAAGGAATGAAGCAGATAATTTGCTTTCTATATCAAATTGGGAGAAAAAATATAATGAGTTAAAAAAGATAATTGATCAAATTGAGCTTAAGATATAATTTATAAATTATTTATTGGAGGCATTGTTTATGCGAGTTATAGCTGGTGTAGCTGGGGGAATTAGATTAAAAAGCATCAAGGGAAGAGATGTAAGGCCAACTCTCGATAGAGTTAAAGAAGCAATTTTCAATATAATTGCTTATTATATTGAAGATGCAGAAGTATTGGATCTATTTTCTGGTTTTGGCAGCCTGGGATTAGAGGCTTTAAGCAGAGGAGCAGCTCATGCAGATTTAGTAGAAATAAACGGTAAACATGTAAATGTAATTAAAGAAAATTTAAAAACAAGTAATTTAGAAAACAAAGCTTCTGTAATTAAGAATGATGTATTTAATTATCTGCAGAAATGCAATAAATCTTATGATCTGATTTTTATGGATCCTCCCTATAAGCAAAGTATGACTGAAAAAACTCTAGAGTTAATCATAAAAAATATTATTTTGAAAAAAAATGGATTAATTATTAGTGAAAGATCATCTGAAGAAAAAGAACTAAAAGTTGAAAATTTGAAAATTATAAAAGAGAGAAAATATGGGAATTCATTAATAACTATCTACAGAATTGACTAAAAAATAACAGGATGTGAAAATATGATAAGAAAAGCGGTCTATCCCGGGAGTTTTGATCCAGTTACAAATGGTCATCTGGATATTGTAAAAAGAGCAGCAAATATTTTTGATGAAGTAATTATTGCTGTTTTTTTTAATCCAAATAAAGATCCAGTTTTTACTATGGAAGAGAGGGTAGAGATGTTAAAAGTCGCTACAGAATCTTTAGAGAACGTTTATGTTGATTCATTTTCTGGATTAACTACAAAATATGTACATAAAGTAGGAGGAGGAGCGATTGTGAGAGGCTTAAGAGCTGTTTCTGATTTTGAAGGAGAGTTCCAGATGGCTTCTATGAATAAGTATTTAGATTCAGATATAGAAACAGTGTTTTTTATGACTGATACAAAATATGCATTTTTAAGTTCAAGTGTAATAAAAGAAGCAGCCTATTTTGATGGAGATATTAATGAATTGGTACCTGATAATGTATACAAAAAATTAAAAGAAAAGGTTACACCTTAATTTTATTGATTCAATATTCTTAACTTCTAGAATCTTAATTTTAAATGAATTAATTTATTTAAAAAAATATGAGGTGAAACAATTTGAGTCTAACTGCATTTTTTAAACTTGTAGAAATTCAAACAAAAATAGCAAGCATAACACCATTTTTACTTGGTAATTTGTATCTTTTTTTCCATTATGATAATTTTTATCTCAGCAGATTTATTTTTATGCTGATCTCACTTCTTTCAGTTGATATGGGTACTACAGCAGTTAATAATTATCAGGATTACATGAGAGCCAAAAAAAAAGAAGGATATAATTATGAAATTCATAATGCAATTGTAAATTACAATCTTAGTGAAAAAGCTGTTAAAATGACAATAGCTATTCTTTTTCTTAGTGCTGTATTTTCTGGGATTCTACTATATTTAAATACAGATATAGTAGTAATTATAATTGGTGCTTTATCCTTTTTAATTGGGATTTTATATACTTCAGGACCAGTGCCTATTTCGAGAACTCCGTCTGGTGAATTTTTCTCAGGTTTTTTTATGGGATTTTTTATTCCTTTTTTAAGTATTTATATTCACAATTTAGATTTAATAAATTTAAATGTTATTTCAAACCGCTTAAATATTTCTCTAATTTATACCGATATTATAAATATATTTATATTTACACTCCCGATGATCATGGGAATTGCGAATATTATGCTGGCAAATAATATATGTGATATTGAAGATGATATAGAAAATAACCGCTACACTTTAGCAGTTTATATTGGCAGAAAAAAGAGCCTTGAATTATTTAAAATATTGTATTATATATCTTATTTAGCAATTATAATGTCTGTTATATTAGGTGTGCTGCCTTACTATTCACTTTTAACATTAATTAGTTTTTTTGCAGTAAAGAAAAATATATCTCTTTTTTATTTAAAGCAGAGCAAAAAAGACACATTTGTACTTTCTGTTAAAAATTTTGCTTTAATAAACTATTCTATAGCAGTTTCTCTAATAATTGCTTTAATACTATAATGTTCAGGTGTAACAAAAATTCAGGAGGTGTCTTAAATGTCTTTACTAGGTAATATAATTTGGTTTATTTTTGGCGGGTTTATAGAGGCGGTTACATGGTGGTTTTTTGGTATCATATGTTATATCACTATTATAGGTATTCCGGTTGGAAAACAGTGTTTTAAAATGGCCAAGATGCAGCTTGCCCCATTTGGTAAAGAGATTGTCGAAAAAGACAGTACGCCAATAGGTCTTATTGCAAATATTATCTGGATTTTATTATTTGGCTGGGAACTTGCAGTAATAAATCTAGTATCTGCTTTGATATTTGCAGTAACTATTATCGGTATACCTTTTGCAAAACAAAGTTTGAAATTGGCATATCTTTCATTAATGCCTTTTGGTAAGGATATTAGAAAAATTAAATAAATGTGATAGAAGCTTAAGTCTGCTCGCAAACCTCGTAGGCTGCCCCGAGGAGGGTCAATAGATGAATTTTTCTATAGATAAAAAAATAACAGCGAAAGTAGTAAAAGCTGCAGTAGAATTTGACCTGATAAATAATAATGATAGGATTGCAGTTGGTATATCTGGAGGCAAAGACAGTATTTTTTTAACCTTTATTTTAAAATTGCTTCAGAAATACTCCAAAAAGGATTTTTATTTAAAAGCAGTTTATTTAGATCCAGGATTTAAAGATCAAGAAAATAGAAAAAATATTCAGATTTTCATAAATGAGCTTGAGCTGGATTTGCATATAATTGAAACTAAGATTGCTGATTATATCACCAGCAGTAAATCTGATAATCCCTGTTCTAAATGTTCTCATTTTAGAAAAGGTGCAATTATAGATTATATGAAAAAGAATGATTTGAATAAACTTGCACTTGGACATCATTTAGATGATGCAGTAGAGACATTTCTTTTGAATATTTTTTATTCAGGTCAGCTTAGAGCTCTCCAGCCGTTGAGATATTTAAATGAAAATCAGGTTAATATTATAAGGCCGCTGATTTACCTTAGGGAAAGTACAATTATAAGTGAAATCAAAAAAAGAGATATAAAAATTTCTAAAAGTTGCTGTCCTTATGCTGGTAATTCAGCAAGAACAGAAGTGCGCAAAAAATTTGATGAGTACTTTGAAGATGATAATCTTTTTGCAAATTTAATTTCTTCAATGCGAAAAAAGAAAAATATAGAACTCTGGCCTGAGGAAAGCGCATATAATCTTCTAAAAGAAAAGATGAATAGTTTTTGGAAATAATAAAAATAATAAGATATAAAAAAACCGCCCTCTCATTTTGATGTGGACGGTTTTTTTTGCTGTAGATTCAACTATGAATTTAAATCAAATTAACTTACAACTTCATTTGATTTTTTTCCGAATACACTAACAATAACATAAAGCACCAGTAATGAAATTGGCAGTAAATAATAAGCGGATATTCCAAAACCTGCAGGTAAAAAACCAAAGACTGCAGCTACAGCACCAACTGTAAGAGCATAAGGCATTTGTGTTCTAACATGGTCCATATGATCTACGGCTGAAGCGGTAGAAGACATAATAGTTGTATCTGAGATTGGTGAGCAGTGATCACCCATAACAGCTGCAGTTAATACAGCAGCAATTGTTGGAAGCATTGGGATTCCAATTGAATTTGCAAGTGGGATAGCAAGCGGCATTACTATTGCAACTGTACCCCATGAACTACCAATTGTAAAGGCAATAAAGCCTGATAAAATAAATATCATAACAGGAACAATTTCTGGCATAATATTACCTTCTAAAAGTGAAACTAAATAGTTTGCAGTGCCAAGATCATCAGTAATACTTCCTATAGACCAGGCCAATATTAAAATCATTGTCGCTATAAACATTGATTTTGCTCCATCAATCCATCCATCAACTACTTCAGCAATTGATAATATTCTTTTAGCCAGGGCCAGCACTCCAGCTATTAGGCCGCCAGAAATAGCTGCCCAGAGAAGTACGACACTTGCATCGGCATTACCAAAAGCATCCTGAATAGAGGTACCTGCTTCAGCACCACCACCATTATACCAAAGACCTACTAGTGTAACTACAATTACACCAATGATTGGCAGAAAAGCATTAACAAAACTGAAACTTTCTCCCTCTGGTTCTTCAATTTCTTCAATTTCTTTTGAAACCATTGGTGTTGAGCCAGGTCTTATTGTTTGACCAGTAGAACGGGCTCTTTTTTCCGCTTCAAGCATTGGACCAAAATCTTTGCCTGTAAAAATCAAAATTAAAGCAAAGGCCAGAGCTAAGAGACTGTAGAAACGAAATGGAATTGTTTGAACAAAGGTTCCATAAGCATTTGCTTCAATACCCAGAGCATCAAATCCATCTTTAATTACTCCAACTTCAAATGCAATCCAGGTTGATATTGGAACAATACTGGAAACCGCAGCAGCAGTAAGGTCAACAATAAATGCCAGTTTTTCTCTTGATATATTTATTTTATCAGTTATAGGACGCATTGTATTTCCTACAATTAATGTATTAGCATAATCATCAAAGAAAATCAAAACTCCCATTAACCAGGTTGCAAATTGTGTTTTAGCAATTGAAGTAGCCTTATCAGCTACATATTCTCCAATTGCCAGTATACCTCCTGATTTGTTGATTATACCAATCATTCCTCCCATAGCAAGTAAAAATAAAATTATACCGGCATTCCATGAATCAGCCAGAGAGGCTAGAATGTAATTATCTAGAGTATGCATAAATGCAATAATAGGATTAAATCCATCTATTATAAATGCTCCAGCAAATACACCTAAAAATAAAGATAGAACAACTTGTTTGCTCCACCAGGCCAGCATAATAGCCAATAGAGGTGGAACGAGTGATAACAACCCAAAATTATCCATAAATCAAATCCTCCTATTGTTTTATTTTTCTAATATTAAGGCATAAAAATAACCGGCAATATTTGCCGGTTTCAAAAGCAAAAATCACCTCCTCTAAATAAAATAATGAGATAGCACAACATTAAAAAGATTTCTTTTTAATGACAGTCCTGCACATATTATATACAGGCCCAGCACCTTTAATTAAGCACTTCGGCAGAAAACCCTTTTTTTCCAGAATATTTAAAAAATTATAATTAACTGGAAATACTGATTTTTTCTGCTCCTCTACCCCATCTATATAGATGAGGTAATTATATTATTCTATAATATTAGATTTGTTTAAAGTATAACGCAGGATAATATTTCTGTCAAGAATATGGGTGGATAAGTTTCCATTTTTTTAAATACAAATATTATATAATTATATATTGTACTATTATAACTTAAAAACTAAATTATGTAAAAATGTAAAAAATATAATTATTAAAAATTTAAAAATAAGCTGCACTAAAAGCTGACTATTAGTCGAGATTATTTTCGAAAAAATCAGCTCAAATCCTTTGCAATCTAAGGTGGTTTTCATATATAATAAATATGTTGATAATTTCTAAGAGGTGAAAAAAATTGAGTGATAACTCTCCTAAATTAGGACTTGCATTAGGGTCAGGAGGAGCTAGAGGTCTTGCACATATTGGGGTGCTTGAAGTATTTGAAAATGAAAATATAAAAATAGATTACATTACAGGTTCGAGCATGGGTAGTTTAGTGGGAGCACTTTATTCTTCTGGTGTTCCTTTAAAATATATAACTGTACTGGCTGAAGAACTGGAATGGGAAAATCTTACAGACATAACTTTTCCCAGAAATGGATTATTGAAAGGAAATAAAATTTTAAAATTTGTTGAATTAATGACAAAAAACAAAACCTTTGCTGAATTAAACATCCCTCTGGCAGCTGTTGCTTGTGATATAGAAAATGGTGAACATATAATTATTAAAGAGGGCTTAGTTGCAGAAGCAGTAAGGGCAAGTACTGCTGTACCGGGAATATTTGTTCCTTTTGAGCTTGAAGGAAGAAAGTTAGTTGATGGTGGTCTTGTAGATCCAGTTCCAGTAAGCAGCTGTTATAATCTTGGAGCTGAGGTTGTCATTGGAGTAAATGTGAATTTAAAAAAGATTAATAATCAAGTAAATAATATTTTTGATGTTTTATTAAATACTTTCGATATTATGCAGTTGAAGTTAAATTCAAAAAGGAATTATCAGGTTGATTTGATGTTAAAACCGGAATTAAAAGAACTTTCGGCATATGACTTAAATAAAGCTGAAGTTTTTATTGAAGCTGGCAGAGAAGCTGCAAAAAATTCTTTAGATAAAATTAAATATTTACTTAAGGAAGATAATTATGAAAAAAAATAGATTAAAAAAAATATATTCACGATTAATTGGTATTATATTTCTTTTATTTGTTATAAGTAATTTTATCCCTACTTCTTTTAATCTAATAGAACCAGGTACTGCTTTGGAACTATCTCCTATGATTAGCGTTGAAGATGGCTATGAAAATGAAGGGGACTTTTTATTGACTGCAGTAAGCAGTAGACGGGCTGTTGTCTGGGATTACATCTATATTTCTATGATAAAACCTGATGATAAAGAATTAGAACCTTTTGCAGCTCAGATGCCAGAAGACATGGATATGAATGAATATATAGGAATCATGGGTGATTTGATGGAAGAAAGTAAACTTCAGGCACAAACTGTAGCTTTTCGTAAATTAGGTTATAATGTTAGTGTGACTGGAGAAGGCGCTGAAGTTGTTGAGGTAATGAAAGATGGTACTGCTTATAATAAACTGAAAAAAGATGATTTAATTATAGAGATTGATGGAAAAAAAGTTGAAATGGCTGCAGATGCAGTAAATATTATCAGAAATAGAGAAATTGGTGCTCCTGTTAAATTAAAGGTATTAAGAGATGGTGAAATTTTAGAATTTGAGCTAGAAACCGTTGAATTAGAAGGTAACAAGGGAAATCCATCAATTGGTGTACTTATCAGCAGCAGAGGTTTAGAATATGATATTCCAAGAGAAGTTAGTTTTGACACAGATAATATTGTCGGTCCTTCTGCCGGTAGTATGTTTACGATGGAAATATATAATCAGTTAACTCCTGATGATATTACATCAGGAAAAAAAATTGCCGGAACTGGAACTGTTAATTTAGATGGAAAAATTGGTAAAATAGATGGAGTTAGGTATAAAATGATGGCAGCTCTTGAAGCAGGTGCTGATATATTTATTGTACCTGCAGAAAATTATGAAGAAGCAGAAGCTGCTGATATTGATTTAGAAATAATAAAAGTTGAAACAATAGATGATATTATCGAATACCTCGAAAATGAGAAAGCAGCATAAATAAAGTTTTATACTTAAATCTTGATAAGTTTTTGGTGATAATCTCTTCTCGCCTGTCTTAGATTGCAGTTTTCATAAAGTAAAGCATAAAGATCAGAAGCTAAAACATCATAACTTAAGGATAAGGTAAGGGGATCGTTTGTATCAAAATCAGGTTTTCTTATGATCTGAGCAGGATTAATAATAACTGGAATACTAGATTTGTTATTTATTTCTCGAAGTAAGTGTTCTTTATCTTTATTTATACCCAATATTCTGATATAATAATTTTCAGCATGATATATTTTTTTGATATTTTCTTTGTTTAAATTGAAATATATCTGAAGAAGTATTCTTTTAACTCTACTTTCTGTATAGTTTTTAGATTTAATATTTTCTAAAAGACATTTTGGATTTCCAGCAGCTAGAGCTGCTTTGAAAATTCTATTCTCAAATCCATTTGTAATACCAGAAAAATTTCTTAATTTTGCAGGGTTGAGCCTTCTAATTTGGTCAATTATTTTTTTGTTTAAATTTATAATTTCTGATTTTGAAGAAAAATTCCCTTTGTTCAATTCATTTTTTAAGATCATCCAGGAATTTTCTGGCATTAAATTTCTGGACTTTTTGAGAGCATTTTTTTTATTGTTATTATAGATCAAATTTCTGATGTGAGTGGCACTAGCAATATCTTTTCTTAAATGTTCAACTCTGTCACTATAGTATTCTGGGCCAATTCTTTTAATAGTATGTGCTTTTATTTGAGAATTTATTTTTTCAATTGATTTTAAATATTCTATTCCTAATATATTATTAGGGTTTTTTAATGTATTTTTTATCAAATTTTTATCAAATTTTTTAAGTTCTTTATATTGATCATATGCATCTATTAATGCTTTTTGACGGGATTCAGGATAGTTAATACCTTGCTTTATATAAAAAGATAGCTTTTCTTTAAAAAAAGGTTTTTCATTATTAAAAGCATGAGCTATTGCTTTCAATATATTTATTTGGCCAATTTCACTACCAAAAACTATTTGGTCAATTAAATTACTTTTTTCAAGTATTTCAATTGAATGATGTGCAAAATATTCAGCACTTCTAATTCCATAAACTAATGGAAGTTCTATTACCAGATCGGCACCACAGTTTAAAGCCTGTTTGGTTCTGGCCCATTTGTCCAGAACAGCAGGTTCAGCTCTTTGAGTAAAGTTTCCATTCATAATGACAATAATATGCTCACTATTAGTGATTTTTTTACTCTGATTTAAATGATATTGATGTCCATTATGAAAAGGATTATATTCTGTAATTAATGCTGTTACACTCATTTTTACACCTCAAAAATTTATGCAGATTTGGAAAACAAATAACAAAATTGAACACTGCTGAAAAATAAATATTTCAGTGTCATTTTGTATTTTTATTATTAGTTAATAATTAGGTAATAAACTTTCATATAATATATATAATAACAAATTAATAATCAAAGAACAAATTTATGATTTAAAACCACGGGGGAGGATTAACAATGGATATATTAAAAAAATTCAAAGAAAAAGCAGCTTCAAACAAAAAAAGAATTGTATTTCCAGAAGGGAATGACGAAAGGATAATTAGGGCTGCAGAAAAAGTTGAAAAAGAAAATCTGGCAGACGTTATTATTTTGGGGGATGAAAACCAGATTTTAAAAGATGCTGCTCAATATGGAGCAAATTTAGCTGGTGTTGAAATAATCAATCCAAGGTCAAATAACTATATAGAAGAGTTCACTGAAAAGTTTTATGAATTAAGAAAACACAAAAATATTTCTTTAGAAGATGCTGTTAAATCTGTAATTGATCCACTTTATTTTGGGACAATGATGATTTATACAGATAAAGCAGATGGTATGGTTGCTGGAGCAGCCAATGCTACTGGTAATGTTCTCAGACCTGCTTTTCAGATTGTTAAAACCAAGGAAGGTATTTCTACTGTATCTAGTGCTATTATTGTTATTGTAAAAGATAAAAGTTTTGGGGAAGAAGGAGTTTTTGTATTTTCAGATTGTGCAGTAAATCCTTCACCTAATTCTCAGCAGCTTTCAGAAATTGCTGTTGCTACTGCAGATACAACAAAAAATATTCTTGGATTCGAACCAAAAGTTGCAATGCTTTCTTTTTCAACTATGGGAAGCGCAAAACATGAAAAAGTAGAAAAAGTTAA
This sequence comes from Halanaerobium sp., assembly GCA_018399955.1. Lineage (GTDB taxonomy): Bacteria > Bacillota > Halanaerobiia > Halanaerobiales > Halanaerobiaceae > Halanaerobium. The sequence goes on along the minus strand of JAGYNO010000020.1, from coordinate 8,583 downwards.
AAAAGCTGTTAAAATAGCACAAAAAAATTATCCTGAATTAATATTAGATGGAGAATTACAGCTTGATGCAGCTATTGTAGAAAGTGTAAGCAAAAGAAAAGCACCAGAAAGCAAATTGAATGGGGATGCAAATGTATTGATTTTCCCTGATTTACAGTCAGGAAATATTGGCTACAAGCTTGTGCAGAGACTAGCAGGGGCTGATGCAGTTGGACCTATACTTCAGGGGTTAGCTGCTCCCATTAATGATTTATCAAGAGGTTGTTCAGTAGAAGATGTGGTAAATCTAACTGCTATTACAGTTGTTCAAGCTCAAAACAATTAATATTTAAATTATCTAGGAGGTAAAAAATGAAAATTCTTGTTATTAATAGTGGTAGTTCATCATTAAAATATCAATTATTTAACATGGAAAATGAATCTGTACTCGCAAAGGGTATTGTAGAAAGGATTGGTATTGATGATTCATTTTTAACATATGAAAATGGCAGTGGTGAAGAAATTAAAATTGAAAAAGAAATTTCTAATCATAAAGTAGGAATTGAACTGCTGATAGATACTCTTTTATCTGAAGAGTATGGAGTTTTAAAAGATATGGACGAAGTTGAGGCAGTAGGGCATAGGGTAGTACATGGCGGAGAAGCCTTTGCGCACTCAACAATTATTGATGATCAGGTAATTGAAGAAATGGAAAATGTTGCAGATTTAGCACCTCTTCATAATCCACCTAATATCATGGGGATAAAAGTCTGTGAAGAACTTATGCCTGGCAAACCACAGGTAGCAGTATTTGACACTGCTTTTCATCAATCAATGCCAGAAGAAGCCTATATTTATGCACTGCCATATGAATATTATGCAGAATATGGTGTAAGAAGATATGGCTTTCATGGTACATCACACGGTTATGTAGCAAAACGAGCAGCTGCAATGTTAGATAAAGATTTTGCTGAATTAAAAATTATTACCTGTCATTTAGGAAATGGTGCGAGTGTAGCAGCTGTAAAAAATGGGAAATCAGTAGATACAAGTATGGGACTTACACCTTTAGAAGGCCTTGTAATGGGTACTCGCTGTGGAGATATTGATCCTGCAATAATTCCTTTTATCATGGATAAAGAAGATATTACTGCTTCAGAGATTGATACTATTTTAAATAAAGAAAGCGGTCTTTATGGAGTCTCAGGAGTAAGCAGTGATTCACGTGATGTTGAAGATGCTGCTGAAAATGGTAATCACCAGGCAGAAGCGGCACTTAAAATATTCAATTATAGAGTTAAGAAATACATTGGTGCTTATGCTGCAGCTATGGGCGGTGTTGATGCAGTTGTATTCACAGCTGGAATTGGTGAAAATGCGATTGATACACGGGCGAAAATCCTGGAAGGGTTAGAATTTTTAGGAATTAAAATAGATAAAAAAGCAAATGATTGTAGAGGTAGAGAACAATTTATTACCACAGATGACTCTGCAGTTAAAGCTATGGTAATTCCAACGAATGAAGAACTTGTAATTGCAAAAGATACAATGGAATTGGTAGATTAATCACTTTAGATATATTTTTCTTGACAGTTAGAGCTCCTTTTTATATAATGAAATGTGGCTATTTATAGGGGTGATTAACAAAATTGTATATAAACCTCAGTGATTTAAGAGAAATTGGTTTAAAAAAATCTGTATCAAAAGAGGTTGAGATTCACGACCTAGAGTTTGTTGGACGTGAGATTGAAATTAACGATGTTATTAGACTAGATCTTGAAATTTATAATACACAGGATTCATTTTTATTAGAAGGTTCAATTGAAGCAGTCTTGGTATTAACTTGCAGTCGTTGTTTGGAAAAATATAAAGATCCAGTAAAAATTGATATTTCGGAAGAAGTATTAAAAAGTGATTTAGAAGATCAAGATGAACTTTTTATAGACGAAATAATAGTCGACAATATTATTTTATCATTACCAATCAAAACCCTTTGCTCAGAAACATGTAAAGGATTATGCCCCATATGTGGGCAAAATTTAAATAAAGGTGATTGTGATTGTGAGATAGATAATATTGATCCTCGTCTGCAGAAACTCAAAGATTTTTATGAAAAGTAATATTTAAAGGAGGTGGAGAAGATGGCTGTACCTAAGAAACGGACATCTAAAACCCGCAAACGCAAAAGACGCACACATAAAAAAATGACTGCTCCGACTCTAGTTGAATGTTCAAACTGCCATGCAGAAATTTTACCGCATCATGTTTGTCCAGAATGTGGTCATTATGATGGTAAAAAGGTGAGCGGAAAATAAATATTGTATTTAATTTTTAAAAAGCAGAGATGACCAACTGGAAATCTCTGTTTTTTTCTTTACATATACTTGCATTTGACCGACGGTTGAGATATAATGTTTTGCAAATGATAATATGAATTTTTGGTCTTTTTTTGTTAGGGAGGCGGCAGTAGTGTATAAAATAGCAGTTGATGTAATGAGTGGAGAAAAAGCTCCAGCAGAACTGATAAAGGGAGCTATAAGAGCTGCTAACGAAGATAATAAAATTGAATTGACCCTAATCGGAAGAAATGATATTATAAATCAGGAATTAAAAAAATATAATATAAGAAATAAGCAGATAAAAATTGAAACAGCAGATGAAATAATAACTATGGATGAATCTCCAATAAAAGCATTGAGAAAGAAAAAAAATGCTACAGTTAACGTAGGAGCTAAATTATTAAAGGATTCTAAAGTAGATGCATTTATTTCACCTGGTAATACAGGTTCTGTTATGGCTGCATCATTACTTAGGGTAGGTAGAATAAAGGGGATATTAAGGCCCCCAATAGCCATAAATTTCCCTTCTAAAAATGGCAGTACATTGGTACTTGATAATGGAGCTAATACAGACTGCAGTCCAGAAAATTTACAGCAGTTTGCACTAATGGGACAGCTTTATGCAGAAAATATAATGAATATTAAAAATCCTAGGATAGGGTTATTGAATATCGGGGAAGAAGAAACAAAGGGTAATAATTTGAGCAAAGAAAGTTATCAGGTTTTAAAAAAAGATGAGCGTATTAAAAATTTTATTGGTAATATAGAAGGTAGAGATATATTTACTGATAAGTGTGATGTAGTAGTGACAGATGGTTTTGTTGGGAACATTGTTCTCAAGACCACTGAGGGAGCTGCTTCATTTTTTATGGATTTGCTTAAAGAAAGTTTGAAAACTAATCTGATTTCAAAAATAGCAGCATTTATATTAAAACCATATTTAAAAAAAGCATTAAAAACTATAGATTATCGCCAATATGGAGGAGCACCACTACTTGGTGTAAAAGGTGTTGTGATAATTAGTCACGGTAGTTCTGATGAAACTGCGGTGTATAATGCAGTTAAAGCTGCTAAAAAATCTGTAAAAGAAAAGATAGTATCACTTATCAAAAAAGAGATAGAAAAGAATGAGGAGTTGAAATAAATGTCAGTAAAAACTGATTTATGTGATATACTTGAAATAGAGCATCCAATTATTCAGGGTGGTATGGCCTGGGTGGCAACAGGAGAACTTGCCGCAGCGGTCTCTCGAGCAGGTGGGCTCGGAGTTATTGGAGCAGGTAATGCCCCAGCTGATGTAATCGAAACAGAAATAGATAAGGTTAAGTCTTTAACTGATAGACCTTTTGGATTAAATATTATGCTGCTTTCCCCATTTGCAGATGATATAATAGAACTTGCTATAAAAAAGAAGGTGCCTGTAATAACAACTGGTGCTGGTAATCCTGGTAAACACGTTAAGAGATTTCAAGAAGTAGGCAGTAAAGTTATACCGGTGGTACCATCTGTCGCACTTGCAAGAAGAATGGAAAGATTGGATGTTGATGCGGTAATTGTCGAAGGAACTGAAGCTGGAGGTCATGTTGGTGAACTGACTACAATGGCTTTAGTACCTCAGGTTGTTGATGCAGTAGATATTCCAGTCATTGCAGCAGGTGGTATAGCTGACGGTAGAGGTCTTGCTGCTGTTTTAGCTCTTGGAGCTGCTGGAGCACAGATTGGAACCAGATTTGTATGCTCAAAAGAATGTACTGCTTCAGAGGAATATAAAGAAGCGATTTTAAATGCTAGAGATAGGGATGCTGTTGTTACAGGAAGAAGTACAGGCCATCCAGTTCGCAATCTAAAAAATGCTTTAACTAAAAAAATAGATAAAATGGAGAAAAAAGGTTCAGATCCTAAAGAAATAGAAGAGCTTGGTACTGGAAAACTTCGAGACGCAGTAGTTGATGGTGATATTAAAGAGGGAAGCGTAATGGCCGGACAGGTTTCAGGAATGATTGCGGAAATTAAATATGTAAAAGAAATTATAGATGAAATAATTAAAGAAACTAAAAAATCAATAGAAGAAAATTATACTATGATAGAATAATTTTAATGGAATAATAAAATTTATATTTATTAATAAAAAGATAGATATTTTAAATCTTTTCTGGTATTAATATAATTCTTAGATAAGAATTATTTATTATAAATTTGCAGATAGAATATATTAAATTCAAAAGAGGTGGAATAGTTGCTAAACCTTAAAGGAAAAAAAGTTTTAATTACTGGAAGTTCTAGAGGTATTGGTGCAGTAATGGCAGAGAAAATGGCCAGTCTTGGTGCATCTGTTATTATAAACTATGCTAATTCTAAAAAAAGAGCTGAAGAACTGAGAAAAAAAATTGAAAAATCTGGTGGAACTGCTTATGTAGTTCAGGCTGATGTAAGTGATTTTGAAGAAGCAAAAAAATTGGTTAAAAGCTCCTATAAAGCTATGGGCGGACTTGATATATTGGTTAATAATGCAGGCATAACAAGAGACAAACTGCTGTTGAGAATGAAAGAAGAAGATTGGGATAAAGTTTTAGATATAAATCTCAAGGGAGTTTTCAACTGCAGTAAAAATGCAGTACGTTATTTACTTAAAGCAGAAAATGCAAAAATTATAAATATATCTTCTGTGGTTGGGTTGATTGGAAATCCAGGTCAGGCTAATTATGCTGCTGCAAAAGCAGGTATGCTTGGCTTTACAAAAACTTTAGCTAAAGAACTTGCATCTAAAGGAGTATGTACAAATGCAGTTGCTCCTGGATTTATTACAACAGAAATGACAGATGAATTGAAAGATAATCTAAAAGAAGATATAATTAATAGTGTGCCACTGGGTCGTTTTGGAGAAGCTGAAGAAGTGGCGGATTTGGTAGCATTTTTAGCTTCTGATAAGGCAAATTACATAAATGGACAGGTAATCAATGTTGATGGGGGAATGAGCTTAAGTTAATGACGACTCAGCGTGATGTACTCGATGTGCAAATGCAGAGTCAACCATGCGTCTATTAATTGACGACTCAGCGTGACGGGTTCGATACCCTAATGCAGAGTCAACCATGCGTCTATTAAATGACGACTCAGCGAAAGGAGGTGAATGGAGTGGATAATATTTTAGAAAGAGTAGTTGATATTGTTGCAGAAGAATTAGCAGTTGACAGCGATGAAATAACTGAAAACTCTTCATTTATAGAAGATCTTGGAGCAGATTCTTTAGATGTTGTTGAATTAGTAATGGCTTTTGAAGAAGAATTTGATGTAGAAATTCCTGATGAAGATGCAGAAAACATTAAAACAGTGGAGGATGCTGTAAGTTATCTTGAAGATATTCTTTAATTATACTATGATATTTAAGGATGAAGCTCCCTCTGTGGAGTTTTCATCCCTTTTATTTATTTTGGGTGGTGATATATAAATGAGTGATTTGTATAATAATGAAAATATAATAAATTTTGAAAAAGCAATAGGAATAGAGTTTAACAATAAATTGCTTCTCCAGAGGGCTCTAACTCATAAATCTTTTCCTAATGAAAACAAAATTCTTGCTCTTAAGGACAACGAGAGATTAGAGTTTTTAGGAGATTCTGTATTAAGTCTTTCTGTGAGCACCTATATTTTTAAAAAATTCTCAAATTTTCCTGAGGGAGAACTTGCTAAAATGAGAGCTGTTGTTGTTAGTGCTCCAATTTTAGCAGAGGCTGCAAAAAATATTAACCTTGGTGATTACCTATTTTTAGGTAAAGGAGAAGAAATGACAGGTGGTAGAGAAAGAGACTCTATACTGGCAGATGCTATGGAAGCAATTTTTGGTGCTTTATATCTTGATCAGGGATTTACAGCTGTAGGAGATTTTATTTTAAGTTTATTAAAAGAGGACATTATAAATGTTGCAAAGGGTAATCATATCCAGGATTATAAGACTATGCTGCAGGAAGTAATACAGCAGGATGGGAATATAAGACCCGAATATGAAGTGATAGATGAAGAAGGTCCTGACCATAATAAAACATTTATTGTAGCTGTAAAAATTGAAGATAATAGTCTTGGTTCTGGACAGGGATCAAGTAAAAAAGAAGCTGAACAGGAAGCAGCAAAATTTGCTTTACATAAACTTAATAAACTCGAAAACTAACTGTAGGAGGAATTTCTGATGTATGCCCTAAGAGGAGCTATAAGTGTTGAATCAAATAGTGAAGAAGCTATATCAAATGCTACAAAGAAATTAATGAATAAAGTTATGGAAGAGAACAATATAGATAAAAGTGATCTGGTAAGTATTATTACCTCAGCTACTGATGATCTAGATAAAGTATATCCTGGTAAAGCAATAAGGGAAATTGGCTATAATTTAACTCCAATTCTCTGCCTTCAGGAAATGAAGGTTGAAAATAGCAGTGATAAAATGATAAGATTATTATTACATGTAAATGGAGATAGAGATAAGAAAAATTTAAATCATCAGTATTTAAAAAAAGCAAGAAAACTGAGACCTGATTTAATAGAATAATTAATATTGCTGTAATTTTTAGAAAGTGATGTGTAAATAATGAATGATGTTATTGCAATTGACGGCCCGGGTGGTGCAGGTAAAAGTACTATTGCTGGACTGCTTGCCGAAGAACTGGGTTATCTACATTTAGATACAGGAGCAATGTATAGAGCTGTTACTTTAGCAGCACTAGAAAAAAATATAGGTTTTAATGATAATGAAGCCTTAACTAAAGTCGCTGAAAATTTAAATATAGATTTTAATCAAAAAGGTGAGATATTTATTGATGGTAGAAATGTCAGTCAGGAAATAAGGTCACAGGAAGTAAATGCACATGTTTCTGAAACTGCTGCAATTAAAGAAGTTAGAGAAATAATGGTAAAAAAGCAAAAAAAGATAGCTGAAGAAAATAAAGTTGTAATGGATGGTCGAGATATTACGACTGTGGTATTACCTGATGCAGAATACAAATTTTATCTGACTGCTTCTCTTGAAGAACGGGCAAAAAGAAGATACGATGAAATGAAAGCAAAAAATATTGAAGTTGATATTAAAGGGATAAAGAAGAATATAAAAAATAGGGATCAAAAAGACAGTCAAAGAGCATATTCACCATTAAAAAAAGCTGATGATGCTGTATTAATTGATAGCACAAATCTTTCCATTGAAGAAGTTATTAAAAAAATCAAGGAAATAATCCAGCACAAATCATGATGATACAGTTAATATATTTAAGGTGGAATTGAAATGAAAAGACTTATTTATCACTTTATAAGTGGAACACTTTATCTAGTTTTTAAATTGTTTTATAGAGTTAAAGTTAATGGTAGAGATAATCTTCCAAAAAGCGGAGGAGTTATAGTGGTGTCTAATCATATAAGCAATTATGACCCACCATTACTTGCAGCTGTATTTAAAAGGCCCCTCAGATTTATGGCGAAAAAAGAGCTTTTTGAGAAAGCAATTATGAGATTTGTTCTTTATCTAGCAGATGCTTTTCCGGTGGATAGAGATAAAAATGATATTAGAGCAGTTAAAACTGCTTTAACCATTTTGAAAAATGGTGAGGTTTTAGGACTCTTTCCTGAAGGAACAAGAAGACCTGAAGGTAAGCCGGGGAATCTAAAAGCTGGCTCGGTAATGTTAGCAGTAAAAAGTGGTGTTCCGATTGTACCAGTTGGTATAAAAAATGTAAAAAGGAAAGGTAGAATTACTGTTAATATTGGTGAAAAATTTAATATGAAAAAATTCTCTAAGAAAAAATTATCAAAAAAGGAAAGAGAAGAAGCAGCTGATTTAATAAAAGAAAAAATTGTAAACCAAATCAATTATTAGGTGATCATTGTCGAATGTATATATTATTTCTTGTATTTTTTAATTTTTTACTATAAATTGAAGGAATTTAGCCATAAATAGAGAAAAAGATGAAAGAAGCAAATTTATTTTTAATATGCTCGATTTGTTATGGCAATTAATTATAAAAGTTTCATTATAGATATAATTATTTAGTTCTTTATCACTGTTTTTAGTAAGAAAGGAGGTGAAGATTCTGGAGGTAATTACTTCAGAAGAAGCGGGATTTTGTTTTGGTGTACAAAGAGCTATAGATATGGTTCTTGAAGCTGCAGAAAAAAATACTGATTTGAAAGTTTATACTCTTGGCCCATTAATTCACAATCCCCAGGTTGTAGAAAAACTGAAAACGAAAAATGTACAAGTAGTTTCATCTCTTTCTGAAGTTGA